>CAZLMO010000001.1:0-57695 GCA_964560915.1 uncultured Oscillospiraceae bacterium
CTTCTACATCGCGAGGGTCCTTATATTTGCCCCGGGGGCATTTTTTGGCCTATTGTTTCATTTTTCAGCCGGAATAACTATAGTTAAAGTTTCCACAACTTATAGCAAAGGAGGCAAATCTATGGCTAAATACTCTCGGCCGGAGCCGCAAGCGCGTCGAAAGGCTCCACCTGCTACTACTCCAGAAGGTCGAGAGAATCAATTGATTTCTTTGGCGTATGATCTAGTAGAGAAGCGAATGTTGGCAGGCACTGCTAGCGCTCAAGAGACAACCCATTTTTTAAAACTTGGTTCTCTTACCACAAAAATAGAACGCAGAATTCTTGAGAAACAAGAAGAACTCATTACTGCAAAAACCGATTCCATTCGATCTGCAAAATCGGTTGACGAGCTTTATACAAAGGCCATAAGCGCAATGCGAATTTATCGCGGAGAGCAAGAAGTCGATGATCGGGACTTTTAGAACATATTCAGAACTTATAACGCTCCCAACCTTCGAAGAACGATTTAACTATCTATCGCTTCGAGGATCGATCGGTGTTGCAACCTTTGGGTTTGATAGATATCTAAATCAACATTTTTATAATTCAGGACCATGGCGCTCTATACGTGAGAAAATTATTGTGCGAGATAACGCGTGGGACCTTGCCGTTCCTGGCCGAGACATATACGATGCTATTCGTATTCATCATTTAAATCCAATAACAATCGAAGCAGTTTGTATCGGCGACCCTGCGCTTATTGATCCTGAATTCTTAATATGCACATCAATAAACACACATAATATTATTCACTTTGGAGATTCTACGCAATTACGGCGTTATTTGCCAACTGAAAGAAGAAAGGGGGATACGAAACTATGGTAAGTATTCTCGATTCGATTAAGGCATTTCATGGTATTAATAGTGACGATACTGCTTTTGACGTTGAGCTCATCATGTATATTAATGGCGCATTAATGATCATGTCGAGTCTTGGTGTTGGTCCCATCGGCGGATTTTCAATTAGTTCAAAAGATGATACTTGGACCGACTTTCTTGGTGAACGAAAAGATTTAGATCTCGTTCGTACTGATGTATATCTCAGAGTTAAGCTTGTGTTCGATCCTCCAGCAAATGCATTCTTAGTTGCGGCTATCGAAAAACAAATTCAAGAATATGATTGGCGAATTGAAGAGGCGCATATTATTCGCCCGGTAACACCCGTCCCAATTTTGGAACCGGAGGAGTAACTATGAAATTATCAAACACGGCCACTCCACGGTATTATGGAGAATTCCGGGATGCCGTGTTAAGAGGCGAAATACCAGTCTGTACCGAAATCTCTCTTCAAATGAATCGAATTGATGAACGAATCCGAAATCCTCGGTTTTATTACGACGAGGACGCAATCGAAGGATTTATTATTTTTTGTGAACAAGAATTAACCTTGACCGACGGCTCTGATCTACATCTTTTGGATTCCTTTAAACTTTGGGCCGAGGATGTTTTTGGATGGTATTACTTTACCGATCGTTCTGTTTTCATTCCGGGAAAAAACGGAGATCTTGGACATTACGAAACAAGAAAGATTAAGAAACGTTTAACAAGTAAACAATATTTAATTGTTGCTCGTGGTGCCGCCAAATCTATGTATGGTAGTTGTATTCAAAACTATACTCTGAACATAGATACATCCACCACGCATCAAGTTACTACTGCACCTACCATGAAACAGGCCGACGAAGTAATGTCTCCAATTCGAACGGCCATAACGCGTGCGCGAGGGCCACTATATCAGTTTCTAACAGAGGGGTCGATTCAAAACACCACTGGTTCTAGGGCAAAACGAGTGAAGCTCTCGGCAACTAAAAAGGGTATTGAAAACTTTCTAACAGGGTCCTTGTTAGAAGTTCGACCAATGACAATAGATAAGCTACAAGGATTGCGTCCCAAGGTCTCTACCGTTGACGAATGGCTTTCTGGCGACATTAGAGAAGATGTCGTCGGCGCAATTGAACAGGGCGCATCCAAAATGGATGACTACCTGATCGTTGCGATGAGCTCCGAAGGAACCGTTCGAAACAGTTCTGGCGATACAATCAAAATGGAATTGCTCGACATACTTCGAGGCGAGTATCCAGCCGAGCATGTCTCTATCTGGTATTATAGACTCGACAGTGTTGATGAAGTTGGTAACCCAGACATGTGGCTAAAAGCCAATCCGAATCTTGGTAAGACCGTATCATATGAAACCTACCAGCTTGATGTAGAACGTGCTGAAAAAGCGCCATCCACTCGAAACGATATTCTTGCAAAACGCTTTGGAATACCAATGGAAGGATACACCTATTTCTTTACCTATGAGGAAACAGAACTACATAGACGACAATCTTTTTGGAAATGCACGTGTGCGCTTGGTATCGATCTTTCTCAAGGGGACGACTTCTGTGCTTTTACTTTCCTTTTTCCTGTAGGCCGAGGATTATTTGGAGTCAAGACCCGCTGTTATATTTCTAGTCTTACCTTATTAAAGTTGCCTGGTGCCCTACGTATAAAGTATGACGACTTTATGAATGAAGGGTCGCTAATGGTACTCGATGGCGCAGTTCTTGACATGATGACCGTTTATGATGATTTGGATAAGTATATTGCTGTCCAAAACTACGATGTTCGCTGTGTAGGGTTTGATCCTTATAATGCAGAGGAGTTTATTAAACGTTGGCAGCAAGAAAATGGGGCAAATGCCATTGAAAAGGTCATTCAGGGTGCAAAAACGGAATCAGTACCTCTAGGCGAGTTGAAGAAAATCTCCGAAGAACGCCAATTAATATTTGATCAAGAGTTGTTCCGTTTCACAATGGGTAACTGTGTTACCATCGAAGACACTAATGGCAATCGAAAACTTCTTAAAAAACATCGTGAAGAAAAGATTGATGCGGTGTCTGGACTTCTTAATGCTTATATTGCCTATAAATTAAACAAAAACGAATTTGAGTAGACCAACTTAGTAAAAGGAGGAGTTGCTGTGCCTAACAAATTAATATCAACTGCAACTTTCAACAGAGATCAAGGAAGTAATCCAGTATATCCTAAAAAGGGGGTGGGCTATAATATGTCTGACGATAATGTCACTTTTACAAAAAAACAAATAGAGGTAATTCTGCTTCTTATGGGAGACCTGCTTCAAAACGGCGAAGATGATTCGGAAACGGATAGTTTACAACAGTCTGCAATCGGCCCATATCTTGATTTGCTTTCTGATGAGGAACTAAAGCACTTTGGTGTCATGGGTATGAAGTGGGGCGTATGGCGGACAAATAGACGGAATAATAAGCAACAATACGCTGTAGAAAAACTGGAAGAGCGACAAGGGTATGGTCGTCTCACAGGGGCGAGAGGCAAAAAGAAAGTTCGTGCCCTAAGTCGACGCAATGCACGATATTCAGCGGACACGACAAAAAGAGTTCGTAAACTTACTCGTTATTTACACCGCGATGCAAATGGTGGATATAAAATACTAAAACCTTTTTTTAAATTTAAATCTAACCCTGTAAAGGTAGCGGCCGTCAAAGAAGCACTGGCAAAGTTGGAAGTTCACAAAGCTTCATACAAATCCCTTGGGGACAGACTCAACTCTTTAAAGTTGGACGTTCTTTTAGAAGGATAATATTTCCTGTAAGTTTATATTCAACCCTCATGAAAGGAGGTATCGCCAATGGCAAATAGAGTTGTTAAACGATCAGAACTTCTACACTATGATTATGATTATGATTATGATATGAATGTCGCTAAATCAGTGCAATATCCTATAATCCAAACCGAAGTCGATAAATCTAAGTCTATTTCTGAATTAAGCGACGAAGGATTACAAAAATTAATATATCGACTTCGAAATGAGCGAGAGGCGGAAGATAGTATTCGTTCTTTGCGTCGATCCGCGGGTGAAAAGGATAGTTATGAAAATCCAGCCAAAATTGATACAATTACACCCGTTAATCAACTGTATCATTTTGGTGTTTTAGGCATGAAATGGGGGGTTCGTAGATTTCAAAAAAAAGATGGAACACGAACCGCGGCTGGGAAAAAACGGGATCGTGCGGCCGAAGCTGTAAAATCTGACGACCATATCAAAAGTCGTGAAAACAAGGAAAAAACACCAGAAGCCCTTTCTAACGAAGAGCTTCGAAAATTAAATGAACGACTCCAACTTGAGGCCACATATAAAAGCCTAACTACAGATAAGACTGTGAAAAGTCAGTCATTTGTTAGAAAAGCACTTACAGATGCTGGCGGAAAGGCACTAACAGAATTTAGTCAAGGACTTATGCTAGGTGGAGCTAAGTTGTTAGTTAGAGAGCTTTCGCCGATGCTTGCAGAAACCGCGTTTAATATGAAAGAAAAGAAATAAAAGGGAGGGTTTAGTATGAACGGGTTAGCCCCAACAGAACTTAAGACTTTTAATGGTTTGTCTCAATTTTATGACCCTAGTATTAAATTGGGTGATAAAATACAAGAAGTTATTACCGCGCTTAACAATTTGACACCAGCACCGATAGTTGATCCAATAGAGGAAGGCACTCCTATTAATGCCATTGCAGCAAAAGGAACCTTAACGCTTACCGGCGTTGTTGTTCATGGTGAAACTGTTGAAATTGGTGAGGATGTTTATCAATTTTCCGCAGACGATCTACAAACAATAACTCGTCCAGAATTTATCCCAGTCAATATTACACCGCACGTTGTAGAGGCAACGGGGGAACTTACAATGGCCGTCCAACCCGTTGCCGGAGATACGCTTACTCTCGCAACGAAAGTCTTTACGTTTGTTCCAGTTGGAACAGACACAGCAGATGGAGAAGTTTCTATCGGTGAGGATCTTGCCGGAGCACAAGCCGCCCTTGTTGCGGCAATTAATGGAACAGACGGAGTCAATGATCCTCATACATTAGTTTCTGCTGGTGCGTTTGTTGCTAATGTTTTAACGCTTTCTGCCCTTATCGGAGGTATTGCTGGTAACGACATTGACACCACCGAAACATTTACCGCTGAAACAAATGTTTTTGCTGCGGCTAAACTTGCAGGCGGTGGGGATTGCACGGCACCAAACGCCATTCTTGCCCTTGTTGCAGCTATTACAGCGTTTGACACACAAGGTGTTGGAGCAGTTGATGGCGCAGACGATACCATAGTTTTAACTGCAGATATTGCCGGAGTAGCAGGAAATGCTATTACGATTGCGACCGATATGATCAATGCTTCATTTGGTCAAGGCGTCACTACGTTAAGTGGCGGGACTAATGGCACGGTTGCTATTGGTAAAAAGTTTATGGTGGACGCTACTTATTTGTATATTTGTCTAAATGGTAACGCTGCTACCGGAACAAATTGGCGTCGCGTATCTCTTGGAGCCGCCTTTTAACGCTATCCAAAATCTCAAATAAGGAGGGCGTGATATGAATCAAACGGTCCTTCAACATTTTGGAATTTTAGGGCAGCAATGGGGCATTCGAAGATTTCAAAATCCCGATGGCTCTTTGACGCCTAGGGGCCAGGCTCGTCTTGATAGGAAGGACAACAAGTGGGCCGCAACAAAGGGCGAAAAAATTAAACAGCGAGTTCAAAAAAGCGTATCAAAAGATATGAATGAGTTTATTCGTACTCAACTTGAAATATCCTATACTTCCAAAGGCAAACTTTCGTCAAGTACCATTCTTCAATACAACAATAAGCTTGCGCAACTTATGAATTCACAAATTTCTGATATTTCAGCACCTTCGGGAAGAGTTTTACGATTTGTTGCTAAGCGGGGACAAATTGGAGTTCATACTGCGGTTGCGGATGCTGGATATGATATGAAACAACTTAGTCGCGGAGTCTTTAAAACTGGTAAAGTGGCGTATAAGACGGAAAATCTTATGAAAGGTGGTGATTAATATTGGATTCTGTTGGACAAAGACTTGCTCGTGTGTGGAATGTTTTTCGCGCTCGCGACGAAACAGGTTCTGATTTTTACGTTCACCAAACCACCGGCCAGTTTAATTCTTCACAAAACCCCACACGAATTAGATCTTCTTCTCGAAACGAAAAATCAATTCTAACTACAATTACCAATCGAATCGCGGTAGATGTAGCAAGCTTTAACATTGAGCACGTAAGGGTCGATGAACATGGTCAATATCTTGAGACCATCAACAGTACATTAAACCACTGTTTACGAATCGAAGCCAATAAAGACCAAACAGGTCGCGTTTTAATTCAAGATATTGTTATGAGTATGTTTGATGAAGGATCCGTTGCTGTTGTTCCTGTTGAAACCAGCATTGACCCAACATTAAGTGGCTCTTATAATATTCTTTCATTGCGAACTGGAAAAATTATAGACTGGTATCCCGACTTTGTTCGAGTAGAAGTTTATAATGATCGAACCGGGCAAAAAGAACGAATACTAATGCCAAAAAATATTGTTGCCATTATCGAAAACCCTCTTTATGCGGTTATGAATGAACCGAACTCAACCTTAAAGCGACTTATTCGGAAACTTAATCTTTTAGATACGGTAGATGAAGCGGCAAGTTCTGGAAAACTTGATTTGATTATTCAACTTCCATATACAATTAAGTCCGAAGCTCGACAAATTCAAGCAGAAGAACGCATAAAAGCTATGGAAAATCAACTTAAGGGTAGTAAGTATGGCGTTGCTTATGCCGATGCTACCGAACGCATAACGCAGTTAAATCGTCCTCTTGAAAATAATCTTCTTACGCAGATTCAATATTTAACGCTTCAATTTTATAACCAACTCGGTTTTACAGAAGATGTTTTCAATGGTAAAGCAACAGAGCAAAGCTTACGCAGCTACTATGATCGAACAATCGAACCAATCGTGACGACCATTGTTGAGGAGTTACTCCGAAAGTTCTTGACAAAAACAGCAAGAGCCCAAGGACAACGAATCATGGGCTTTCGTGATGTGTTTAGATTAATACCGGCCGATGAAATTGCGAACATCGCGGATGTATTTAGTCGTAACGAAATATTAACCCCCAATGAACTACGTCAAATTGTTGGACGTAAACCTTCAGACGCGCCGCATGCGAATCAACTTCAAAATAGAAACATGCCCAATGGTCAACCTTTAAATAATAATACAGGAGGAAACAGTAATGGCAAAGAGTAGTAAAAAAAAATATGACTTTAGCGGATACGCCACCAAAGTTGGGCTGAAATGCTCGGATGGTCGCACCATTCTTCAAGATGCTTTTGAGTCTGTCAATGGAAAAACCGTTCCATTGGTCTATCAGCATATGCATAATGATCCAAAGAATATCCTCGGACATGCGGTTTTGGAAAATCGTAAAGATGGGGTATATGCATACTGTTCGCTTAATGATACCGAGTCGGGCAAGACAGTGAAAACGCTTGTTCAGCATGGGGACGTTACGGCGCTTAGTATATATGCCAATTCCTTAGTGGAAAAAAACAAAAATGTTATTCATGGGGTTATTCGTGAAGTTTCTATTGTGATTGCTGGCGCTAACCCAGAAGCATATATTGACAATCTTGCTTTTGAACATGGCGATGGTAGTATCACTACCGATGAAACAGAAGCAATCATTTGCGCGGGAGTACTGGCTCACGATGCGTTTGATGTTGAAGAAGAGGAGGAAGAAAAAGAAGAAGCGATTGTTCATAAGGAATCGGATTCCGAAACAGTTGGGGATGTGTTTGAGACCCTCTCCGAAAAACAAAAAAACGTAGTATATGCTATGATCGCAACGGCCCTTGAGAATGTTGAAGAAGACGATGAAGACGAAGAGCCCGTTAAGCATTCTATTAATGAAAAAGGAGATAACACAATGAAGAAAAATATTTTTGATAAGACCGCCGCTGGTGGTGCTAGAGAACAAACCGCCCTAACTCGTACCGAACTTCGCGCAATCTTCGAGGACGCTCGGTCTTCTCAGTCGACTCTTAAGAATGCGTTTCTTGCCCATGGCTATGCAACCATTGCCGACGCTTTAGTTGTTTATGAAGATCGCGAAAATGTTTTAATGCATGCCGGTACCTATGGGATTGAGAACATTGACTATTTGTTCCCAGATGCCCGCACTACCACCAACACACCGGATTTTATTAAGCGCAACACCGAGTGGGTAGCGAAAGTCTTTGGCGCCGCCAAACACGTTCCCTTTAGCCGTATTAAGTCTATTGCCGCCGACATCACTGCGGACGAAGCTCGCGCACGAGGCTATATTAAGGGTAACGAGAAAACAAATGAGGTCTTTACGTTATTGAAACGTACTACGGATCCAACCACCGTATACAAGAAACAAAAACTTGATCGCGATGATGTTATTGACATTACCGATTTCGACGTTGTTATTTGGCTGCGTGCGGAAATGCGTATGATGCTTGAAGAGGAAATTGCTCGTGCACAAATTGTTGGCGACGGTCGCGACTCTGCTTCGGATGACAAAATCAAAGAAGATAAGATTCGCCCAATTGCTACCGATGCTGCCTTGTATACTATTCCGATCACCATTATTGAAGCCGCAACCGTTTCTCAGACAATTGATGAGATTATCAAAGGTCGTAAGAGCTACAAAGGTAGCGGCACCCCAACCTTCTTCACTACTCCGGATATGGCCGGCGATATGCTTCTTCTAAAAGATACTACTGGTCGTCGTCTTTACAATACCGAGTCCGATTTAGCTGCTGCTCTTCGCGCTCGTGAGATCGTTGAAGTTCCTGTTATGGAAAACCAAGTTGTTGTAATCACTCCGGCCGAAGTTGGTGTTGCGGGTAGTCAAAAACGCTTAATTGGAGTTTCTGTTAACATGAGTGATTACTCTCTCGGCGCCGATAAGGGTGGCAATATTGCAATGTTTGATGACTTTGACATCGACTTCAATCAATACAAATATTTGATCGAAACTCGTTGTTCTGGCGCATTAACCATGCCGCACTCTGCCATTGCGTATTGGAAACTCGAAACGATTCCTGCGCTTACTTAACTAATAAGCGCATACTTCAAAATGGAAAGAAGGTAGTCTATTATGGCTAAATTTAATGGCGAAATAGGCTACGCCATCCAAGAAGAAACTGCCCCTGGTGTATGGATCGATCAGATAACCAAAAAGAATTATCGAGGAGATGTTATTTCGTATTCTCAGAGATGGGAAAAAAGCGAGAACGTCAATGATAATTTCACGATCGATAATTCTATCTCGATTATTGCCGACGAATATGCATATGCGAACAGTGGGCGCATCAAGTATATTATATGGCAGGGGCAGAAATGGAGTATTAAATCCCTCTCAGTTAATAGACCTCGAATTGTTTTACAGATCGGAGGGGTTTATAACGGCGAAGAGTAGATTAGACCTACACGAGATCCTTGTTGATATTCTTGGAACCAAGGGAAAACCTATATCGCGTGTATATTTTCAACCCCCATCTACGATAAAACTTGAATACCCGTGTATTATCTATAAGCGTTCCAATCATAAAGATTTCTTTTCGAACGATCGCAAATATATAGGTATGAAAGAGTATTTAATTACTGTCGTAGATAAAAATCCGGATTCCTTAATTCCCGATAAAGTGCTAGAATTACCATATTGTTCTTTTTCTACGAACTTTACAATGGATGGTCTTAATCACGATGTGTACAAAATTTATTATTAAAAAAGGAGAATAACAATGAGTAAATTAGTTTGGGATGCGGTTGGAGAAAGAATCGGCGAGACCGGCGTTAAAAACGCAGTTCTATATCCTATTGTTGGCGGTGTCTATGGCACTGGAGTAGCTTGGAATGGTCTAACTTCTGTTGGCGAAGCACCAACCGGTGCCGAAGCAACTCCCTTTTATGCCGATAATCAAAAATACCTTGAGTTTATGTCTGCAGAAGAATTTGCTGGAACCATTGGGTGTTATACCTATCCAGATGCATTTAAAGCCGCTATCGGCGAGGCAGATTTGATCGCTGGCGTTGTTGTTACACAACAAAACCACGATAAATTTGGTTTGTGTTACCGTACCGAAGTTGTTAACGATACAAACGGCATGGAGCACGGATTCAAACTTCATCTTGTTTACGGTGCGCTTGCTGGCGTTTCTGCTCGCGATCACGCAACCATGAACGAGACCCCAGAGCTTGAAGAAATGAGCTTTGACTTTACTGCAACCAAAGTTGCTGTTACCGGCAAAAAGCCTACTGCACATTTGATCATTGATAGTACCAAGATTCCTGTTGGCTCCGCTGCTAAACTTCAATCTGTACTTGATATTCTTTATGGGCTGGACGCTTCTGTAGATCCGGTAGTAGCGGCCATTGAGCCTAGACTTTTGTTGCCGGATGAAATCTATGCCATTTTTAATGCCGCTTAAAAGTAAGAATAAATGAAATATATTACCCGGGGTTCTACTAGTTGATGCACTAGTATCCCCGGGTAATTTTTAATACCTGGGAAAGAAGGAGAATGCATACTATGCTTAAAAAATCTGTCAACTACACAAACTATGATGATCAGCCGGCGGTAATGACTTGTTATTTTAATCTAAATAAGTTTGAATGGTTAGAACTTGAGGCGTATACCAAAGGTGGCCTTATTGAAAACCTTCGGAATGCGTTGGAAACAAATAACCTCAAAAAGGTTATCGATATTCTGAAAAAGATCATTCTTACGTCTTATGGCGAGAAAAATCCAGAAACCGGAATTTTTGAAAAGAGCGATGAAATTGCCATTCGGTTTAGCAGAACAGAGGCTTTTAGTGAACTCTTTTTAGAATTAGCATATGATGAAGAGAAATCCCAAGAGTTCTTCTTAGCGCTTATTCCTGCCGAAATGCGAGACAAAGCATTAGCTGAGTTAGCCAAAACGAAACCTGTAAGACTCCAGGAATAGGAGAGATTTTAAATGCTCGAGATACGTGTTCCTGCGAGTGAAGTATATCAAGCGTGGAATAATACATTTATTAACGTCCAATCTTGCGTGCTAACACTCGAGCATTCTTTAATCTCGGTAGCAAAATGGGAAGCTAAATGGCATATTCCATACTTGAACGCGAGAAAAAAAACCACTGCGCAAGATTTGGATTATATTCGCTGCATGGTTATTGGACCTGTGAAGGACGATGCTATATTTGCAGCACTTTCTTCAGAAAATATCGCGGATATTCGAAAATATATTGATGACACAATGACCGCGACAACCTTCTCAGAAAGTTTAAATACCAAAAAACACTCCAAAGAAGTAGTCACAGCAGAGATTCTTTATCATCGAATGTTTACAAATAATATTCCTATGGAGTGTCAAAAATGGCATTTAAATCGTTTACTTACATTAATACGGGTGTGCGATACAAAGAATTCACCGCCTTCAAAAATGAATAAGAAACAAACAGCGTCGCATTATGCAGAACAAAATGCGCTTCGGCGAGCGAAGTATAATACCAAAGGATAATCTTAGTCTATAAATTTTAAAATAAGGAGATACGATAGGCATGATTAAAATGACTCAACGTGGGTCCTTTAGGAATGCCGAACGGTTCTTCGATAATAGCAAAGATCTCAATCGTAGGCTTAGAACCGCGTTCGAGAGATATGGCTCTCAGGGAGTCGAAGCGCTTCGATCGGCAACCCCAACAAATAGTGGGCTAACTGCCAATAGCTGGTCCTATACCATTGAGGACTGGGGAATTGGTTTTAACAATTCGAACATCCAAAACGGCTACTCTGTTGCACTATTAATTCAATATGGACACGCCACACGCAATGGCGGATATGTCGAAGGTATTGACTTTATTAATCCTGCCCTTCGTCCTATATTTGAAAAAATTGCAACAGAGTGCTGGAAGGAGGTTCGTAGTCTATGAGCGACAAAATTGATCAAAGAATAGTGGAAATGTCCTTTGAAAATCAAAAGTTTGAGAAGGGTATTTCGCAATCTAAAAATAGTTTGAAAGAATTTGCCAACGCTTTGCAAAATTCAGACTTAAATAAAGGTTTTAATGGTCTTGAGCAATCCGTTGGTGCAGTGTCGAACTCCTTTTCTATATTAGAGCAAATAGGCATAGGTGCTTTACGACGACTTGGCGAAACAGCAATGAACACTGGAATGAATATGATTAAAAGTTTATCTGTTGATCAGCTTTCCGCCGGGTGGACTAAATATGCTCAAAAAACAGCATCTGTTCAAACGATAATGAACGCAACCGGGAAGAGTGTATCTCAGGTTAACGATTATTTAGATCGTTTAATGTGGTACTCAGACGAAACGAGTTACGGATTTACCGATATGACACAAGCGCTTGGACAAATGACCTCGGCTGGTGGTAATATCGATAAATTAATCCCAATGATTACGGGTGTCGCTACTGCGACCGCATATGCAGGTAAAAGCGCCACCGAATTTAGCCGAGTAATGTATAATTTAAACCAATCATATGGTAGGGGCTACCTTGAGTTTAGGGATTGGTCAAGTGTAGAACAAGCGGGTGTAGGCGGACAAGCTCTTAAACAAGTATTTATCGATACTGGCAAAGCTCTTGGTAAACTCAATGCCGAAGGACGTACTGCTCAAGGCACTCTTGTTAATATTGGCACCTTTGGTACTACTCTGCAAGATAAATGGGCCAATACTGCTGTTATGGAAGCCGCCTTTAGTAAATTCTCTGAACTTTCTGAAGCCGCATATAAACTTGTTAAAGATGGAACATATGAAACCGCGGGGGAGGCAATGGAATTTCTTGCGGGAAAATATTCCGAAGTTGCCGAGAAAGGTTTTAATTCTGCTCAAAAAGCCAAAACATTTAGCGAAGCTATCATTGCAACAATGGATGCGGTTAGTAGTGGCTGGATGCGCACATACGAAATCATATTTGGATACTTTGATGAAGCAACGGTCAATTTTACAAATCTTTCAAAGGTTCTGTGGCAGGTATTTGCTAGTGGAGCAAAAGAACGAAATGACATGCTTGCTTGGTTAAAAGAATTTGGAGGAGTTGCTAATATTTTTGGGGGCCTTAAAGACATTCTAATCGGCCTTCTTAATGTTGTACTTCCAATTTCTAAAGCGATTGATCAAATCTTTCCTCCTCGAACGAAAGAGCAGTGGCTAGCTATAACCAAATCGTTTAAAAGTTTTACTGAAACTTTGATCATTGGAGAAGAAACTGGAGATAAAATTCGACGTACTTTTGCTGGTCTATTTTCTGTTATTGATCTTGGGATACAAATAGTAAAATTCTTAGGCTCTGCCGCTTTTGATGTTATTAAAATTTTTATTCCCTTAGGAGATGGCGTCCTTGGAGTTACTGCGTCCATCGGTGACTTCTTGTTCAACGTCACAAGAGCCATTAAATCAACGGGGCTTTTTCAATATGCATTACTTGCGATTAAAGTTGGAGCAGTCGTTCTTCGAGAAAATATTATACGACTAGCTGATTCTGTGTCTGGGTTTATTACTGGATTATGGAACGCTGAAGATCCTTTTGAATATATTCGTAAGACAGGTATTCAAATCTTTACCGATCTTCTTACAAGAATCAAAATGGTAACGAATTGGCTCTCTGTTAATTTAACAAAGGCGGTTCAAAATTTTACCGGTCTTTTTGATTGGAAAGCTATTGGGGAAAATATTAATGTTTTGCCCACAATAGTTGCTATTTTAAAAGATGCAGTAGAATTTATTGGTGGCAAAGCCGTTAAAGGTTTTAAAGACTTTAGTGATGCGGTTGACAATATTGATTTTAGCAAAATTGCGACATTTGTCGTTGGTGGCGTGTTATTGATATTTTTTAAACAACTTTCTGACCTAACCGGGGCAATGACGAGCTTTACTCTTTCTGTTACCGGCGCAATCAATGGGTTTACTAAAAAATTTGTCGGACCTAAGACAACAACGTTGGTTCGTGATATGGCTTTTGCTTTTGGTGTACTTTCGGCAAGTCTGTGGGTTTTATCTCGTATTCCGGCCGAAGATCTTAATCGTAGTTTTGTTACAATGGCCAAAGGTGTTGCAGTGTTTGTTACGGCATATGGCTTACTTCAAGGAATTCAAGTTGCTGCTTCTAATCTTACAAAAAACAAAGATATGGCAACATCGGCGTTCGGACTTACCGGAATTGCGGCATCCTTATTAATTATGTCTTTTGCCGTTAAAAACATTGGTCAAATTGACGAAGCCCGTATTTGGGATGCGACAATGGCCCTAGGTGCACTCCTTGGGTTTATGACTACATATCAGATATTATCTGCATATATTAGTAAAATTCCAAACCAACAAAAAGTTACAATGAACCTTACTGGCATGTCGATGTCCATTTTAACACTTGTCGGCGCCTTAGTTCTTCTTGATAAAGTTAGCTTTAACGACCTTCAAATCAGTCTTGCTAAAATGGCATCGATTTTGGCCGTTATTGGTAGTTTTCAACTTCTTCTCGGGGCTACAGCTCGACTTGGAGGAGGTAAGTCGGCTTCAACGAGCATTCTTGGAGTGGCTGGCGGAATTGTAGCAATGATTGCGGTTTTAAAGCTTCTTGCTTTTATGGATCCTCAGATAATTACACAAAGTATTGCTAATTTAGGACTTATGGTTCTCCTTCTTGCAGGAATAGAAATTATAATGGGGGCTGCTGGCCGTTTGGGCGGGGGTAAGAAATTTAATACTGACATCTTTGGAGCCCAACTTGGCTTACTTTCCTTGACGGCATTGATTGTAGTTCTAGGTGCAATAAATCAAGAAACTATTGATCGTGGAATTATCAGCCTTGCTAAAATGGCAGGTATTCTTGGTGGAATTCAAATAATGACAGCAGGTGCTGCTCGTCTTGCTAAAGGAGAAAAAACTCAAAAAATTCTTGGGGCAGTAACTCTATCCATACTTACATTTACAGCAAGTATTGCGGTACTTGGTAACGTTCCCCAAGTAGTTATCGATAAAGGTTTCTTAACCCTAACCAAACTTATTGGGTTAATTGGCGCTATTCAAATAATGACCGTCGTTGCTGCACATATCGGTGGTGGAAAGTCCACATTTACATCGCTTCTTGGCATCACTGCTTCTATTGTTGCTCTTACGGGTTCGCTTATATTGTTAAGTATGATTGATCAGGTGGCTTTACGCGAATCCATTAAATCTTTAGCCATTGCTTCTACAGCAATTGCGGCACTTGGGTTTGCAATAAGTCAAATTTCGGGAGCTATGAATCTCGTATCAAAAGGATATAGTGGATCTAGTGGATTTCTTGCTAAAGTTAAACAATTTGGAGTGACGCTTCTTGCCATTGGAGGGACGCTTCTTGCCGTTGGTGCTCTTCTTGGCACAACCGTTGCATTCTTTGGTATTTTATCTTTCTTATCGAAAGATATTGATAATATAAGTTGGGAAAGCCTTACTAAATTTACGGCCGGAATAGCCATTGTAAGTACTCTTATGACGGCCATGGCTTTATTAGCAAAACCACTTTCTCTGGTTGGAGCACTTGGTAAAAATATGTTTTCTGGAGTATTGGTGTCACTAGGGGCACTAGCACTTGTTGTTATTGGTACGGCCGGCCTCGCTCAGTTATTGAGTTTACTAATTGTGGACGCAACGATACTCACAAGAGGTCTCGATCTTCTCGTTCAAGTTGGAGATGGAATTGGCCGCTTTATTGGCTCGGCAATGGGCGGAATTGCGGGAGGAACGCTTGAATCGATTGGTGGAAGTCTCGCAGCCTTTGTTCAATTACTCGATGGATTCTCTCCTGAATCATTACAGGGCATAAAAGCGCTTGCAGAAGCAATACTTATTATTACTCAATCTTCGATCTTAACGGGAATTGCTGGTTTTGTAACCGGTACCAATTCAATGGATATATTCGCCAAACAACTTACTCAATTAGTAAAAGCCATTAAAGTTGTTTCGAGTACTGATGTTCATATTGCTTCTATGAGATTGGCAGATATGGTACCGATGGCCACAAATTTAAAAATCTTTGCGGAAGCGGCGAAAGGAATCCCAAATAGCGGAGGTTTTGTTGGTGGCTTTATGGGTAATAATAACATCGACACCTTTGGTGTTATGCTTACTAAATTTGTTGCCGCCTTTGGATTTACCACCCCTATCCAAGTAACTCGTGCCACAGAAGTTCTCGATGCTATGACCCCAATGGCTGCAAATCTAAAGATATTTGCTGAGGCAGCACAAGGTATTCCGAATAGTGGCGGATTCATGGGCCGATTCTTGGGAGAGAACAACATAGACACCTTTGGAACTATGCTTTCAGGGTTTGTTGAAACACTCGGCATGGTCCCATCTGCTCTTGCGGTTAGAGCATCTGAAACGCTTGCTGCTATGAAACCAATGGCGGATAATCTTAAGTTGTTTGCAAAAGCTGCTCAAGAAATTCCAAATACTGGAGGCGCGTTAAGTGCCTTCTTTGGTACAATTGATCTGGCGACGTTTTCTTCTCAGGTGCAGGGCCTTACGGAGTTATTTGGAACAATCGATCAAACCAAACTTGCTAACGCAACGTCATCGCTTTCCCTGATGAGCACATCAATGCTACCGGCTCTTATTTTATTTTCTGAATTTACCAATACTTTGAAAGCCTCCGGTGGATTGGCACAATTATTTTCAGGAAATACAACTCTTTCTGAGTTTGCTATAGATCTGCGGTTATTTATTGACCAACTACATGCTATTGATTTTACTATTGTAGGGCCAGCAATGGACGCATTAAGTCGAATCACAACTGCTTTCGAAACTGTTGGTGCCACCGTTCTTGCAAACGCCAAGGCCTCTTTTGATAATAATAGAAAGCCCTTCCAAACATCAATTGCTACAATTCTTCATGAACCAATTAGACAACTTGAAGGACAAAAAAATACACTTGCGCTAACAATTGGTACCATTTTTAAAGCCGTGTTAGCCAGTGGCGATCCATACATAAATGATTTCCGAATTCTTGGTGGAAATCTTATTTCAGGATTGAAGTTTGGTATTGAAACTGGTAAAACAGGAGCCGTTAAATCCATAGAAACTGTTATGAATGCCGTTGTAGAAGCCGCAAATGAGGTGGTTGATACAGGGTCTCCGAGTCGTTTATTCGCAACAATTGGTGGTTGGTGCACCAAAGGGTTGGCCGTTGGCATTAGTAAAAACACAAATATTGCTGCCAAGGCCGGTTCTAACTTAGCAACAGCAGTTGAAGATTCTATCCGCAATGGGTTGGATATCCATTCTATAAGCCCTAAACTTAGGGATGACGTTGGGGCAATGGTTCCCAAATCACTTGTTGCTGGGTGGGAAGGCTTGAAAGGATGGATGAACAACTCGGCGGAACAGCTTGGAATAGACGCAGGCACTATTACAATGGAAGGCGTTGTCTCCGCAGTAGCTAATAATACTGGTGGTATCACTACCGGCGTCACTGGTCTTCTGGATATTTTAACGGACACGACTCGCCCTCCAGCAGAAAAAGCCGGTGAAGATATTGGCAATTCGTTAACTGAAGGGTTCGGAAATGCGATAACGAACGATGCCACAGGAATCAAACAAGTTGTAAAAACCGAACTCGATAAGCTTAAAGCACTTATTGAAGAGCGACAATTCTATGGAACCATTACACTTGATGAAGAACTCTCAATGCTTCAAACGCTTCGGTTATCTTATATCGAAGGTTCCGAAGAACGAAAACAAATCGATCGTGAAATCTATTCTCGACTAAAGACAATCAATGATGCGCAACTTGCATATATTAACGGAGTTGCTAAAGCGCAAAGCGATGCGGCCGAAGCACAGTCAAAACTTAATTCCGATCGTTTTAAAGCTTCCAAAGTTGCAAATGCAGACGCGGTTAAAGCACATAAGGATCTCTGGGAAAAATATGAAGAAGATGTGGCTGATGCCAAGGCAGATGCAAAGGAAAAAGCAGAACGCGAAGAAAAAAGACATGCTGATAATTTGGCTCGAATTGCGGAGGACGCAGAGAGAGACCGAATAAGTATTCGTGAACGATATGCTTCTGATCAAATGGCCATTAATGATCGTCTATTGGCCGACATTGATGCTAAAAACCAAGCGTATGAACAAGCCGTTAAATCTCGTACAAGTGCCATTTTTGGTTCGTATGATTTGTTCGCTGTAGTTCCACATGACGTTGCTCTTACTGGAACTGGACTTTTAACAAAGTTGCAAGATCAAGTTGCTGCGGTTAGTGATTGGAAAACGTCGCTTAACGCGCTTGAAAACCGAGGCATTAGCACCGCTCTAATGGAAGAGCTTCAAGCCATGGGCCCTTCTGCAAAATCTCAAATTAAAGCCCTTCTCACTCTTACAGATGAGCAATTAACAGAATATGATAGTTTGTTTGAGACCAAATTTGTACTTGCTAATACTATTGCTGTGGACGAGTTGGAAGGATTAAAGACCGAAACAGCTTTGGCAATACAGAGCCTCAATGCTCAAGCCGCTAATGATCTCGTTGGGTTGGAGGCAGCATTTCTTGATTCTTTAAATAGTATCGATGCAAATCTACAGTTGGATATGGATAAATTAAACACCACCCACAATGAGGCGATGACTGTAATTGAGAACGACCTTAAAACACAACTTGGTAAACTAGTAACTGCATGGAAAGTTGCAGATGATAAAGTTAATACCAATTTGGCAGAAGATCTTGCTGCTCTCGATGTAACCTTTAATGAATCCATGACTACGATCAATGGCGATTTGAAAACAAAACTGGGAGAGTTAGAAACTGCATTTACAGGAACGATGAAAACGATTACGGGATTAACTGAAGCCGAACTAAACGCCTTAATTGCAGACAATCGGGTTAAACTTACTCAATTAAACTTAGATACTGAATCAAAATTAAACGTTGTTGCGAAGACGTACGAAAAGGGTGGCGCTAAAGCAACAACGTCTTTCGATACGTCTCTTAATAACTTAATTCCCAATACCCAATCTACTCTTGGAGATTTAATGACAACGGTTAATGCCGCGTTTACAGCAGCTATTCCAGATTTTGAAACTGCTGGTCGTAATGTTGCTGCCGGGTTTGCTGATGGTATTCGCAATGGAACTTATTTAGCAATTGCCGCAGCCGAAGAGCTTGCTAGCTCGGCAGCCTCAGCTGCTAAGAAGGCGCTCGACGAACGGTCTCCTAGTAAAATCTTTGAAGGTATTGGTAGATTTGTTAGTATGGGTTTTGCAGATGGAATCTCGGACTATGCGTATTATGCTGAAAAGGCTGCTCAAGAGATGGCACAAGGACCTCTTGCTGCGGTTTCACAAGTCTTATCCGATATGGAGGACTCAGAGGATTGGACATTTACCATTACCCCAGTGATTGATCTAAGCGCGATTCGACCTAAAACCATACCCCAACTCTTCACTGCACCAGTTCACCTCGGCGCAACCTCAAGTAAACTTGCAGTTGAAACAATTCAAAATGGAAATAGAAAAGCACTCCAACAATCAGAGCATGCAACGAAGGAGGATCTTGTCGAACTTCGAAATTCACTGCAACCCCGAAATCAGAAGCCGGGTATTACCCAAAATCTAACTATTAATAGTCCAAAAGCTTTAAGTCCTGCAGAAACCGCACGACAAAATCGACGCGTCTTACAAGAGTTGGCATTAGAGTATTAAAAGGAGCTGAGTTGGTTGAAACGAGTAACCTTTGTTAATGCGTTAGGGGCCGAACTAGTTTTTACTAATTCGGCTCCCTTTCTCTTAGAAAAATTCACGGAAAACGAAAGTGTAAACATATATTCATCTAAAGGTGTAAATCAGGATGGAGCTACATATTCTGGCAATACTCTTGAGGTCAAAGATATAACTCTAGAATTTGCCGTAATTGCATCTTCTGAAGAAGAACTTATTCGTCTTCGAAATCAGATATATAAGGTTTTTAATCCGCTATTAGAAGAGGGTACTTTATTCCATAAAGATATTCTGAATGAACGTAAGATTAAGTGTGTGATTAATAAAAAACCTTCGTTTAATAATTTTAATGAGCATATTAGTCGTGGGCTAATTTCTTTAACTGCTAGCGATCCCCAATGGATGGCGCTTATAGAGGAGCGCCGAGATGTCATAACAATAGAAGGCGCCTTCGAGTTTCCATTAGAAATTCCAGCAGAAGGAATAGAAATGGGACGACGAATTGGCACAGACATCACAAATGTTATCAACGTTGGCGATTCTGCGTGTGGCATGCGCATTGTCCTTACGGCGGTAAACACCGTGGTAAATCCAACCATTACTCATTTAGCTACAGGGGAATATATTACACTTGAAAAGACCTTGATAGCGGGCGAAGTCATTACCATATTTACCATAATCAATAATAAAAAGGTTGAAAGCTGTATTGATGGAATAGTTACAAACGCTTTCAACAATATTACGGGAGGCAGTACGTTCTTTGCTCTTCGTTCTGGGGATAATTTACTTCAATACAGTGCTGTTTCTGGAAAAGACAACTTGGATGTTAGCATCTACTATCGACCTGTGTATTTGGGGGTGTAGTATATGTTGGATTTAGTTATCTTTTCCCCTACTCTTGCTAAATTAGGAATAATAGATTCATATATTTCTTTTCGATGGACTCGTAAATACTCTAAATGTGGTTCGTTTGAACTTCATTGCGCTTCCACCACGTCTGGTCTTGAATATCTAGTTCGCGATAACATTATTTATAAGCCGGGAGACGTTGAAGCAGGGGTTATTAACACGATTCATGTAAAAACAGACGCCGAAGGCAAGGAGATTACCATTGCAAAAGGGACGTTCTTAACAGGATATTTGGCTAGAAGACTTATTTGGGGATCAGAGATTCTAACTGGCGCCGCCGAACTTTCTATGCGAACATTAGTAACAAAGAATTGTATAGCTCCTAGTGACTCCGCACGGATCATTCCATTGCTTGAACTAGCTCCGATTCAAAATCTTGTAGAAGCGATCGACTATCAATCTAGTTATAAGAATCTACTGGAAGAATTGGACATTATGGCAAGTGTAACACAACTGGGCTATCGAATACGTTTTGATCTGACCAATAAGAAATTGATATTTGAAGTGTATAAGGGTTTAGACCGTACAGAAGGCCAGAGCACCAATCCACGTGCTATATTTTCAAAAGAATTTGATAATATTCTTGAATCAGAGTATATTGATAGCTTAAACAACTACGCAAATGTTGTACTAGTGGGCGGGACTCAGGACGACCCATATTACGAAAAATTTATGACAGTTGGAAATGCGGTCGGCTTAGCACGTTTTGAAATATTCAACGATCAAAGCGGTATTCCAACACAGGATGAGAATGGATATTTAACAACTACTGCTTATAACAATTTATTGATCGGTAAAGGAAATGAGGTATTGGCCGAAACCACCGAATTAAAAACTTTTACTAGTACGATCAGTACTGATGGAAATCTTAAATATAAAGTCGATTTTGACCTTGGTGATATTATCACAATTGTTTCGAAACGACTAGGGTTAACATTAGATACCCGTATTGCAGAGATTGAAGAAGTTTATGAGGTTACAGGGCTTAAGATTAATGTTATTTTTGGTAATAACATACCTACAATTTTAGATAAAATTAAGGGTATGAATAAAAACCAATCAGCATCCGGAGGGATTAATATTCCACCACTAACGAAAATTGATGGTGGAACATTTGTTTAAAAGGAGGAAAACCCATGCAACATAGTGGTTTCTTTATTTCTATTGCGGGAGATCGTCGCTACCAAGCGAGCGATTATGCTGCATATTTTAGTACATTAGTTTCAAATGGTGTGTTTCCTGTTCCGGGTACGGGATTGGGAGTCATTACCAATAATGATATGACAGTGACGGTGAATTCGGGAAAGGCCTGGATAAATGGTTATATTTATCATAATGACTCTGAGTTGGTCCTTACTTGCGACCCTGCAGAGAGTATATTAGACCGGATTGATCGCGTTGTAATTCGATTTAGTATTACCGATCGATCAATTGTTGCGGTTGTGAAAAAGGGCATACCTGGAAGTTCCCCGGTCGCGCCAACTCTGCAACGAGACAATGATATTTACGAATTGGGTATTGCAGATATGTTTATTCTACATGGATCAACGATGATTTCTCAGGTCGTTATTACGGATCTGCGGATGAATACAACATATTGTGGTTGGGTTAATAGCCTGATTCAAGCCGACACAACCTCCATATTCAATCAATATCAAGCATGGTTTAATCAGTTAGTTATAACCGGACAAGCACAAATAGATGAACTTGAATCGGAGCTTCAATCGGATTGGGATATTTGGTTTGCTGATGTACAATCGCAACTAAGCGGAGACATTGCAGCCAACCTCCTTCTTCAAATTCAAGCTATTCCTAGAGTTTATCGAGGATCGACCGATCCCGTATCTACAAGAGCCATTGATTTTTGGTTTAAAGAGGTCTAAGAAAAGAGGTGGCAGCATATGGCCGAAACCCAGTTAATTCAAGTAAGACGCGGAAACAAAGCAGATCTACCGATACTTGCAGATGGGGAAATCGGTTTCTGTATGGATACGCAGGAAATATTTATCGGTAATGGCGGAGTCAATGTCGCCACAACTTCGGTCTATGTACATCCAGAAACTCATCCTGCTTCTATGATTACTGAATCGGAAGATCGTGTATTTCTTACCTCAGCAGAGAGAACAAAACTTCTTGCATATAAAGACGACTATGTGCATATACAAATGATCGCAGCCCAAACGTGGATAGTCTCACATGGTCTACATAAATACCCAAGTGTAACTATTATGGATTCTAGTGGGGCGCATATTACGGCCGATGTCGAATATATCGATATAGATGTCCTGCATATTCATTTCACCGCAGAGATTGGTGGAAGGGCATATTTAAGTTAGGAGGATTTTATGAAGCACGGATCTAATTATGATTTTATAAGGAACGAGATTCAGAATTTCGTTATACATAAATTGCCCGCACCGCCAGCTAACCCAATTGCGGGCATGGTTTATTTTAATACGTCCGCCGGCGTATTAAAATTTTATGGGTGCACCGTTGGTGGAGCAACTCCGACGTGGGTTGATCTAGGACAAGTATTAACCGGCGACAATATTATTGCGCTACTTAACGCCTCCGCGTCTCTTATTGATGATGATAATCTAAGTGCGGCGGTCAATGATGCGCTTACTAAAAGACACGCACATAGTAATTCTACAGCTCTAGATGCAACGCAAGAAGCATTTACTACTATACTTAAAAACAAATTAGATGGAATTGCCACTAACGCCAATAAATATGTTCACCCAGCAAACCATCCGCCATCTATTATTACGCAAGACGCAAGTAATCGGTTTGTAACGGATGCCGAGAAGAGTACTTGGAATGCTAAACAAAATGCTCTTGGTTTTACTCCCGTTAAGAATGGCAGTAATACCCCAGAAATACAAGCAGGTCTAGAATCAGCAAGGCCTGCTGCTACGGGCAGTGGAATTTTATATTTTGCCATAGACACCAAAAAAATATGGAAAGACACGGCGACGGGCGTATGGACTCAGATGGGGGGACAAGATTTACCAATAGCGTCGAGTTCTGTTCTTGGTGGCATTAAAGTTGGAGCTAATCTTACCATTGGAGGAGACGGGACCCTTAACGCTAATGATAATCCCGCCAGTTTTGTTATCAAACACCAACGATTTACTATATCTGGAGGTCAAACGGCGTTCACTCTTACTGGGGGTACATATAAACCCAACTCTCACACTATATTCTGGTTTCTAGATGGAATCAAACAAGATAGCGATGCATTGACGGAATCATCTGCTACGACATTTAGCGTTCCTGCCGGGTTACCAAATGGAGCAGAAATACTTATTGAGTACTATGAGACTATTAATGCAAATCCATATCCTACTCATGCGACCGAGCATATAAGTACCGGGGTTGACGCTATTCCTAATGCAACGGCAACTCAAAATGGTTTATTAAGTGTTGCCGATAAACTTCGATTAGATGGAATGGCTGATAACGCCAATAAATATGTTCACCCAGCAAACCATCCGCCATCTATTATTACGCAAGACGCAAGTAATCGGTTTGTAACGGACGCCGAGAAGAGTACTTGGAATGGTAAAGAACCATCAATTACAGCAGATTTGGTAACAAAGTTTTGGAGTGGCACTAAAACATGGAGAACCTTGGCGACAGACGTACGCGCCGTGGTTTTAACCGGGTTGTCCACCGCCACAAATGCAGTAATCGCAGCAACTGACAGCATATTAGTAGCACTTGGCAAATTACAGGCTCAGATAACTGGGCATACCGGAAATACATCAAACCCACATGGCGTTACAAAGACTCAATTAACTTTAGGTAATGTGGATAATACGTCAGATGCAAACAAACCCATTTCTACGGCGCAACAATCCGCTCTAAACCTAAAAGCGCCTCTCGCTTCCCCCGCATTAACAGGAACCCCAACGGCGCCCACTCCGCCGGTAGGAGATAATGATACTTCCATAGCCACAACCGCTTTTGTTGCAGCAGAAATTGCCAGTAAATTAGCATCCAATGACGCAATGATATTTAAAGGTACTGTTGGCACTGGCGGCACCCACACAATTGCTGCATTCAATGCCCTCGTCATATATAATGCTGGCTGGGCGTATAAAGTGATCGAAGCCGGAACTATTAAGGGTAAGGTCTGTGAGGTTGGGGATCTATTAGTGGCCACTGTTGACAGAGCAAGTGCCGGGGTCGATGCCGATTGGTTAGTATTACAAACTAATGCAGACGGATTGGTTACTGGTCCAGCACTTTCCACTGATGGAAATTTAGTATTATGGAACGGCGCAACAGGTAAAGTAGTTAAGAATAGTGCATATTCACCAGCAAGTTTCGCACCGGCAGTACATAATCATGATACGGTATATCCTAAAAAGTATACAACCACCATTGGTGGTGCCACAAGTATCCTTGTCACACATAACCTTAATACTCGCGCACTAGTCTGGAGTATTTATGACACAGCAACGCCGTGGGAGGCTATTATTACAGACGTGGCATTAACATCTCTTAACACTGTTACTGTCTCGTTTGGATTCGCACCGGCCGCTGGGGCATATACAATTGTCCTTATCGGATAGGAGCAACATATGAAGATATTTGGAGTAGAACTTAAATTTAAAGCTAGTGATATTTGGCATGCTGGAAATTTTGATCCTAATACAAAAGTTGACAAAAGTGTTAGCGAAATCCCATTCGTTATTGGTACACAGACCACTACAACGGCCTCTTGGACGGGTGTTGCAGATTCTATAGATGGTTTATATAATGGGCTTACTATTAGATATTGGCTACCAAGAACGAGCGCATCGAATGTAACTTTAAACTTAACGTTAAAGGGCGGGGCAACGACTGGTCCTATAAATTGTTATTACGGCGGCGTGTCCAGACTAACCACGCATTACCCAGCTGGTAGCTTTATTATGTTAACCTATATTGTTAATGGTCTTATTAATGGAACGGCGTACACTGGTTGGTGGGCCAAAGCCAATTATGTAGACGGCACCGAATCATATGCCATTAGATGGAATTCGACGCACAAGGTTGGGGCGGCAGTCTATTCCTATAAACTTTGTATGTTTGGAACCGACGGATTGTTATATCCACTAACATTAGAGACCGGAACTGGAACTACTAAAACAGTATCGGTTGTAGAATTTGCCATTGATTCGCCAATTCTATATTATGGAACCACTACCACAATAGCCGCTAACGGGACGAGTAGCTCCTATTGGTATAAAGGCGTTTCTATGGGAAGGTTGCATTACACGGCAAACATCGCTAGCGGATGGACTGCTTACAAGCCAATTTATTTGAAAGGAATAATAACCGCAGCGGGAAATTTTAAATTAGACAACACCACTTTTACTAGTTGGTTAACACAAACCTTACCGACAAGTGACGATGGTTTTGTTTATATGTTAGTTGGGCATATGTATGATACAACGGTAACGATGCGGTTATTAGAATCTAATCTACTACTTCAATACAAAAATGGAAAAATAAGACCCTATGTCTCAGTTTCTGCATTGGATGTTGGTTTAGGGAATGTGGACAACACAGCTGATGCAAATAAGGCTGTCCTAAGCGCTACAAAGCTAGCCACACCAAGAAAAATTAATGGGGTAAACTTCGATGGCACCGCAGCGATTACTATAGCAGACAGCACAAAAGAACCCTCAATTACAGGTAGTACCGTTTCGACTTTTTGGAGTGGTCTTAAAACATTCAGAGACTTAGCAACAGATGTACGCGCTATAGCATTAACAGGACTGTCTGTCGCTACTAATTCTGCTATCGTCGCAACGGACACCATATTAGTGGCTCTTGGTAAATTGCAAGCACAAATAACAGGTCATACTGGTAGCACATCTAATCCTCATAGTGTTACGGCTACACAAGTTGGATTAGGGAATGTTACGAATGAATCTAAAGCGACAATGTTTACTAATGCTGCGTTGACAGGCACGCCAACCGCCCCGACACCAGCAACGGGAGATAATGATACTTCTATTGCCACTACTGCTTTTGTTAAAGCACAGGGATATATTACATCGTCATCAGCTGCTAAAATTACGGTAAGTGCTACCGCTCCAGCTTCTCCTATTGTTGGAGAATTCTGGTATCAAGTTTTATAAAGGAGAAATCAAAATGGCTAATAAAAATATTCAAATGACCCAGCGTAACGCTGCTAATACTGGCTGGGATAATTTATATCCTATTAGTATTATCGGCAACATTACAGGATTGCAGACGGCCTTGGACAATCTTAAGCCGTTACGATTTACTAATACCGCGGTTACAACAGGCGCTTGGTCAGCAAATGCTACGTATGCAGGATATGGCTTTAGAGCTTCTATTACGTTAAGTGGCTGTTTAGCCACAATGATTCCCGAAGTTATCTTTGCACCTGCTGACGCAGATAGCGGTAATTTCTGTAGCGTAGCTGATAGTTACGCAGGTGGAGTTTACATTTATGCTAAAACTGCTCCTACTGCTACAGTAACGATTCCTACAATCACATTAGAAAAGGCGGTGTGATATTATGGCTGTAGGTAGAACAAATGCTAAAGGTGCAAGTGGTGGAGGAGCGAACACAATACTCCTTACTGGGCCCATAGAAAATGTTTCATTTGACGGCGGAGTAGACCAGGGGGTTTGCAAATTGGTTTGGACTAGTGGGACAGATGTGGACGTTTCTTTTGTCACTACCGACCCAATAGATTTAACACCTTATTCAAAATTATGGATTTCTTGGGAAGGCAAGGACTATGAACCGAACTATAATGAAGAACACGCAATTGTTGTTTCGACTATAAAAACGGCAACAAGAGCCACCTACGACGCAAGAATTTTAAGGGTCGGAGGTTTTTATGATAATCAAGGTAAAATCGAATCGCTGGACATCTCAGCACTGAATGGGTCTTATTATATAAGGGCGCACGTTTGGAACGATAGCCCGCCCGCCACTGCATATACTAAAGTGTATTCTCTATGGTTGGAGGTGTAAATGGTTTTGCACTTATTCTATTTATAAGCTATAGGAGGTAACAAAATGCCAGAATTCAACCCAGTATTTAACCTTATAAAATCGCCACCAGACAAGAGGGATTTCACTGTTTTACAAGCAGGTATTTGTACCGCCGACTTGCCTAAAGTTGTAGCTAATTCCAAGTATCGTGGAATTATCCGCAATCAAGGTAATTTCGGGTTATGTGTTCCGCACAGTGGACGAAGCACAAGCGTTAGCTTAGAGAATGAAGCACATCCGAACAGTAATCACGACTTCTCTCCTTTGTGGTTGGCAAAGCAACTGAAGCAATCTCCTTACACAGATTATCCAGACATTGAAGGAGATACGTTACGGGCTTTATTAAAGCTTATGACCCATTCTCCTTCGATTGTTCCAGAATCTCTTTACCCATATTCTCTCTACAAGGGTGGTTTATATTTCCCAGAGTTAGAAGTAAACTATGACCCACAGATATTTCAATGGGGAGCATATTACAAAGTAGAAACCCACGAAGAAATGCTTGGCGCGTTAGCTTCTGGGTATAGAATTTTACTAGGCATGTATTGTGGAAGTGATATTAGAACCAACCCGTGGGTAAGATATCCTGATGGAACATTTTTAGGCGGTCACGCTATTATGCTTGACTCCTATGGAGAAGTTAGACCAGATTACTATGACGGGCCAAATTCTTGGGGTAAAGAATGGGGCGACAACGGCGTTATCCATATTCACAAAGACTTTATCGACGGGAAATTCGACGACAACCAAGGCTCGCCCTTTGTTATGGAAGCGTATGCAGTATCCGATTATAAGCAACCAATGCAGGCAAAGAAAGTTGTGATTCATGCTGGGGATCAAGTGGCCCTGGTTGACTATGTCGAATATAAATTAGACCAGGTTCCTTTTATCACAAGCAATGATCGACTAGTTCTCCCCGTTCGCATGATATCTGAGTATTTTGGGTATTCTGTAATTTGGGACGAACGACAGAACACCGTTACTATTTACGGTAATGGGAAGACTATTGTTCTTTTTATTGGTAGCAAATATGCGACCGTTAATAATGATACTATATTATTAGACCAAGAACCATTTATCACAGAAGCTGGCCGAACAATGTTGCCTCTTCGATTTGTATCCGAGCAACTCGGAAACAAAGTAGAATGGTTTGATTCAACTAAAACCGCGGTTATTACTCGACTATAATCTTTATTAGATTGGGGGCCTGCTAATTTGATAGAAAAACTTCAGCCGCTCATAACATTCTTTACGCCTATCATATCGGCACTATTAATTTGGTATATTCAACATTGCCATGCAGAATATGATAAGCGAAGAGATTTAGATTTAGAGGAAGAACGTCGACTGCAAAGAGATTTTAATAAACTTGTTGAAGAGAAGTCCCTAAAGAGGGCAGACGCGAGACGAACTGAAAGTTTACTTACCATGCAAATGATACGAGCTGTTGGAAAACTAGCATATGCAAACGCCGTTGCTTTAAAGGATGGAAGAGTTAATGGTGTTATGGGTGACGCAATGGATTACTACACAAAAACAAATTCGGAATTTTCTCGCTTTCTTGATCAACAAGCAATAGACAATTATTCTAGCCCCACATAAAAGGAGTACGCACGCATGAAGATCACTGTTATTAAAGGCCATACTCCGGAAAATGATTACGATGGATATTCACCCCATAATCACTGGGAAGTTATAACTATTCCTGTAAGTGAATATATTACTAAAGTTGTTAATCTAGGATTGGTGTTTCCTCCTCCGGCGCTGTCTAAATTTATAATTAATCCGTGGGATATTTCATGGATTAAAAAAAATGTTAAAAAGACATATGATGGATATGATTTTAAAGAGTATGTTATGCCGGCGCACTTTCATTTATATGCATTCGATAATTACCATGATGGGGTCGATGCAGTACCAATGAGTGGCGGGCCTGGAAAATTTGTTACACGAGTTCAAAGTACATACATTCGCCGAAACAAGCACGCGACCGCTGATATTTATGAGTTAACTCTTTATGAAGGAGGTGGTGAGATGCCCCCACTAGCACCGTGGCAAGAGCATGAGGGATTGGCGGCTATAGAGTATCTTAGTTCTCTCCCTGATATACTTACAGATCCCGAACAGTGGAAAGTTAAGTTGGATCAACCTGTTCAGCAATGGCAATTATGGCTAATGCTGGCTCGAATTGCAAAGTTAATACAAGAAAAGGAGGGTTCAAAATGAACACAGAGACAATGAATGTTCTGATTGTGTCGGTTCTTATTCCATTTTTAGTAGCCTTCGTTGCACTCTTCCAGCAATTTGCCGCTTCTAAGTCAGCCGAACTAAAGGTTAAAATGCATAACGACGAGATTGCTAAATATGTTGATATTGCAGAAGATGCAGTGATCACCGCCGTTGGTGCAGTAAGTCAGGTATTGGTAGACTCACTTAAAGATCTGGCAGAAAATGGTCAACTAACAGAAGAACAAAAAGAATTAGCTTTCACAGAAGCTAAACACCGCGCATTACTTATTATGGGAATTGCAGCCAAAGCCGCGGTGACAGAGCTCTATGGTAGCTTTGATGATTGGATTAATAATAAGATTGACTATTATGTTGGGTTGAATAAAACCGCCAAAGCAGCAGGGGTTGTTCTTTTACGACCAAGTCAAATGTCGCGAGGTATTCTACCTAATACCTTTGTGCTCGGGGCTCCGGACGCAAACATTCATCTTATTAAATGATATTTGAAGGCCCCTTGCAGAAAATACAAGGGGTCTTTTTTTTTTTTCATTAAAAACATACTCTATAATGAAATAATATTTGAAAGGATGTTTGAGATGGAATTTAATATAGCAATGATAGTTTGGTTGTTTGGTACCTTTATAGGTTCGGCAATTATAGCTGCAGGAGTTGTAAAATTCTGTACAAGAAACGACGATAAAGAAGATGATTTCGAAGAAGAAGCTAACTAAGCTTCTTTCTTTGCAATAAAAACACGGCATATAATGAAAAGGAATAAGTATCCTGAGACGATTTGAATAAGTGCGCAACTTATTGGCAGATCTGTGGAACTTATTCTTTTCTTTGTTTTTCTCATATTTTTAAGCGTTTTCTCTGAAAAAGTGACCCTCGAGGATGCCCTACAAACGATTTTTATTTGAAACGAATACTATTGTATAGGCCCTATTTCTAACAAATGCAACTTAAACATGTTCTATAATGAAAGAATAATTCGAAAGTGGTGGATTAGATGGGATTAGTATTAAGCATAGTTGTGTATACATTTATGATGGGAGTACTGGTGATATTAGGAAGCCTCGAAAAAGGTTCATATCAAGGGAAGCACTAAGCTTCTCTTTTTGCGTTATATTTCTTTCCTTTGCAATTAAAACATGGCCTATAATGAAAGAATAATTAAAGGAGAGATTTAAATGACAATGGATATGCAAATTTTAAATGCTGAACTACAAAAATTATCAATGCAAACCGCGAAGGTTTATTTGGTGTTTATGGTAGCCATGGCAGTAGTACTTGTAATCCGTACATTAAATGAGAAAGGTTATTTTTATAGAGGGAAGCACTAAGCTTCTCTTTTTCTATCGATCGATCGCAACAATTACACGGCACATAATGAATAGGGGGCATGGAATAATATGGCCTCTTAAATTTTTCAAAAGGAAGGTGTTAATACTATGCAAGACCGCGAGCCTATTTGGGATGAGATTGAGGCTGATGTTAATGCTGTTGCGAAAAACAAGGGTATGTAACTGAGACACAAATTTCCAAAAAACGTAGGAGGACAAACGAATGGACTTTAGTTCAGTGCAGCGAGGCGTAAAAAACCTCGGGGGAGTAATTTCTAAAAACAGTCCACATATTTTAACAGGGTTAGGATGCGCAGGAGTATTTACAACTGCCATTTTAACAGGCCGTGCAACTTTAAAAGCGCATACCATTTTAGAGCGAGAAGAGGAATATAGAAAAGAGCAGAATAAAGACTCTTATTCAGAACCTCTTCCCCCAATGGAAGTTGTGCAATTAACATGGAAGACCTTTGTTCCCCCAGTACTTATGGGATTAACTTCTATTGCATGTATCGTAGGGGCCAACACAATCAGTGCAAATCGCAATGCGGCTATTGCAGCGTTATATTCTTTAAGCGAGACTGCGTTTCGCGAATATAAGGACAAGGTTGTAGAAGAAGTTGGTAAAACAAAAGAACGAGCAATTCGAGACAGCATTTCACAAGATCATATTAATGCGCGTCCGGTGAACACAAGCACCGTTATTGTCACTGGTCAGGGGGATGTACTGTGCCATGATGCGATGTCAAAAAGATATTTTAGATCCAGTCCGGAAAAAATCCGTCAGGTGGTGGCAGATTTAGACGATTTGCTTCGATTGGAGTCCTGGATACCACTTAATGAATTTTATTATCGATTACATATGGATACATGCGATCTTGGTGCAAATTGTGGTTTTAATCCTTATAAGGGGAATGGACGAGTTGAAATTGATTATAATAGCAGCCTCACTCCAGAGGGCATTCCTTGCCTTGAAGTTAGTGCGAAAACATATCCTAATCCAAATTGGATACCATAAAACGCACATAAAACTTGCCCCATAATGGAAAGAAAGGAGATGGGAAAATGACAATTAATTTACCCAAAACAATGAAATCAAAAATCAAAGACGAGAGGTCTAAGGTTTTCACACAGATGTGTAAACCAGAAATTTCTCCCCAAGAATGGGAGCTATTAAACAGAAAGTATCAAGCATATTCGGACATGATTAAACCATCATGGACGATTACGCCTGACGCAATCTTGTTTGCGGCTACTAATTTGGGCGGGATCTTGTTGGTACTCAACTATGAGAAACTGGACATTATACGTAGTAAGGCGTTTGGCTTATTGTTCAAGGGAAGGGTTTAAAGGGCCCTTCTCCTTTTTGTGTCGCCTCATAAATAAACGAAACGAAAGGAAGAACGAAATGAAAAAACAATTAGTTACTTTAGGTCTGATCGCAGGTGGCGCTTATATTATGGGGAAGGTTATATGGATAGTCGCCGAGGTTAGTTTTAAATTCGGAGAAATGGTCGGCGAAGTAGAAGCGACAGCTAATGAATTGGATAGACAGCGACAAGAAAGTTATTACAATGATACGTACAAAGCAACTAGAAGACGTAATCGTGATCGCCGTATTACTTACAGAACATACTCTGAAAAAGGAGAGGGTGAGGGTGATATCTAACGAATTTGATCGCCTATTCGAGGTACTAGGTGAAACAGGAGAATCTTTATTGCGATTGGCTGAACAGATATCGGCATATTGCTCCGCGGATTCGATGGCTACGCTATTTTGTTACGTTGACAATATTGATCTTTTTTATACTCCATCCAAGCCGTATGCTATGTATTTACCTTGTAGATATCATAAACCCCGATGGCTTACAAAGGTGTTTTATCAACGGGTTCGTAGGGAACCCTATCAGCAAAGAAAATACTAATACACAAGAAACATGTGAAATTGATTAAAAGAAAGAGGAATAAAAATGAAATTAACTGAAGTATTAATTACCACTCTGCTCAAGCACGGTGCCTTTGGCGAAATGAAAAATTTCAAAACCGAAATCTTTATTCCGGGCGAAACCAAGGATGAAAATGTTAAAATTGTCGTCACAGCAGATGCTTTACAAATTCGTATGGATAGGGAGGCAAAATAATGTTACAGGATCAACAAATAGGGATATATATTGGCGACAATGCTGCTAAATATACATGCGTTTTTAAAGGTTTTCTTGGCTCATCGAGCACGATTACTGCTTTACCAACCACATATGAAATGGGGTGGATGTATATTGTAGATAATTCGGGGAAGTTAAAAACGTACGCTGGACAGCTTGTTGACGTTGGCGATTGTATAATGGCAATGGTTGATCGAAATGGTGTCGATAATCAAGACGACGACTGGCTTGTTCTACCCATAAACTGGCAGCCTTCGAGCAAGGAATGTGCGGCCTTAATCATTAACGAAAAAATTTCAGCACTTGACCATCAAGCAGAAATAAACAGAAATGAACGAAAGAAAAATGTTTGATCCATTTGCTTCGCAAAGGAAGGCCATCGTACTATATCGCGATATCTTTTGGATCTGCCTGACAATCGTAACATTTTGGCTATTCTTCTCGTGGTCCCCCGTACTCTCTACAACTGTCGAGCCCCTTCCTCCCTTTGAGATTTCTAAATCCGTGATATTTACGCCGTCTCCTCCACCTCGATATGGATTTACAGATAGTGATATTTACTTAATGTCTGTACTCTTGACCGGGTCGAAGGACGTTGGTGGGGATGGAGAGTTTGACTTTGATTATGGCCGACAGGATGAGTTTGATCAAATTTCTTTAGTTTTATGTGTAGTTATGAACCGAGTTCAATCCAATTTATACCCAAATACTGTAGCCGAGGTTATTTGGCAACGAAATCAGTTTTCTCCAATGGTTCTATGGAAGGATGCACTTCCACAAGTTAGTGATATTTCTCTTACAACCGTAACACATTGGTGTAATGCGTATGACGCCTATGATATTAGTATACAAACTATCCCAGAAGACCATTTATATTTTACAGGAGACGGATTTAAAAATTATAGTCGATAAGGAGGACGCCGTGCATATTTTTACATTTGTAATAGACTATTGGAGCGACATTCTTGTGATATTACTATTACTTATCTTGACGCTGATCGGGATTCATCACTGGCTCAAGATATTAATTCGAGCATCTCGAAGAATGCCTGTTAAAGAAAAAATTGCATACACAACACGACTTCTTGCCAACTTAGTGCCGATGGTTGCAGTTCTTAAAACCGAAGCATTTCGTAAATATGGCCCAGATGATGAAGCTGGTAAGAATTCGATACTTTATCGAGCGTATCTAATTGATGAGCTCTATAAAAGGGTTCCGGATGAGTATAAAAAATATATAAGTATTGAAAACCTTGATGCAATTATTGCCGGAGCTAACCGTACAGACGAGATCTAAGGCTCGCATATAAAACCTCCCGTATAATGGGAGTTATAATAAGAAAGGATGGAGAAAGATTATGAAAAAAATTGGAAAACTTGTGGTAGGAGGAATTGAGGCGCTCACGGCGATTGGCGTGGGTACGTTAGTAGGCGGCGCACTTGTATTGGTGACACCGGCCAACCCTAACCTAATTAAAAAAATGGGTATAGGCTTGGCGGGGTTCGCTATTTCATGTATGGCGATTGAAAACGTTAACGCATATGTTGACGAGCAACTCGAGGAAATTATCAATCCGTTTAAGGATCAAAAACTAGACGAAACTGTCAAAGGAGTAGAGGCGTAAAGCCTCTCTTCTTTTTTAAAAAGAAAGGAATAAAATCGTGGAAGTTTTAGTAATGAGTATAATTGCATTTTTGACACTGATAAGCTTCTCGGTATTGAATGGTATGAAGAAAGTACAAAAAATGCATCGACATCTAGAGGAAGAAGTCATTCCTCCACCAGCACCTCCGATGCCGCCAACCCCAGAAGAGATAGCAGGGTGGGTTTTTCCAAATAAAGACGAAGCTATCAGCATGTGCACTTATATTTTGTGTACAGATTTATACGAGGTGGTTCGAAATAGGAAAAATGGTAAACTTACTAAAGGTTGGGTACTTAAAAAACGCACATAAAACTTGCCCCATAATGAAAGAATATGCTAAATGTATGGAGTAATGGTAACTCGCCGATTCGTCGGAGACGTGGTTCGAAGCCACTAACCATATTCTTTCATTTTTAACATTATTAAAGAAAGGAGAAAGGCTCTATGCAATTAACCCCAATGCTTGGTGAAAACCTAAAGAACTATCCTATATCTGTGCTAGAGGGCAAACTCTGGCGCATGTCGGAAAAAGTTGATGGAACCCGTAGATTATTTTATAAATCTGCGACGGCTGATATTTCGGCATGGAGCCGTGCAAATATCGAAGACCCATGGCTAAAACATATCGCAGATCATGTTAGTGCTCCGTGGTTTCCACATGACACTGTTTATGACTGCGAACTGGTAGATCGAGAATTATATTTTAAACATGCTCCAAGTTTTATTCTGAGATCTGTAACGAACGCGAAGGCGTCACAACAGTATCCTGATAATAAAACAGATCTTATGTCGGTTTGTTTTGATATGTTCCGCCCCGGTGGAGATCTTCGTTTGGGAAGAGAGCGCGATGCCGAATTATATGCTCTGTTTAATGGAACCTCTCAGCGCGACCCAATGGTACGCGTTCCTATATTTGGAAACGTGTTTGGTGGAGATTCGGAGACAATTCAAAAAACCATGTCTGAAGTTACCGCTCGAAATGGCGAAGGACTCATGCTTATGGATATGGGTTCTATTTATATTCCAGGCAGAAGCACTGCGCTTCTAAAGGTAAAACGACTGCAGGAGTTTATTGGTCAAGTAATTGATGTTGAAATGGCACGACCCGGAACAAAAATTGCGGGTATGATTGCGGCAGTTGTCTGTATTGTAGACGGTTGTACGGTGCCTGTTCGAGTTGGTACGGGATTTAACAATTCCGAAAGAATCGCCATGGTAAACGATTCACCAATTGGGAAAAAGATTGAAATCGAAGCGTTTTCATATTCTCAAGATAAACGCGGCGCGGTCTCTTTAAATCTACCAGTATTTAAACAATTTGTAGGAGGATAAGCGAATGAATGAACAAAAATTAGCCCGCGGACTGAATGATATTGCCCCTAGTAATTCCGATAAGGTTGTACGAAGCAAGCCTGCTGCCGAGAAAGTCAATCGAGCCTATCAATCAGTGCAGGACAAGAAGTCGGAAACAAGAAAAAAAATGACACCGGTAGTTAAAGGCCCCGTTCAGCAAATAAAACCAACTTTCTGGGATAAGGTTAAAACCACTTTTCTTGGAGAGGGCGTTAATGCGCGCGATTTTGTTTTGTATGATATTTTGGTTCCCGCATTTCGAAATACTATGAGCGACATGGGAATTGGGCTTGTAGAAATGGTGTTTGGTGGGGGAAGGGTCCGTGGACGCGACTATGATAGTCGAATTATTCGAGATCGGGGTCGCTCTTACATTGACTATAATTCAGTAGCAGATAGAGATCGAAGAAGTGGTAGGGTTGACGGACGTCGAGAAATGGATCGAGGCGACCGAGCACGACATGAATTTAGTAATATTCGCTACAATAGTCGCGGAGAAGCTGAAGATGTTTTAGCTCGACTAGTAGCCCTTACTATCCAATACCAAGAAGTTACGATTGCGGCATTCTATGAACTCTCAAACATTGATCCAACTCCTTCGGACGAAAATTATGGGTGGACCGATCTACGAGAAGCATATGTCGAACAAGTTCGAAACGGGTATGTTATTCGACTTCCGCATCCTCAACCATTATTAATATAAAGAAAGAAGGTATTTGATAATGCAAAATGTTCATGATGCGCTTCTATGCGAAATTACGCGAGTTCAAAACTTAATAAAATTATATGAAACAATTCCCCTCGGATATTTGGCGGTACTCCTGATGCAAGAGGAGATTTGTCGTGCTCAAAAAGCCATATCAGATGGAGATACTGTTACAATGATCACGAGCTTACGAGATCTTAAGCTTTTTAAAGAATAAGAAAGAAGGTATTTGAGATGGCGAGACCAATTGAAAACGGCCCTTTGGATTTTTGTCCACTGGAGTGTCCTCATATGGATATTAGTATTGAGAAAAGCGTTACATACGCCAATTTACAACCCTATTTAATCACACACATGCTTGTTTGTAGCCACGAAGAAGCATGCATAATGTGGCGAAATAGAGGAAATAAAACGTTCCTTGCTGGAACCTCTGCGAGCCAAACTATTGATGATCCAGGAAAGAAAGTATAATGCCTCCGACGGTGCCGGAGATGCGAGACTGGATATTGGCGGCATATCCTGGAGGGAAAGAATGGAAAAAGAAAATCGAAAAGAAAACCGATGCCCAGGTTCTAGCTATGTACAAAAACCTTGTAAAACAAGGTAAAATTAAAGGAGCATGAAAATGTCAGAGCCAGTTAATGGTTTTATGATCGGCATCGATCGCCAAAATGCGACCGACATTCAAGTTGTACAAGTTGTCCGCTATCTTAAAGGAGGAATTCACGAGGTTGTCGACACCTTCTACGGGGATACGGCCGAACAAATGTATAAATTTATGACGGAACAACCAATTGCATTCAGGCAAATGATTAATTCTTCATATGGTTTAACAGGACCCGTATGCACGCTTGAAGAAGCAAACGCAGTATGTTCAAATAAGGAAATTAAAGGTTTTAAGTATTTACGAGTAGGAAAGGAAGAAAGAAATGAGAAAAACAACTCTGATTTATAGTATCTTGGTTATTATTGTGTTGGTTGTTTCGGGGTTATTTCTTACGGGGCTTGTGGACGGATATAATAAACGGGTGGTCCAAGAAGAAACCTTAAGTTATATTCTTGTTCAAGAAACCAATACTTACTATTTACATAAACTTGAGTCATGGAGCAAACCAGACGCCAACACCGTTATTTTTACATGCGCTGTGTGTAAAAATACAATTCGCGTACCAGAGTCTCGTGTTATTATGTACGAAAAAATAACCGTTAATACAATATGGGCAAATTATGTAGATGTGTGTAGCGGAACCGCGGCCGATTGGCACGAACTATTAGGAGAATAGGGGGATCCAGTAAATGCGCATAACAAAAACCGTAACGGCAGTGACCCCTAGATATGCCGATAACGGCTCGGCGGGTATGGATTTATATGTAGATACTGCTGAATCATATACCCTTCAACCAGGCGAAACCTATTATTTGCCAACAGGAATTCGAGTAGAAATACCGCGAAATTTCTTTGGGGTTATTTATCCGCAATCTAATCTCTTTAGAAAAGGGTTGGTACTAGCAAATGCGGTGACAGTCCTTAATGCTACAGATCGCGGAGAGATAATGTTGGCGGTAAAGAATGTGTTCTCTGATATAGTTCGGATCAACGGCCAATGGGGACTTAGATCTCCATTGGCGCAATTGGTTATTCAACCCTATCGTTTTGAAAAAATTGAATTGGATGATATTCTTGAACAAGAGTCGCTAAGCATTAAGATTTGATGCAATAAAAACATGACCTTTAATGAAAGGAAGTGTTTTAAATGTTAGAAAATAAAAAGGTGAATGGAGTTCATGCAAGCAGATATATTGCTAGTTGGGGGCGAGTTGGGGGAAGCCTGCGATACGGTACGGGACTTGAGGATTTTAGCGATTGGCTGAGATCATTAGGGATTTCGGATGATGATGTCGCGGATATCCGCGAAATGGCCTCAATGGGGCGATTGGAGTTGGAACAATCGGCACGATATTTTATACACATGCAGAACAACAAATGAAAAAAGAAGAAAGGGCATTGCCTTTTCTTTTTCGCAATTAAATCCTATGTTATAATAGGAACTAATAAAATTTAGGAGGAACCGGAAATGACTAAACTGGGAGCAAGAATTATATTGGCGGTATCCGTATTTAGCGTTGCAGCTGGAAGTGCTATGATAATTGCGTTATCAGAGCAGATTGGCTATGCGCAAGGTCGCAGTGATACCTATCAAGAATTAGTAAGGCGAATACGTGAAATGGCTGCCGAGGACGATCAAAAATTAGAAGACCAAAAGAATGAAGAAGCTGAATAAGCTTCTCTTTCTTTTCTTGCACAGGTTGACGGAACATACAATCATTAAGCCCTCGCGGAATTATCTCCTCCTATAATAGAAGTAAAATAAAAGGAGGAATAGTATGATTACACTACTGATTATGGTGGTTCTTTTGAGTGTAATATGCGGATTGTTGTGTAAATTTGTATCGGCCCTTGTGGGTGTGATATTTATAATGGCAGCGATGGCATTTACACTTCGAATGGCCAAAGAGATCTTAAGGTGAGAGCTACGGCTCTCCTTTTTTCGCCTCGCAGAATCTTCTTACCCTATAATGGAATGAATATTTGAAAGGAAGGTATTATTATGAACACGAGACAGAGAGAAACGAGTCGGGAGATTAGGCTTTGGATCACAACAATTATTAGCCCGGTCGTAACGATCGGACTGACAGTATTGACATGTGACCCAACACTAAGAGCGAAGGTTCGCAATTACTCGAAAGCAAAAGTAGCCTGGGTCAAAAATAAATTCCACAAAAAGGAGAAGTAGGGTGAGAGAGCTACGGCTCTCCTTTTTTCGCCTCGCAGAATCTTCTTACCCTATAATGGAAGAAGATTTATAAGGAGGAAGCAATATGAAAAAGATTGGGTATTTTGTAGTGGGCGTGTTCGCGTCAATAATTGGCGTGTTTGCAAAGACTACAGAGCTTGGTGAAATTGTTGTTAGTAATTATAATTTCTACAAAGAATGGAATAAGAAAGGAGGAAAGTAAATGTTTGAATTTGCTGTTGCTGTTGCAATTATTTATTGGGTCTGGAAGGATTCCAAGAAGTAAAGTGATAATAAAAGTAAAGAGGGCAATACTTACTCCCTCTTTCTTTATTCGCAGAAAATACTAATTATATAATGAAGCGAAGTGAAAGGAGGAATAAATGATGATGAAGGCGGCTTTAAAAGTAATGGTAGGGCTCAGTGTGGGAGCGGCGATCGGAGCAACGGGAATACTCGTTGGAATGGTTTACACTGCTGCCGTTGTACTGACAAGTCCAACCGTATTCGAGTGTGTCGAAAAAAATCATAAAGAAGTCCAAGAAGCATTGGCAGAAAAGAAAGAGGCGGAATAAGCCTCTTCTTTTTGTTTATCGATCGCAACATTTACAACTCATATAATGAAACTATATGAAAGGAAGGAAATAGAAATGAAAAAAGACAAAGGCAGAAAACCGGAGGTTGTGGAAGTTGTGGAACTTAATGAAGAACAGATTCCCGAAGTAGTAGAAGAAGTAACGAAAGTTGCGAAACCAAAATGGTCATTAAAGAAGAAATTAATGATCGGTGGAGGCGTACTCGCTGGATTGGCGATTGGGGCAATAGCTCTGATCAATAAACAGGGAGGCGCGAACATCGATCAGGTGGAAGCTGAAGATGATTATGCGGATAGCGCTGACGTTGTGGAAACTACAACCGAGGAGGTCCAAGAAGAAGAAGTTAAAAAAGAACAAGGACAACTTTAGGATGAATGTAATGTTATTGCATTACTAACCTAAATATGGGAGAGACTTATTGGAAACAATGAGTCTTCTTTTTGTCGTAATGAAATCCTGCTCTATAATGAGAACTGATATTTAGAGAAGGAGGAAACGACAATGCGAAAGGTATTAAGTTGGATACGTCAAGACTTTAGAAGAGTCTATTGGACAATAAAATATGAAAGTAATTACAAAACACCAACATGGGTGATTGTATTATGGTACATATTATTATTCCCAATAGGCGCACTATTATGGGTGGTGTATATGATTTATAGTGCATATCGCGGATATCGTCTCGAGAAGCAAATACTCGAGATATTAGGAGAAGACGAAGAGAGTTAAAGCTCTCTTTTCTTTTACCAAACGAAGGAGGAAATTATAATGAATTTCAAGGCAATAATGGGCGGAGTATCGTACACATTGAAAAAATACGCACCGGAGATTCTCCTCGGAGTGGGTATTACCGGCGTAGTTGTTAGCACAGTATTATCGTGCAAAGCAACTCTCAAAGCGGAAGCCATTCTAGACGAACACGCAGAACAAAGTGAACGCATTGACGACTGCGTATTGGTTCGCGAAACCTCGGACGTTAACTACTCAATTCAAGAAGAAAAACATGATCGATTGGTTCTTTTATCAGCAACCGGAGGAAAGTTTATTCGGTTATATGGTCCCAGTGGAACCCTTATGTTGTTTTCTCTCGGGTGCATTCTTGCATCTTATCGTATCATGAGAACTCGAAATGTTGCGCTTATGGCAGCGTACAAACTCATGGAAGAAGCCTTCATGAATTACAGAAAACGAGTATCCGCTGAACTTGGCGACCGTGCCGACAGTCATTTTCTGTATGGAGAAGAAATGGTTGAAGGTACTGCTCGCACTGTTACCGAAGAAGATGGTACAGAACATGAAATGATGGTTGTAAAAAATAACCTTAGTGGGTTCCATCGCTTCTTTGAAGCAGAAAAACCTAATCAAATTGGTGGTTGGACCGGATCAACTCAGTGGAGCAAAGTTCATGAGTACAATCTTAGTTTTCTCGAACATAAAGAAGAACATTTCACCAATATGCTCGCTGTTCGAGGCCTTGTGACCATGAATGACGTATTTTCTGAACTTGGTTTTGAGCCAACAGAGGCTGGGATGGTTGTTGGATGGAAGTATAACTCCGAACGAGGCGACAATTATATTTCATTTAGACCTCGCAACGTTGACGGAAACTGGGCATTTGGACAAAACGGATGCGGGATTCTTCTTGATTTTAACTTTGATGGGGTTGTCTTTGATCCAACGGTTGCTCGTAAAGAGGTAAAACAAATCAAATAAAAAGCGATGTGTAAAGATAGAGGGTTCCGGCCGGGCCCTCTTTCTTTTATAGAGGGGGATCGATTTTGGTGCATGATCAAATTGGAAGTATATTTTTTATCGATGAATCAGCGTATACGACCGAAGTATGCGCCACTTGTGGTAAAACGTTTCGTATGCTCCCGGGTTGGGTATATAAATTACCGGGGGCTGTATTTTGTAGATACAATTGTATGCCCAAAACAGGAATTCTAAACGATCCATTAATCAAAACACCCGCACAAAAAGTTGATCGAGAAGATAAGCGCCGACGAAATTGGGAAACACGAAAAAAATCTCACGGTTACACCGATGTGACTAAGTGCAAAGATTGTAATCATATGGAATTTTGGCATAAAATGACGTGGTTTAAACCAAAAGATGGTCCAGGTCGTGGACTTTGCCGAGTGTGCTATGGTCAGGAGTATGCAAAAATGCAAGAAGGAGAGTAAGTATGCAAGTTGTAAAATCAAATGTTGTGTCGCAAGTTAGAAGAATTCATGAATTTTATTGCGACGATTGCGGTTGTTTAGTAGGAACCAGCCATGAATACGAAGATGGATACTATGAACAGCCTGGGCGCTGCGTCTATAAAGTATATTTAGGCGGTAATTGGCTTATAAAAGAAGCAACTTTTTGCGACGATTGTGGTAATAAGTTTGAGCACGCGTTAAAAAGCACACTAATCAATTTAGGATTCGGAAGAGAGGAAAACTAACATGGAACAAATACCAACAACGTCCGATAGTCAACGTAAGATGCTAGACGAAGGCGTCTTCATATTAAAAGATAGTGGTGAACGAATGGTATTTCCAAGCGGTGCTGTACGTGATATTCAAGAAGGAAAGGGTCGCTGTGATCTTCTTCCTTTAGATATTGTAGGCCGTATTGTTGGAGGCTCGGAACTTAAGAATATTGAAAAATTTAAAAAAGATAAAGATGTTGAGCACTTATTCGCCGCGATTCTTGATTTTTCCGATAGAACCGGAATGGACATTTGCACATTAATGTTAGAAGCAAGTAAACAATTTGAAAGTGGAGCTATAAAATATGGCGACAATAATTGGAAATTGGGTATGGATTTACATTGTTATATTAGTTCTGGGTCGCGCCATTTGCTTCAATATATACGCGGGGACGTAGATGAGCCGCACGATCGTGCCTTTGTATGGAATATGATATGCGCGATTTGGACGATTACCTATTTACCAGACTTTGATGATATTAAATAAGGAGACGAAATAATGCAATTTGCTGGTACAATTGAATTTCAAGGACAAAAATTAAATGTTTGGGGATCGATGCAGCAGCCATGCTTTGCTGTAAACGAGGTAGCTAAGCTTCTTGGGTATACCACGGAGGCTCAAATTTTTGAAATGCTTAAAGGTCGGGAGAGAGACGAGGTTTTTCAAACGATTATAAAGCCGTTAATGCCCGTTGACCCCTTTGACCTTGGCGTTTCTATGCCGCCACTACCTGAATTGATGTTTACCGAAATCGGATTATACAATACTTTGAGCCGATCAACCAAACCGCTCGCTCGTGTATGGCGTCGAACAATACTTAATCAGTTGATTAAAGCCCGAAAGACCAAAAGATTAACGGTTGCAGAACAGTTTGAAGAGTGGGACGCAATGGCGGATACGGTTTATGTGGATCCAATAACCGGAATTTTAATGCGGTCGGTAACGGTAGCCGGCGGAGGCGTTGAGCAGGTGCCTTATGTTAAATAATAACGAATTGTTCGCAGTAGGGTGGGATGAAAATGGGCATTAGCATCTTTCCTGTAGGTCAAAAAATATCAGTTATTCTCGTTAAAACTTCAAATTCCGTTGAGGCGGAGGCGATATATCTCGGCGCTCACGCTTTTAAAGAGGCCGGAAAGATAATTAGTGATCCAGATCAAAAGTTAAACGTTCGTATAACCAATGTGCATTTCCACTACATCGAGGATCTTGAAGAGGGCCCTCAATATTCGGTACATATCGACGGAGAGGTTGTGAAAAGTGAAAAACACTAACTTCCGTCCCCCCGAATCCTTTCTACCAAATACCGAAAGCACTCTAGTTCTTGTGGATTGGGCAAACCTTATGTATCGTGCCTGGTTTGTATCAAGAGAACAGCCGTGGGTAGCATTTTGTAAGTTCTTTGATATGCTCCGCTTGTGTATACACAAGTCTAAACAACCCAACGTTCCAATAAATGTGATATTTGCGGGCGAAAGTCGGACAATACTAAAGCGTACACAACTTTTCTCCGAGTACAAAGGTACTCGAAAGCGCCCAAAAAATGAGGATTTCGTGATATTTCGTAAAACAATTGAAAGTTATATTGAAAAGCTTGGATACGTGTTGGTTAGAATTGGTGGTGCTGAAGCGGACGATGTTATTGCAAGTATTGTACAGCAGGTTTGTTATCGTCCATCAGTCAACTGTACATCCGGATCTAAAAATACGACGGACGTTATAATATTCTCTGGAGATCGAGATCTACAACAACTTCTGGCCTGGGAAAGGGTTTTGATATATCGAGCACCGGGGTTATTTGTTGATGTGGCGACTTTTGAAGAAGAAAACGGTATTCCAATCGAAAAATATTGTATTTATAAAGCTTTACTTGGGGATAAGTCGGACAACATACTCGGGGTAAAGGGATTTGGTCCTGTTAAGGCAAAAAAATCAATTAATGAAAACTCGGTTGCGGCGGATGTTTGGGACAGTGGTGGTCATGAGGCGGCTTCAACATTTAAGTTAGCACTTAATTTAGTTAACTTAGATACAAAATTAGATATTAATTTTGCCAATCTTTATATTGGGGCGCCAAAGTTTGACGAAAAACAGTTCGATGCAAAGTTAGACCGACGTGTTTTATTTGAAATTAAAAGATTTGCAGAGGAGTTTGATACAAATGAGTCTGGGGCGCAATCGATTACCGACCCAACAACAGTGTTATAGACTTTGGTATTATCAAGATATCAATCGCTTTGTAGATGAAGAGGGTCATGTTATTCATAACTTTGCCGAAGTGTTTGATGTGTGGCAACTTGATGAGTGGAAACGCACACAAAGCTTTAACTTTATCCAAGATCGTCAGGGTGATTGGTGTGAGTTATGTTATGCAGAAAGGATGGGGGCCGTCTATGACTAAACGAATTGAAAAAGAAGAACCAAAAACCTTAGTGTCGGCGCGCTATCTTCCTCGCCCCGAAATGATTAACCTAGAAATTACAGCAAAAAGTGACATTATGGATAGAATACAAGCATATGATAAGTCCAGAAGGCTATGTGCACCAACTACCTCTATAATGGAAACCCCGTTGAAGGATGTAGTGATATCTGAGTATGAAGCTAGAATTTTGCAGTCTGAAAGGATTATATCGGACGTGATTAACCATTCTGAAGGGGTTAGAAACGCTATTCAAAAAGAAAATGAAAAAGACAAACTTGTATTAACGGCGTTGAAGTTCTTAGGATGCGGGTGTGATCTATGTTTAAACCATAATAATTGGAAGTGCCCTAAAATAAAAGAGGAGGAAGTAAAATGAAATTTAAAGTTGGGGATAAAGTTAGGCGTAATAACCCAAAGTATGATACGCTAACGGTCTTTGAGGTTGAAAAAATTGTAGACTTTCAAACAATAAGGTTAAAAGGGGAACATGGCGACTATAGTTCAAATTTTTACGAACTTGCGGAAGAAAAATTTATATATTTCATTGAATTCGAAGAAGGAAATCGCTTTTCAAAAGCGGAGTTTGATGCGCCATTAGAAGATGTGATTTTGAACCGAGAGTGTTTGAACCGAGAGTATAATCAGCAAGGGTTTACTTTCATCAAAAACAAAGAAGGATACTGGCTTAACTATGCTTTAATTAAAGTTTTTAGAAGGGTTTGAGGGAGGTAGGGGAATGAGCGTTAAAACTTTTGTTGCTACTTTACGCGAAATCATCGAAACCCAAATTTGCACCGAAAAAATAATGATGCAGACTGAGGAGCAAAAGATGTTGCGCATCAATGTGTTCGAAGAAGTGTTGGATATTTTAGATCATATGGAAAAATATTACTCGAAGGAGGAAGTAAAATGAAAAAGGTATTTTTTGGAACTGTAGTTTTTGGACTTGGTGCCGTTGCTGGATATTTCACTGCTAAAAAGATGCTTAGAACCCAATATCAAAACGATGTTGCAGAAGTTCAAGCATTCTATTATCAAAAACTTGAGGAATTGGGCGTTATGGAAGAAGGTTTTGATCCTCTAGACGATAACGAAGAAGAGGAAGAGGTTGAGGATGATCCTGCTTCGGAGCTTATTACGGCATACCGGGCCGACGGACGGAAGCTTCATTACGATTATACCAAACCGCCGCTTGGAGATTTAAGACGGAAAATAGTTAGTGGTAGTGTTTTGGTTGAACCAAATGGTGAAGAATTATTGGGCGTTATTGATGATGACGAGGAAGACGAGTATATAGACGCCGAGTACGAAGCCGAACTTGAACAATCTGCCGAAGACTTCATGCGTCGACAAACAGAGAATATGCAGAAAGGCGAACCATATTTGATCGATGCTGACGAGTATCATCAAGGACCTAAAGAATATGAACGCCAAGCACTGTATTATTATGTCGAAGATCGTGTGCTTTGTGAAGATAATGATGAAGAAGTGGACGATGAAGAAGCATGTGTGGGCCTGGACTACGAGGACAAACTTACAATGCAGACAACCTGTTGGGTTCGAAACGATACGTTGAAGATGCTTTATGAAATTCATCGTATTGATGATTCATTTAAGCGAGCGGTATTAGGAATTGTCGAGACGCCACGGGAACGCGAATTCCGAATTCAAGGACGACGGAAAAAAGGAATGGATAATCATAAAAAGTAATGCAATAAAAACACCTCCTATAATGAGAACGATAGTTCAAAACAATAGGAGGAATTTAAAATGTTAGAGATTATAGCATTAGTAGTTGTACTGGTTGCAGTGGATTTTATCGGATAGATAGGGATTTAAAAGTCCTTGTCTATTTTTTTGCTTATAGAAACTAGGGAGACTTGTTAGGGTTGACGTACGGAAGAAAGGAGATATCATGGGTAGATCAAATGCGGAAAACGAATATATAACTTGGTTGGTTGAGGAAATGAACGTTGTTCCATATAAAAACTATGGTATGTTATTAAGAGAATTATATCGATATGAGTTCTATGGCGTTGTTAAGTATGATGAGGACCGCGGTGCCGATGGACTTGTGTTGAGAGAGACATGGGCCGATGATGTTGGTTATACCGGTGATATTTTCTTCGGTCCACCCAGAGTTTTAGAAACGCTTATTGGTATAAGTTTAAGAATGGAAAGTCAGATTTTTGGTGGGCCCTGGGCAGATGAATGGGACTATAAAAGAATCTTCTGGGACCTGGTAAACAATCTTGGTTTAGTCAAGTATGATGAAATTTTAAGCTCCTCTGATTATGAAGAGATTGGTACAGTTTTAGATCAATTTCTATCAAAAGTGTCACGGCGTGACAGTTTTCCTAATATTTTCAAATTTTGTGTCACTCCAAAGAACCTACGAAAAATGAACCTTTGGAACCAAATGCACCTATATATTAGTGAAAAGTGGCCTGGAAACACTTATTTGTAAGAATGGTGATACGAAATTACGTGTTTTTCACTCCTGTTATATTTATTCGTAGATTTTTTTTTATTAAAAATATTATATAGAGTAATAGGGAAATGTTACAAAAACGTGTAATTTTGAAACAGAGATAAATATACAGAAAGGAGGATAAGTTTTGGACTTCATTAAGGTCTATACGCGAGAGTCTAAGAATACGAGTAAAAATCGCGATGCTGGAACAACCGAGGTTTCTATCGATTTTAAAGTGTTTAATACTAAAGATTTAATGACCCGCGGTCACTCTTTTTATGCGGTTTATGATCCTAGTAAAACATTATGGTCTAAAGATGAAATGGCAGTTGTTCAACTCGTTGATGCAGAAATTATGAAAGTTGTTAATAAACTCCAAGAAGCAGACAAGCCCGTTACTTACGGATTGATGGAAGACTACCAATCCGGTAATTGGCAAAAATATACCTCTTATATTAAAAACATGCCAGATAACTGGGTCCCTCTCGATGAAAAGATTCATTTTGCTAATGACAAACTTACTCGAGATTCACATGCGACTCGTCGACTTCCGTACTCTCGTCAAGCCGGATCAATTGAAAACTATGATAAACTTATGTCAGTTTTATATTCTCCAACAGAACGGGATAAACTCGAGTGGGCTGTTGGGGCAATTTTAACCGGCGATAGTAGACATATTCAAAAATTTATCACTCTATATGGAACTACAGGAAGTGGAAAGTCTACTTTTCTTAATATTGTACAGAAACTTGTCGAAGGGTACTATATCTCATTTAACGCAAAATCGTTGGTTGGAAATGATGCATTTGGAGCAGAAATATTTAAGTTTAATCCTTTAGTTGCTATCCAACACGATGGTGATTTATCAAAAATTGAAGATAATAGTACCCTTAATTCTATCATTTCTCATGAAGATATTGTAATCAACGAAAAACATAAATCTAAATACACTTATCGATCCTTATGTTTCTTATTTCTTGGAACAAATAAACCGGTGGCCATTTCAGACTCAAAGTCAGGATTACTCAGAAGATTAATTGATGTACATCCATCTGGAGAGAAGGTCTCAAAAAATGAATATTCACGATTGGTAAAAAATATTAATTTTGAATTGGGCGCGATTGCGGACTATTGCATTGTTAAATATTTAAAAATGGGAGAAGACTATTATCAAAACTACCAACCAAAGGAGATGATGTTTGAAACCAACACATTATATAATTTTGTATTTGAGAATTTTTTAGTTCTTGAAAATGGTGAATACTTTCAATTACGACAATTATATGATATGTATAAACGGTATTGTGACGATAGTGGAGAACAGTTTCCTTTAAAGAAGCGCGTGTTTCGTGCTGAAATGAAATCATATTTTGAATCGTTTCACGATATTGCTAGACTTGATGATGGTAAGCAAGTTCGCTCTATCTATCGCGGATTTAAAGGTGATATTTTCAATCCAGGTCAAAAAGACAAAGACGCCGAACCAGTCGATACGGGGTGGTTACACATCGACAAAACAGAATCATTGTTTGATAAAACTTTTGCGAATATTCCTGCGCAATACGCCAATGATGCGGGTACCCCAGAACATCGCTGGGTTAATTGCTCCACAACTCTTAAAGATGTTGATACTTCCAAACTTCATTATGTGTTAGGAATGCCTGAAAACCATATAGTTATTGATTTTGATATTCCTGGAGATGATGGAGAAAAATCGTTAGTTAAGAACTTAGAAGAAGCTAATAAATGGCCGCCAACGTATTCGGAACTTAGTAAATCCGGAGCAGGAATACATCTTCATTATATGTGGGAAGGAGGAAGAGTCTCCGAACTTAAGCGACTATATGCTCCTGGAATTGAAGTTAAGGTTTTTACTGGAAACTCTAGTTTGCGTAGAAAATTAACTTGGTGTAACACAGAACCAATTGCTTGTCTTACCTCTGGGCTCGAATATGATGAAAAGAAAGGAGGAGATACTTTGTTGAATAAGAAAAACGTTGAAGACGAAAAGCATTTACGAATAATGATCAAAAAATGTATGAATAAAGAGTTTCATGGATTTACTAAGCCAGAATGCGAGTTCATATATAAACTTCTTTCCGAAGCATATTCAAGCGGAATGGTATATGATGTAAGTGATATGCGGGCCTCTGTTTTTGCATTTGCTGCATCCTCTTCACACCAAGCAGCAGCTTGCATCGACTTGGTGAATAAAATGAAGTGGGCATCAGAAGTCACACAAACGATTGGACCTCTTGCTGATGATAATGGAGAGATAGTATTTTATGACGTCGAGGTCTTTAAAAATTTATTTCTTATCTGCTATAAACTTAGAGGAAAGGGTCGAAAAATTGTTACATTAGTTAATCCCTCTCCATCAGAAGTAGGAAAACTATTCGGATTAAAACTCGTTGGTTATAATAATAAGCGGTATGACGATCATATACTGTATGGGCGTTATCTTGGATACACGAATGAACAACTTTATGAGTTAAGTAAGAAAATCATTTCAAAAGAAGGATCTGTTCATAGTGGATTTAGAGAAGCATATAATATTGCATTCACAGACATTTATGATTTCTGTTCAGAGAAAAAATCTCTTAAAAAATGGGAAATCGAGTTAGGGATTCCACATCAAGAATTAGAATTTGCCTTTGATGAACCTATTCCAGAAAAGTATTGGCCAAAAGTAATTGAATATTGCTCGAATGATGTTGTCGCATCTGAGGCGGTATTTGAACATCGGTATGCCGATTGGATCGCAAGAGAAATCTTGGCCGATTTAGCAGGCGGAACACCGAACATGACCACCAATCAATTGACTACAAGAATCGTGTTTGGAAACGATCGGAACCCCCAACTTGAGTATACTAACCTTGAAGAACTTTTCCCTGGATACGAGTTTGTGCGTGGCGACGACAATAAAATGCATAACATGTATCGCGGAACAGATGTCGGTATGGGTGGCTACGTCTATGCGGAGCCAGGAATGTATTATGAAACAGCACTTCTGGATATTCAGAGTATGCATCCAACCAGTCTTATTAATATGAATTATTTTGGTAAGTACACACAGCGATATGCAGATCTTAAAGATGCTCGCGTAGCAATTAAAAACGGAAACTTTATTATGGCTAGAGCGATGCTTGATGGTAAATTGGCTCGATATTTAGATGATGAAAGTCAAGCAGAGGGACTATCATATGCATTAAAAATTGCACTAAACAGTGCGTATGGTTTAACTAGTGCTTCATTTGATAATCCGATGAGAGATCGACGAAATAGTAATAATATTGTTGCTTTGCGGGGTGCGTTATTCATGCGAACATTACAAGATGCGGTGCAAGCACGTGGGTTTACCGTAGCGCATATTAAGACCGACTCCATTAAAATTCCAAACGCAACTCCCGAAATTATTAATTTTTGTAAAGAGTTTGCTCAGCAATATGGGTATATATTTGAGCACGAGGCAACATATGAAAAGTTTTGTTTAGTAAACAATGCTGTTTATATCGCTAAGTATGGTTGGGCTATGAAAAGAAATAAGATTGGAACATGGTCGGCCACTGGAGCGCAGTTCGCCGAGCCATTTTTATTCAAGAAGCTATTTTCAAAAGAACCAATTGTGTTTGACGATTATAAGCAAACCAAAAGCGTTACCTCTCCTGCAGTAATGTATTTAGATTTCAACGAAGGTCTCCCAAAAGATGAGCATAATTATCTTCATGTTGGCCGCGTTGGATCGTTTGTTCCTGTAGTCGATGGTGTTGGGGGTGGCGTTCTTTTACGCAAGAGCGGAGATACCTATACATCAGTCACCGGAACGAAAGGATATCGATGGAAAGAGAGCGAGGTTGTTAAAGCACTTGGAAATGAAGACCAAATTGCGTTATCATATTTTTATCGATTAATGGATGCCGCAATTACGTCAATAAAAACGTATGGCGCCATTTCAGATTTTTTAGATGATTGGGGGGAAACCGATGAGGAAGCAGACTATCCTATAGGTTTTAATGATATCCCTCCGCTTCCTACCGTTGCATACGGTGTACTTATGAAAGAAGGAGACGATTATTATGGCTCAGACCGACAACCTAGAAGTGCGAATTGACAACGCTCAAGTAATGTTTCGAAACTTTGCAGGGATAGCTAAAAAGTTTAATCAACCTGGCGATAGGAATTTTTGCATATTCCTGTCCGATGAGGTTGCTAAAAAGTTAGCGAAAGATGGATGGAATATTCGCTGGCTTACTTCGCGATCAGAAGAACCACCGCAGGCAATGCTTGCTGTGAAAGTTAATTTTGGAAACCGCCCACCAAATATTGTAGTGGTGTCAGATGGAAAAATGACAAAACTCACGGAAGCCACAATTAAAGAACTTGACTTTGCCGAATTTAAGCAGGTCGATCTTATTCTAAGAGGTTATAAGTGGGACGTAAGTGGACAAAAAGGAGTAAAAGCCTATCTTAAATCTGGGTATTTTGTTCTTGTAGTTGATGAGTTGGCAAAGAAATACTCAACTACCAGCGATTCTGACCAAGAGGAAGTTGTGGAATATGCAATAGAATAAGTTAGAAAATATGAAAAGGAGGTGAGAGTTTGAACATACAACTTACTGAATATCAGGTTGAGGCCGTTGAGAAAATGCATAATGGTTGTATTCTGCGAGGCGGTACGGGTTCTGGGAAAACTCTTACCTCTTTAGTTCATGTATTTGAAAAAATTTTGAAAGGCAGTTCCCCTTTATATCCGGGGCACACATATAAGAAAGCCGCTGTTAACCTTTCCATATATGTTATTACTACTCCAAAAAAACGGGACAGTCTTGATTGGACCAGAGAAGCGGCTCTTGTTCCTATAGGTCTTACGGTTGTTGATTCGTGGAATAATATTAAAAAATATGAGCATCTTAAAAACGCCGTATTTATTTTTGATGAGTCAAAAGTTATTGGGTATGGAGCATGGACGCAGTCGTTTCTTAAAATTACGAGACATAATGCGTGGATGCTTTTATCTGCAACGCCAGGAGACACTTGGTTAGAATATATGCCAGTATTCATTGCCAATGGATTTTATAAAAACAAAACCGAATTTGAGCGAGAGCATGTGATGTGGAGTCGCTTCTCTAAATATCCAAAGGTTGAACGATATCTTGGTATATCTCGTTTAATTCGTCAACGAGATCTTATTACGGTGGATATGGGAGACCAACGAGCAACAACGCAACACCATAAGGACGTGCTTTGTGATTTTAACGCAATTCATTATGAAATACTAGCAAAGGATAGATGGAACCTCTTTGAAAATAAACCAATTCGAGACATATCGCAGCTATGCTTTGCGCTTCGTAAGGTTGTAAATTCTGACGAATCAAGACTTGCCGCCCTCTCTACCATTTATGCTAGACATAAGAAAGTAATCGTTTTCTATAACTTTAACTATGAATTAGAACTACTTCGCAGTTGGTGCGATTCTAATAAAATTGTGTATTCTGAATGGAATGGCCGTAATCATGACGACTTACCCACAAGTCCACTTTGGGTATATCTTTGCCAATACACGGCCGCAAAAGAAGCATGGAATTGTATTGAAACTGATTGTATTGTATTTTATTCGCAAACCTACTCATACAAGGCCCTTGTGCAGTCAGCGGGAAGAATTGATAGGATGAACACCACCTTCTTACATTTATACTATTATCATCTAATATCCTCTGCACCAATTGAATTAGGCATACAAAAAGCTTTATATCATAAAGAAAACTTTAATGAAGGGCGTTGGCTTATGGCCGAAAGCTCTTAATCGCAACAAAAACATAGCCTATAATGAGAGAGTAAGGTGTCGCTAAACCAGCGCATCTTCTTTTCTTATATTTTTTGAGAAAGGAGCGTGGCTATGGCTAAAAAAGAGTCTGAATTTAAGGGTAAACTCTATAAAGAAATCCGGGAACGATTCCCAGGAGCTGAAGTTCTTCCAAATGATCCTAACTATCTTCAAGGGATTCCCGACGCAACGGTCTTTTTTCCAAACGGGAGATATGTTATGCTTGAGAGCAAAAAAGCTGCGACCTCAAAAAAACAACCAAACCAAGAATACTATGTATACGAATCTCCTTTAAGTAAAAACGCAATGTTTGCATGCCCCGACAATCGCAAAGAAGTTCTTACTGAACTAGAAAGGAGATATCATTTGCAGTGAAATTTAATTATCATTCAAATCTTGAAGGCACTCATGCTTTTCTTTCTCCTAGTCGATATTCGTGGGTCAATTATGATGAGCAAAAACTAGATTCCGTCTATGCTAATTGGCGCGCTTCGCAGCTAGGCACCGAGCTCCATGAGCTTGCCTCTAAACTGATCAATCTTGGTGTTAAATTACCAAAAACCAATAAAACATTAAACATGTATGTCAATGATGGAATTGGTTTTCGAATGTCGACCGAGGTATGTTTGTTTTATTCGATTAATGCCTTTGGTACAGCCGATGCAATATCTTTTAAAAATAATACCCTTCGTATTCACGATTTAAAAAATGGTCGAACCCCGGCATCTATTAAACAATTGGAGATCTATACCGCTTTGTTCTGTCTCGAATACAGCTTTAATCCGCGCGATATTGATATTGAACTTCGCCTTTATCAATTGGACGAGGTGCTTGTTTCAAACCCCATTCCTGAAGATATTTTATTTATTATGGAACGAATTATGGTGTTTGACAAAAGGATAAACGACATTAAAGAATAGGGGTGTAAAACAACCAATGGCATATTTAAAGCATTTCGGCACCCCTCGACATAGTGGTCGATATCCTTGGGGTTCCGGAAAAGATCCTCAAAGATCTAAATCGTTTGCCACTCGTGTATCTGAGTTAAAAAAAGAAGGCCTATCCGAAGCCGAAATTGCTAAAGGTTTTGGATTTAAAACAACAACGGAGCTTCGTGCAAAAATACATACTGAATCAGAATCACGATATGCAGCGCAAGCGGCCATGGCCTCTCGATTAAGGGCTAAAGGAAATTCCGATGTCGCAATTGCCAGAAGAATGAACGTTAGTCCTAACACCGTTAAGAATTTACTTCTTCCTGAAACAAAAGAGCGGCATAAGGCAACCGAAGCCACTATGGAAATGTTACAAGCGGCAGCGGATAAAAAGGGTATGGTTGACATTGGTACAGCAGCTAATTTAAGAATTGGGGTAACAAAAACAAAATTAGATGTTTCTGTTTTACAACTGCAAGAAAAAGGATATGTTGCTGTTGCCATTCAAACCCCTCAACTTGGAACCTCTAATAAGACAACCGTTCGTTCTTTACTTTCACCCGCAACCATGGAGAAAGCTAGAGCCGAATACGTTATAAAAGATCCAGATAAATGGCGAAGATTAACTCCACAAGAACAAGAAGCAAAAATTGCGTATTTATATGCTTCTAAACATGCAGATGAAATTCGTCTAATTGACGACTGGACCTCTGATGGTGGACTTACATATAAACAAGTAAAGCCGCCAGTCTCGATCGATTCAAAACGTATTATGGTTCGTTTTAGTGATGATAACCCTTCTGGTGCAAGTATGGACGGAACTATACAAGTAAGAAGAGGCGTTCCAGACTTAGCCCTTCCACCCGACAAACACTATGGTCAAGCACGTGTTGCTGTTGACGGAACACATTATATGAAGGGTATGGTTATTTATGCATATGAAGACATGCCGCCTGGCATTGATGTTATTTATAACACAAATAAAGACTCTTCTGTAGGGAAACTTGGTGCTCTGAAAAAAATGAACACGGTGTTGGATACCGAAGATGGTGGCGCAATATTCATTGATAAAGAGGGTAAACAAAAAATTAATGAATTTGGCGCTTCAATTCGTCAAACTACATATATCGATAAGAAGGGAAAAGAACAACTATCTGCTCTAAACATCGTTGGCTTTGTTGGAAAAACAGATTCTGGTGTAGAAGGCGGATGGGAAACCTGGAGTAAGACCCTTTCTAGCCAATTTTTATCGAAACAAAATTCCGAACTTGCTAAACAACAACTCAATTTGGCCTATTTGGATCAAAAAGACACATTCGATTCGTATGCCCAAATTACACAACCCGCTGTTAAGCAGCGATTATTAGATGCATTTGCTGACGACTGTGATTCTAAAGCCGTTCATTTAAAGGCTGCTGCTTTACCTCGACAAACATCAAATGTTATTATTCCAATCATGTCATTAAAAAAGAATGAATGCTATTCTCCTAACTATAGAGATGGAGAACAGCTGGTTCTAATTCGTTATCCGCATGCAGGAACCTTTGAAATTCCCGTTGTTACAAATAACTTACGAAATAAAGAAGCCAAGGCCGTTTTAGGTGGTGGATTAGATGGTCTTGGAATTACACCGCATGCTGCGGAGCAATTATCTGGTGCGGACTTTGACGGCGATACAGTCATTGCGATTCCATATAACCCAAAAACGATTGCGATCTCTCCTATAAACAAAAGCCTTTCTGATTTTACCGAAACCTATCGAAAACAATATGCTAAAGTTCCAGGCATGGCCGTTATTACAACAAAACAAAAGGGTCAAGAAATGGGTAGAGTATCAAATCTTATTACGGATATGACAATTAAGGGCGCAACAGTTGATAAGATTGTTAGAGCAGTTAAGCATTCAATGGTGGTTATAGATGCCGAGAAGCACGAACTGAACTATACCCAGTCCTATATTGATAATGGGATAGCTGAATTAAAGGTTGAATATCAAGGAGGCACGCTTACAAATCCAAGAGGTGCTTCAACATTAGTTAGTCGAGCTTCTTCAGAACAACGCGTTGACAAAAGAAAAGCCCTTACTAAAGAAGAGGCTCTTGCAACCGGTCGCACTCTTATTAGAAAAAATGCCTATTCCGTCGATGTCAATACCGGCGAGAAAGTCTACATCCCTACTGGTGATGGTTATACAAATAAAAAAGGGAAGTTTATTAAGTCGCAAATCAAATCAACAAAGATGGCCGAAGTTTCAGATGCTCGAAAACTTATGAGTTCTCCTGCCACTCCGATTGAAATCATCTATGCCGATTATGCCAACTCAATGAAAGCGCTTGGCAATAAAGCTCGAAAAGAGTCAGCTAACATTAAAATGACTGCTTATGACCCATCTGCTAAAAAAGCATATGCTCCCGAAGTTGCCGCACTTAACAAAAAATTAAAGGTCGCTTTAGCTAATGCCCCACTTGAGCGACAGGTGCATCTTATCGGTAATAAAAAACTTCGAACAACCATAGATGCGAACAACAACATGGATGCAAGTCAAATTAAGAAACTAAAAGGTCAAATCTTGGCGCAAACACGAGAACTGGTTGGAGCAAAGAAAACACCAATTCAGATTACTCAATCGGAATGGCATGCGATTGAATCTGGTGCAATCAGTAATGCTCTATTAAAACAAATCTTAGATAATACAAATTTGGATGTTGTACAATCATATGCAACTCCGCGAACTAGAGTTCTCATGTCTCCAAGTAAGGTTGCCCGTGCTAAGATATACCGTGCTCAAGGAAGAGAGATGTCCGAAATCGCAGAAGCGCTCGGCGTTTCGGTTTCCACTTTATCTCAATCACTGAAAGGAGAAGGGTCATGAAAGATGACATAATGTTAACAACAATAGATAATCCATTTGACCCCTTTACTCAGTGGGACGATTGGAAGCGATACGACGAAGACATGAAGTATTTTACATGTAATTACCTTGCAAGAATTGCGAAGACATCTGATGATTTACCAGCTGTTGACAATGAAATAGCGATTGAGAATGCAATTAATGAAATTGTAAACCTCAATATCTTAGGAATTTACAGAAAAGTATATAAAAAAATATAATATCATACCGGGGGGGGTCTATTTATCACACCCCCTCTTCTACAT
>CAZLMO010000002.1:0-45302 GCA_964560915.1 uncultured Oscillospiraceae bacterium
ATCGACGCTCAGCGCCAAAGCAGCCAATGCGGATACATAAGGCGTGGCGAAAGAGGTGCCGGAACCCCGGGCGTAAGTTGCCGTTCCCTGGTTCCAGTATGTGCTGAAAACGTCGCTTCCGACGGCCACAAGGTCAAGCGCACTCCCGTAACAGGAATAAGAGGCGAGGCTCCCGGACGACGTGACCGCGCCGACGGCAACGGCATTTTTGCAGGCCGCCGGGTAGTTGACGGCGGAGGCCGTATTCCCCGAAGCCGCAATAATCACAACGCCGGCCTTATATGCATCGTTGACGGCTTCCTGCAGCGCTTCGGATGCGTTGACCGTACCGAGGCTCATGCTGATGACGTCCGCGCCTTCCTCAACCGCATACCGGATGCCCTGTATAATCGTGCTGATATATCCCGCTCCGGAGGAATCCAGAACCTTGACCGGGAGAATGGAACAGTCGGCGGCGCCGGCGACGCCTTTCGTATTGTTGATACAGGCAGCGATGATTCCGGCACACATGGTGCCGTGCCCGTTGTCATCCGACGGATCGCCGTCGCTGTTAATATAATCATATCCCGTGGAAAGCAGCTGTCCTTCCAGATCGGGATGATCGAAATCGGCTCCCGTATCGAGCACCGCAACCATAATCCCGGGGCTGCCCTCCGAGATATCCCATGCCCCCGTGATATTCATCTGGTCGAAGGCGGCGGACTGATACGTCTCATAATAGGTGTCGTCCGGCACCGAAGACATAACAACTTCATAATCCGGCTCAGCATATTCGACGTGGCCGTCGCTCATAAACTGCTCAGCCAGCTCCTCCGGGGAAACATCGTCCTCCGGGATGATAAGATAAGCGTCGGCATCAATTTTTTCGGCGTCCGTCGTGTCGAACTGATCGTTGACCTTGTGTTCCGTCGCCGTGGAAGTGCCGTCTCTGAATTTCACAATAACGTGCTCGGCATCTTCTTTATCGGCGGTATCCGTGATGTGCCCGGCATCCTCTTCATCGGCAATATCCGTGATGTGCCCGGCATCCTCTTCATCGGCGGCATCCGTATGGGCCCCACCGCTTCGGATGACGGATGTTCCGGAAAGGGCCAGCGCGGCCGTCCCCTGGGAAAAAAGCAACACAGCGGTGCAAAAAAGCGCCGCCAGCTTTTTAAAGGGCATAAAAAAGCTCCTTTCAGCTTGAGACGGCTAAAAAGAGCTCAGTCAATCGTATGGGATCCCATCACCTGCAACTGGCTGGCATAGCGGAAGCCCGCTGAAGCCCCTTTAGCTTTGCGTCATCATCTTTTAATGATTTTGCCTGTTATAAAGTTTTCTTCTTGCTCCGGCTTGCCCCGGAGAGCGGCTGTACCGCCTCCGAAAGAGCGATGGAGAGAGGTTGTTATGTTTATTTATTCCTTATTTACTGATTCGTGCCAACATCTTACCATATTAAGAAGAAAAATGAAAGAGAATTTTTGAGTTTTTATAAAATTTTGTCGATTTTTTGATAAAGATATCCCGGTCTCCCTCTAGATTTCCTTCGGAACCCCCGTCCGGCAGACCGCAGCCCTCTCGCCCCTTTTAGGGCATCGGTGCGCCCAAAAGTTCGGCCCGCCGGAGTGATCCCCGGCACGGAGGTGAAGCATCCGCGTTTCTCCGTTTTTTGAGAAATGGACGAAATATGGGCAAACTTTTCGTTCCGACCGACCCTATGGGAATTTTGCCGCTCTCTTCCGGCATGCCCGCCGGACGCCGCGGCGCTTGCTTTTTCCGGTCGCCTATGCTATCATTATGGCAGCATAAAAAAATGAATAGAAAAAAGAACCGTCTTTAAGAAGGGCTTTTGGTATTGCGCCGCGTGGCGTTGTATGAAAAGTCCTTCTTTTTTTAAAAACAAAGGATAAAAGGTGCGGCGGAGTCCGTATCCACACAAAAGCCGAACAAAAAAGAACCGTCTGTGCAACACGCAAAGAAGGGCTTTTTTAATATTTTTACTGCGAGGTAAGCATATGAAAAAAGTCGATTCTGTCTCCTTACGCACGGAAATCCGTCCCTGCGACATTGAGCGGCTGATCGAATGGATGGATAATCCGATGATTACGCGCTACCTGAACGAAAGCGAGCGGGTGGCAGATGAGCTCCGGCAGCTGCTGTTTACCGTGCCGGCGCCGATGCTGACCTTCCGGTTCAACCGCGGGGGGCGTTTCTCTCTGGTCTGCGGCGAAGGTGACCGCGCCATCGGGTTTGTAAAACTGGAGGAACTGCCGGAACCAGGCACCTACGAGATCGTCGTGGTGATCGGCGAGGAGGACCTGTGGGGAAAGGGGTACGGCGCGGGTGCCGTACATATGGCGTTAAACAGGGCCTTTCTGGAGTGGCGCGCGCATAAGGTGATTGCGAGGATTCATGCGGAAAATCAGCGCTGCATTCGCATGATGCGCGCCTGCGGATTCACCTGCGAGCATCATGAGGAACCGCTGTGCCGGTATGGGTTGACGATGGATACCTATTTGCAGGGATGAACCGAAGTTCGTCGCCGATTCCGCTGAAACGGGAACCGATGGACGCGTATTTTTAAGAGTGTACCTCCTTCATAGCAGAAAATCATAGCAAAAAACTGTCGGGCGGGCATCGAATCATGCTCCCCCGACAGTTTTCTTTTATCAGAAGAATTTTAAGGTTTTTTCGTTGCTCCTTTTGATTGAAAAGCACGGATGAAACCCCGATATCTTCTAAAAAGCAGGTCGTTCATCTGCTTTTTCAGCTTCCATATTCAAATTTGACCGATATGTTTTACTAACATATTGTCCAAACATGTCGATATGAGATATAAGAAGGGGTCGTGGTATCCGACAAACTGCGGCTCGTGAAATAAAGCCCATGTCCACTCCCCTATCAAGGTGCCGCTATTCATGGATTTGTGAAGCCGCACACGGTGTCATACCCCATCGTTCCCACTGGAACCGAAGTTGTTATTCATATAGAAACTTCGAAAAAAGGAGAGATATTTATGGCCGATCTACTGAAAAACATTCCAGAGAGCAATGAAGACGACATGAAGGGCAGATTTCTGACATTTCAGATTGATGCGGAGATGTTTGGTATCGAATTGTACAATGTCATGGAAATCGTTGGAATTCAGCTCATCACGAAAATGCCGGAAATGCCCAATTATATCAAAGGTATTATCAACCTGCGAGGAAGGATCATTCCGGTTATGGATATCAGGCTCCGCTTTAAAAAAGCGGAGAAGGACTACAACGACAGGACGTGTATTATCGTAATCGACTACGGCAGCACCTCAATCGGCCTGATTGTTGACAGCGTTTCTGAAGTCCTGACAATCCCTGACGAAGATATCGTTGTGGAGTCGGAAATCGATTGTGCCAAATACACCCGTGGGTATGTCAAAGGCATTGGTAAAATCGGTGATAAGGTCGTTTTACTGATTGACTGCGAAAAGCTGCTTAACGAGGAAGAGCTTAACATTGTCTCCGCTCAGCTTTGACGTGGAAGAAAAGGGCCACGGCAGGAAGCTAAACCGGATATGAAAAAGAGAAAGGAAAAGATACTATGAAAAAATGGTTCGAAAATCTCAAAATTTCCAAAAAACTGATTTTCGGGTTTCTCGTCATATCATTTATCGGAATTGTAATCGGCACTGTCGGTATTTTCAATATAAACAATATAACGAATAGCCAGCAAGAAACTTATGACCAGTGCACCTTGGGAATAAGAGATTCCTCCAAAGCGGAAGTAAACTTTATGGCTCTCGGAAAAACGATGAGCGCCCTGCTGATCAACTATGATGACATCAATGTAAGAGAGCAAAACATAGAAAAGTGTGAGGAATATATAAACGCGATCGATTCCGCCCTCGAAGAGTACAGCAAAACAATTGCGAGCGACGAGGATCAGAAGAATTTCGACTCAACAAAAGCAGCGTATGAAGCGTATTTGGAAATCATGAACAGTAACCTGTCCGTTGCAAAATCCGGCGGATCTTCTGATCAGCTGCTTGCAAATATGTCCCAGGCAACGACCATCGCTCAAGAAGCAGATAATGCGTTTGATTTTCTCACGGAATATAATAATAACCTTGCAAAAGAAAATCTCGTGAGCGAGAGGGCATCGGCAACGATGGCGATCGTTATCATGATCGTTATAACCGCCATATCCTTTCTAATTTCCCTGCGTTTGGGATTTTACATTTCCGGAACCATCAGCACGCCCATGCAAAGATTTGCATCTTTTGCCGATCTGCTTGCGGTTGGTGATATTGATGTAGGCAAAGTGACCGAGGAAAAAGATCGGCTTTGGGCACTCCGGAAGGACGAGGTCGGTTTACTCGCAAGTTCCTTTGATAAAATGATCGCAAGCACCAAAGAACAGGCGCAGCAAATGCGGGCCATCGCGGACGGAGATCTGACAACTGCGGTGACGGTGCGGTCTGAATTTGATATTCTTGGGCAGGCGCTCTCTGAGCTTGTGAGCAAATTCCACGCCCTTGCTGTTTCCATCGTCTCATCCGCCAATCAGGTGGATTCCGGCGCGAAACAGGTGGCGGACTCCAGCACGGAGCTTTCTCAGGGCGCAATCGAGCAGGCCAGCTCTGTCGAGGAGCTGTCGGCATCCATGGAGGAAATCACCTCTCAGACGACACAGAATGCGCAGAACGCGCAAAGATCGAACGAACTGGGAAAAAGCATCCAGAAGGATGCGGATGTCAGCAACGCGCAGATGGCCGAAATGCTGCGGGCCATGGAAGAAATCAACGCATCTTCCGACAATATCAGAAAAATCATAAAAGTAATCGAAGATATTGCTTTCCAGACGAACATTCTGGCGCTCAACGCGGCGGTGGAGGCGGCCAGGGCCGGACAGTACGGAAAGGGCTTCGCCGTCGTGGCGGAAGAGGTCAGAAATCTTGCGGGCCAGTCTTCCAAAGCGGCTAAGGAAACGACAGAGCTGATCAAAAATTCGATTGAAAAGGTTGGTGCGGGAACAAGGATTGCAAACGAGACATCGGCAGCCCTCAGTAAAATCATGGCGGAAGTCTCGCAGGCCGCGGAGCTTATCAATTCCATTGCCTCGGCCTCAAGTGAACAGGCTACCGCATTGGAACAGATTAATCAGGGAATTACGGGAATTTCACAGGTTGTACAGACCAATGCGGCGGCAGCGGAGGAAAGTGCCGCGGCAAGCGAAGAGCTTTCGAGCCAAGCCGATTGCCTTAAACAAAATGTAAGTGTGTTTAAACTAAACGCGGGCCGTGTGACGTCCTCCCAAAACGATTTTAAACCGCAGGCATCAAAAAGCGAGGCAAGTCCACAAAAGCGAAAAAAAGAAGACCAAAATAAGCAAGAAGAAAAAAGTAAAAGCAAGGTAAGGATTTCTTTATCTGATGACGATTTTGGGAAATATTAAAATTCAGTTTTCACAAATATGCTCTTTGCTTTTATAAACTTGGCGATGCTTTTATAATTGTTATATATTTATTGTCGGGCAAAGTTTTTTACGTGTTATTCCCTCAATGTTATTTTAAAAATAAAAAGCGACCTGGCTTATTGCCCCCTTCGTACGTAAATCGGAAGCATAAACTAAGCCGCGAAAGAATTTAACCGGGCGAAGTATTTCGCCCCTTCCAAATCAAACAATCAAGCGAAGAAAAGAAAATGACAAATTGGTGACTTCGTGATATATTGAAAAGAGCATTTAACCGCTCATAATGTTTATTTTTCAATATGCAACTGATGGTTGCGAAAATTCAAGCTTCCATATGTAGCACCGCAACCGATGCTTTTGGCATAATGGTACCATCAAAAGCAAGGAGGAGCCAATTTGAAACTATCAGAAAAAATCCTATCCTGCAGAAAAAAAGCAGGTTTCTCACAGGAAGCGCTCGCAGAGCTTATTGATGTATCTCGTCAGGCTATAAGCAAGTGGGAAACTGGGGAGGCCGTTCCCGAAATCGGTAAACTTCCGCTCTTGGCAAAAACATTTCATGTCACCACGGATTGGCTTTTGTCGGAAGACGAACCGGAATCGGACAATCCAGCTTCTGAATGCAGGCAAGAACAGGCGCACGATTCGTCACACGAAAATACCACATGGGTCGATTCTATCCCAGGTGTAATAGGCAAACTTATCCGGCGCTATGGTTGGCTTTACGGTGTTTATACCGCACTCGCGGGCCTTGGCTTCACAATTATCGGCATACTGGCACGTGTTTTAACACGCATAATGTTTTCAAATGACCTTTGGGGTACGAACGGCGGCCTTGATCCTTTTGGAGGGATTGGCTTTGATTCAAACACGACATGGTATGATGAAGCAGGCAATGTGATACCCAGTCCTTTTGGTTCTCAGGTATCTTCCTTTGCAACAAACAATCCTGTCGCTGTTATGGGAACCGTAATCATGGTGATAGGTATTGTTATGATGATTGCCGGCGTCGTTTTGGCCATCTATCTCAAGAAGCGAGGAAACGGTGTCGGGAAGTGACGATCGGCTCCATTCTTATCTGATCTATTGAATAAATGCATATGCAAAGCAAAATCAAGGCGTCGTCGTTTTTTAACGATGACGCCTTGAAGCATTTTTATCAAACTAACAAAACCAATAAACCTTCGGCCAGAAGCGTTTCAATATATCAACGATACCGCGACGGGCCAATTCAAAGACGGTATTGCCCGTCTGCATCATAGATGTTGGCTTCTATCCTTGCCGCATCCACGTGGAATTGTTATCCATCGGTGCTCCGGCATCGTTCACTGTTCCCGATATATTCATTTTCAAATATCCGGTCTTGATGCTTGGATATGATAAAACCACGAGACTTTGGCCTCGTGGTTTTATCGTTTTGGTGGAGACGAAGAGGATCGAACTCTCTACCTCTTGAATGCCATTCAAGCGCTCTCCCAGATGAGCTACGCCCCCGGAGTTTCGCCGGCGCTTTTTCCGCCAGCGCTGATTATGATATCATAAAAGAATGTTTCTGTCAACCATCATTTCTTTTATAAAATGAAATTTTCCGTCAGCTTACGAGCTTCGCCATGATGATAAAGCGCTGGTTGGCGCCCATGCCGGAAAAATAGCGCGTGCAGGTGGATAAGGTGATGAGCTTATCCGAGCTGCCGACGCTGACGCCGTAATCATACATGCTCAGAGCCTGCGCCTTCGCCGCGACGGAGGCCGTGTCGATGCCGTTGCAGTTGATATAGAAATTTAGGTTGGTGGTGAACGCGACGGCAAAGATTCTGAAGGTGTAGGTGCTGCCGTTCGTCGTGAGATAGATATATTGGTTGTTCGTTGCGAAGTCCGAGTATGTGAAAGCCAACAGGGACTCGAACTGCCTGCCGGTGCTGGAGAACGGAACAAAGCAGTTCCCCCAGTTGTGGCCATAGATCACTGTATTCTGGGAGAGGCTTCCGCTGCCCAGATATGCGGTCGCCGCAGCCCAGCCCATCTCCGTGTAATACCACTTGGAGCCGGCATAGTAGTTGGTGGAATCGGTATTCTGATAGATCGGATAATCCTGGATGCTGGTTCCGGAGACGCTCAGCCGCGCAACCAAAGAAGAGGAAAAGCCGCTCGTGGTGTCGACCGGTGCGGAGGCTGCTCCGGCCCCCGCGATCGCCGTACGTGCCGCCGCAGTACCGGTTTGCGCCGATGCCTCGACGGCGGGCTCCTCAACGATCCGTGTCGCGGCAAGGCTGCTGTATCTGGCCAGGAGCAAGTTACGGTAACGGGTACCCCGGAGATATTTATAGGAAAAGGTTGATTCGTTCTCTTCCGCCGCTTTTTCGGAAGAAGTCTCTTCTTCGGAAACGGCACTTCCTTCGGAAGCATTCTCCTCCCCGGAAACAGCTTCCCCGGTCTGTGCGGAAGGCTCCGACGCCTCCGCCGCGCCGGAAAGCAGACCTGTCAGCAGGAGCGCCGCCAGCAGAATAAAAAATCGAAAAAAGTGCCTTTTCCCGCGGCCCGGCATCCGATCCTCTCCTTTTTTCTGGGAATTTTGATTGTATAATTATAGCAAAAGCGGTTTCGGTTGGCAAGATAAAATATTGTTTTTTTGTACATATTCCATAATCTGTTTTTTCCTCTATCATTTTGTTGCCCTCTGTAGTATAATGTCGGAGCATATCGTTTATGCAGGAGGCAACCATGATTCGGACAGAAAGAAAAGCCGTCTTTGTGATGCTGCTTTGCGCCGCCTTGTGGAGCATCGGCGGCATTTTTATTAAGCTCGTCCCCTGGAACGCGCTGGCGATTGCCGGCGTCCGCAGCGTAATCGCCGCGGCCGTTTTATTATTTTATATGCACAGGACCGGCGTGCGTTTCGTTCTGAACCGGTACAGCCTTGCTTCCGGTGTCACGCTCAGCGGCACGATGCTTCTGTTTGTCTCCGCCAACAAGCTGACCACTTCCGCCAACGCGATTGTGCTGCAATATACCGCGCCGATCTTCGTGCTCATTATCTCCGCCCTTTTTTTCAGAGAAAAGCTCCGGCGCCGGGATATCGCCGTCTGCGCGCTGGTATTTGTGGGGATTGCGCTCTTCTTTTTCGACAGCCTCACGCCGGGCGGCATCCTCGGCAACGTGCTCGCCGTTCTCTCCGGCCTCGCTTTTGGCAGCACAATGGTGATTTCCGGCCGCTCCGACAACGATTCCTGCATGTCCGGCATCCTCGTCGCCCATGTTTTGACGTCGCTCTCCGGCCTTCCTTTCCTTTTTATTTTTGATACGCCCGTCACTCCGGCGATCGTAGTTTATATTCTCGTGCTCGGCATCTTCCAGCTTGGCATTCCCTATATCCTTTATGGATACGCCATTCGCCGCTGCCCGCCGTTTCTTTGTTCCATCATCTCCCTTGCGGAGCCGATGCTGAATCCGGTCTGGGTGTTTTTGTTCGACGGTGAAACGCCGGGCGCTTTCTCGCTCCTCGGCGCCGTGATCGTCATCTCGGCGGTTGCCTGGCGCTGCCTGAAAACGGAATAAAAAACCGGAATTCCACTCATGGCCGAGGGGCCGGACTAAGCCTTCTGCCTTGCTAAATAATTGCGGAGCGGGTAACCCCGCGGCGGACTGCTGCCCTGCGTCGGTTTGAAAGTCCGAATTGCGGGGAATCGGGCGTGCCGTCGGCATATGGAACCTCGGTTCCAATCCGCGGCGGACCGAAAAACGATTTTTCAACAAACAAGACCCGGACGGGAGAATCCGTCCGGGCCTTGTTTGTTGAAAATTTAACCTGCCGAAAAAACGCGGCCGCCGTTTTATTTCCCGAAGCCCTTTACCGGCGGCACAAGGTCGGACATCACGACATACACCGGAGAGAACAGATTCGCCAACAGTTCCTCCGAAGATTCGCGGGAGGAGACGACGCCGGGCTCTCCCTTATCCAGCGGGAGGCTCAGGATAGCTTCCGTGCCCTTGTCCTGCTCCGAATATAAAAGAAGATTCCCTCCGGCGTTTTTGGCAAAATGCCGTCCCAATGTGAGGCCGAGACCCATGGTTCCCGGATATATCTTATCCGGCCGCCAGGAGAAAAACGGCTCGAATGCCCGTTCCAAAATTTCCGGCGGCATACCGAGCCCATTATCCTTTATGGAAATCCTCGCATACTTTCTGGTGGCCGAAAGGCGAACGCCAATGCTCGCGCCATCACCGGAATATTTAAATGCGTTGAGCATGAGATTGAGCACGGTATCCCGGAACTTTTCCGGGTCAACGTTCACATACAGAAAGCATTTCGGGATCGTCGTGCTGAAATTCTTTTGCAAATGGGCGGCGAAAAGCTCCGTTGCCCGGCAGAGTTCCTGCATCTCGCGGCAAAGCTCAATTTTTTGGGGGAAATTTTGCTCCGTACCGGAGACGATCCGGCAATATTCCGCAAAATCCATATTCGCGCGAAGGATATGATACGCGTTTTCCGAAATCGTCGCGGCCGCGGAATCGGTATCCCCAACGCTCAGGTTATGAAGGCCTCCAAACTGACACGCCAAAGCTTCCCGTACCTGAAAAGAAAGCGCGTCCGCCATAAGGGAGAGCTTTTCCGCCCCGATCGTTTTCCCGCTTCTCAACCGTTTTCTTCGCATTTTTATCCTTCTTTTCCGAGTTTCTACTTGAAATTATAAAGCATTTCCCTTTTTTTTCAAGTTTTATTCTTTATTTTTTTCGGAATTTTAATTTGCCGGACGCGCTTTCAAATTTTACCAAAATTATGGCAACATGACCTATATTTTTCAACACAAGGAGGAAAATCCGAATCCTTTCTTGCATGCTTGGAGATTATAAGATAAGATAGATTCGTATTAAATTTTCGACAGGAGGAATTTACTATGATTAAACTCGGTATCAATGGTTTCGGAAGAATCGGCAGGTTGGTTTTCCGCGCTGCGGCCGCCGAGCCTGAGAAATATGAAATCCTCGGCGTCAACGACCCTTTTGAAGACGCCGAGTACATGGCTTACATGGTCAAGTATGACACCGTTCATGGCAAATTTGACGGCGAAATTTATGCGAAAGACGGTAAGCTCGTCGTGAACGGCAAAGAGATCTCCGTATTCGACTGCAAAGATCCCAAAGATATCCCGTGGGGAGCGATCGGCGCCGAGTATGTCGTCGAGTCCACCGGCGTTTTTAAGACCATTGAGACGGCGCACGCCCACATCGAGGCCGGTGCACGCAAGGTTTTGATTACCGCCCCCTCCAAGGATGCTCCGATGTTCGTCATGGGCGTCAACAGCGACTCCTACACCCCCGACGTTATAATTCTCTCCAATGCCTCCTGCACCACCAACTGCCTTGCCCCACTCGCCAAGGTCATCAACGACAACTTTGGCATCAAAGAGGGCCTGATGACCACCGTCCATGCCGTCACCGGAACCCAAAAGACCGTCGACGCCACTTCCAAGAAGGACTGGAGAGGCGGACGCGCCTCAAACGGCAATATCATCCCGTCCTCCACCGGCGCCGCCAAAGCGGTCGGCAAGGTCATCCCCTCCCTGAACGGCAGGCTTACCGGCATGGCATTCCGCGTTCCGACGCTGGATGTTTCCGTTGTTGATCTGACCGTCAACCTCGAGAAGCCGGCCACCTATGAGGAGATCTGCACCGCGGTCAAGAAAGCCTCCGAAGGCAGCATGAAGGGCATCCTCGGCTACACCGACGAAGAAGTCGTCTCCAGCGATTTTACGGGAGACCCCCGTTCTTCCATCTTCGACGCAAAGGCCGGTATCCAGATGAGCGACACGTTCGTCAAGTTAGTCTCCTGGTACGACAACGAATGGGGCTACAGCTGCCGTGTGCTCGATCTGCTCACCTATATTGATGCCGTCGACAAAAAATAATTTCTTTCAGTGTTTTTATCCCCTCCGCTTTTCGCGGAGGGGATTTTTTTACGCCGCAAAAACCGTTTCTATGCTCAAAAGCATAAAAAGAGCCGCGCAAAACTGTTTTGCGCCCCGAAAGGCGGCGCAAGAAGCTTTTTTGCGTTTGGCCGGAGCTGCGGAGAAAAAGACGTCTAAAATGTTCTTTCCTTCCCCCGGATTCTCCTTCCTTCCGGCAAGCGTCGGCAAGATTTTTTTGTATTGGAGCCGGAAAAGGGAATCTTCCAAAATGGTATCCGTGCGTCCCCGGCCATAAGCGGCGGGCCCTTTATAAAAAAAGTAACAAAAAATGCTTCTCTTCCCTATCCGGAAAGAGAAGCGTTTTGAAATTCCCGTATGGCCTCAGCCGCAGAAGACGGAGGCGTTCCGGATGACCTTGTCGCGGATAAAATAATCCCAGATGCACAGGAGCGCGAACACGATTCCGCCAAGAACAAAGTTGAGCACGGCGGTGATAATAATGTTGCTGAGCCCATTGTCAAAGGCCCGGTAGACCTCTGCGTTGCCCGGTGCGATTGTCTCGCTGAAACTAAGGCGCCGGATGCCCATGACGAGGTTCCAGACGCCGGCAATAATCGTAATACAGCCGAGAATCTGGATGCTGCCGATAACGATCCAAAGAATGGCGGAGGTCCGGGTATCGTCGCGAATCTCCTTCGCAACCTCCTCGGCGGGCGTTCTCGGCGGCTGAGAAGGAGAAAATTCCCCTCCCAGTTTCTTCCCGCAGTTCGGGCAGAATCCGGAGCCCTCCGGAATCTCCTTTCCGCAATTTGTGCAAAGCATAAGCATATTCCTTTCATAAATAAAAATCCGCGGCTCAGACAGGCGTCGGCGCAAGAAACGAAAAGATCGGCAGGTTTCTCAGGATGCCGAACGCCAGTACCGCCGCCAAAATCAGCCAGAGCGGCATGACCGGCACCCGGCGGGAAACGCGATCTTCCCCGTATCTCACCAAACTGTATCCGACCGCGAGAAAATAGGCGGCAAAAAATGGAGCCAGCAGCGTAAATACCGCATTATACCGCAGCGCCTTATAAAATTGCAGATGCAGGATGGCCCGGAGCGCCCTGGATGCACCGCATCCGGAGCAGTACAGGCCCGTCAGCTCATGAACCAGGCAGGGAAATCCTATCCCTGTGCCGTCCTTTGTGCTCCATACCCAGAACAGCCCCGCGCCCGCAGCCGCACAGACCGCCGTTACCGCCGCAATCCGCACTCGGATATCGCCGAAATTCGGATGCCGGAATACCCATTTTTTCATATTTTAATAAGAATATTGATAATATCTATAACTCTCAAGGCCGTCGGTGAAATTCGTAAGAAGACCTGCGCTGCTGGCGATAAACCCGAAGATGATGGTGAGGATGCCGAGCGCGACGGTGACGATGATGCAGATCAGGGCGCGTTTGGCCGCCTTGTCCGCCTCTTCATAGTTGCCCGCTCTGTTGTTGCTGTTGATCTGGCAGGCGAAAATGATAGAGAGAACACCCGGGATCAGGCTGAAGCAGGTGCATCCGCAGAGCAGCGTGGAAACGATGGCAAGAACCAGGTAAAGGGTGTAGTTCCCGTTCGGCTGCCTGCCGGAATAGGGCGTATTCGGCTGCTCCGGCGCGGCATATTGGGCATTCCCGGAATGGGAGGAATCGTACGGCGCCTCCTGATACTCGGAATATTCCGGCGGAACCTCCTGATAAACGTCGTCCCGTTTTGCTTCCTCCTGCATCCTTGCGCCGCAGGTTCCGCAGAATACCGCGTCATCCGGCAGTTCGGCTCCGCAATTTTTACAGTACATATGGATTCCCTCCTGTTAAAACATTTCAGATAGACGTGAGAAAAGGCCTGACCGCACCCGCAATTCCCCCAACCAGCTGTGGGATCAGGGCGGTGAGAAACAGAGCCAGGGCTGCCGCCGCAAGCACGGCCACGGCCCCGACGGCGACGGAAACCACAATCCAGACCCTTGCTTTCCTCAGCGCGCCGTCCGCTTTCTCCGCCATGCCCTTCTCCCGGTAGCCGTCCGCTTTCGCGGCAAAAACGACGGCCGGGATTCCGGTCGGCAAAAAACAGACAACGGCTGAAAGGATTGCGAGCACCAGATAGAGCGTCGTATCCGGCGTTTCCCGGTCCCGCCGCACGGCAGGCGCCGATCCGCCGGGTGCCGCTTCTCCGATGTGCACACCGCAGAAATTGCAGAATTTTGCGCCCTCAGGAATCTCTTTCCCGCAATTCGGACAGATCATGATCGTCTTCCTTTCTTAAAACAAATATATTTTCTTAGAATAAATCCATTTTATCATAAGATTCTATTTTATCAACCGTTTTTCGCCGGATCCGGCTTTTTAAGAATTTTACATCTTTCGTTGCGAAAGGAAGAAACGAATGATAAAATAGAATCCGGAACCCGGCCGCCGCACTTCTCCGGCAAAATCCCGCGGCCAGCCGAAGTTTTTATGACAGACAGGAGAAAGGGGCGTTCCCATGAAACTCAAAACGCTGTTGTTGGCGCTGCTGCTGGCGCTGCTGCCCTGCCTTTCCGCCTGCTCGACCGTCAACTCCACCATGGGCTATGACATCCGCACGGCGCTCGATACCTACGACCCTCAGCTCGCCGGCGACGAATCCGCCCTGCTGATCATTGAGAATTGCTTCGAGGGCATGCTTAAAAAGGACTCGGACGGCAGCATCATCGGCGGTGCGGCAAAAAAATGGGAGGTCTCCGAAGACGGCCTTGTCTACACGTTTACGCTCCGGAACGATCTTTTGTGGAGCGACGGGGTGACGCCGCTTACCGCGGACGATTTCGTCTTTGCCTTTTATCGACTTTTTGAAAAGCAGACCGGCGCGCCCCTGCGCAGTGATTTCATCGCCATGCTCGGCGCGGAGGAAATTCTTTATGAGAACGCCGATATCTCCCGGCTTGGCATCTCTGCGCCGGATGAGCATACCGTCGTGATCGAGCTCGCCTATCCGGACGCCCTCTTTCCGGAGCTCCTGACGACGGCGGCGGCCTCTCCCTGCAACGAGGCGTTTTTTGAAAGCACCCGCGGCCGCTACGGGCAGGATCTCAATTATACTTTATTTAATGGGCCATATTACGTCCGCAGGGAGAACTCTTCTTATTATGTTCTTTCTCCGAACACGGACTATCATGACGGCGGTCTGTTTTATCAGGATATCTATGTGTACGTTCGAAACGAGGAGGATTATGATCCCTATACCCGGCTGACCGAAGAAAAAATCGACGGCGCCGTCGCCGACTATGCGGATCTCTCCGATCTTTACGACCTCGGCTTCCGGATTACCGGGACGGAAGATACGCTTTGGATGCTCCTTTTTAACGAGGAGAACGAATATTTTTCTTCCAAGAATATCCGCCGCGCCTTTGCCTATGCCGCGGATAAGAGCCAAATGGAAGCCACTCTGCCGGGCAACCTGCGCATTGCGGACGCTTACGTCCCCGGCGCGGTCACGATCGGCGGCGCCGGCTACCGGGAACAGGCCGGTGACAGCTTCGTCGGCTTCGGATACGACGGCGCCTTTGCCCGGGAACTGATGAAGGACGGCCTTGCGGAATTGAGCAAGGAGAAACTGCCGACGCTCTCCATTCTCTGCCCGGAGGAATACCTCGGCGTGATGGGCTACCTGCAGAAGTCTCTTCAGGAGAATCTCTCCACGTTCGTGAATCTGATCCCTACGACCGAAGAGGATATTGCAGCCGCCGTCTCCTCGGGGAGTTACCAGATCGCACTGGTCTCTCTGACCCCGCAGTACAACAATCCGGCCGCCATTCTCTCCAACTTCGTCGGAACGGGTGAAACCGACGCGTCCGAAGACGCTACGGCCGAAGCCGCTACGTCCGAAGACGCTACGTCCGAAGACGCTACGGCTGAAGACACTATGACCGAAGACGACACGGCCGAAGACGCTACGACCGAAGACGACACGACCGAAGACGACACGGCTGAAGACGACACGACTGAAGACGCCACGACCGAAATCGATTCCGACGGATGGAATTTCGGTGCCGTGCTGCGCGACGCCGCAAACGCAAAGGACTTCCCGGAATCCGTGGGGAACTATGCCCTCGCGGAGGAGATGTTGCTGCAGGAGATGCCCGCGCTTCCTCTCTTTTATGAGACCTCCTATTTTGCCGGCTCCGGAAAAATCTCCGGGCTCTCCTACTCGCCGTTCGGCGGGCATCTCCGTTTCGAATATTGCCGCTGACTGCCGGTTTTTATTTTCCGGGATGAAAAATCCCGTTTCCCGAGAAACGGTAGTCTTTTTTCCGGGGCGAAAAGCCCCGGACTTTTTGTAAGCATTTACCATTACAAATCGTTAGTTTTTTGTTATCTTGCCTTTAAACAACGGTTACAACCATGTCACGATTGTTGACAAAGACGAAACCGTAGGGTATGATACAGATGTAAGCGTGCGGGCAGGTTTTGAGTGACCCGGACCGTGTGTTTATCAAAAGAGCGTAAATGACAAAAAACGTAAGGAGTGTCACTATGAAAAAAATTCTGGCTATTCTCCTCGCTCTGCTGATGGTTCTTTCTTTCGCTGCCTGCAAAGGCACCGAACCCGTTGAAGAATCTTCCAGCGAGGCAACTTCCGGTGAACCTACTCCGGAAGAGACCGGCATTCATCTTGAGCGTGACGATTGGGCCGACGACGTTAAAGCTGCCGTCAACGATTTCGTCGACGCGTATGGCGTTAATGGCGAAGGCTATGACGCCGAAGCTCATCCGTATGTTGTTTTCGACTTTGATAACACCTGCTCCATCTTCGACGTTGAAGAGCAGCTCGCTGTCTATCAGCTTCAGGTCATGGCTTTTGCCTTCACGCCTGAACAGCTCCCCGAAATCCTGAAGACCGGACTCGGCGACCTTCAGGAAGACCGCACCGATCTTGAGTACGGCAACGGCTGCTACCAGGATTGGATCGACGACATCACCGCCGCCTATACTTACCTCTATACCACTTACGGCCCGTTCACTGCCGCCGGCCTCACCGCTGAGCAGCAGGCCACCGTTCAGGCCGACGTTCAGTGGCAGGAATTCGCCACCAAGATGCGCACCATGTATGATCTCGTCTATGATGCCGAGTCTGCCGATGTTGCATATCCGTGGGTTCTGTACTGGTTCACCGGCATGACCGAAGATGAGGTCTATGCGCTGGCCACCGCTTCCCACACCACCTACAAAGCTGTTGAGACCTCCTCTGTCACCTGGACCACCCCGGCCGACATCGACGCCACCTCCAAAGTTGGCCACGTCGAATACACCTGGACCTCCGGCACGCAGGTCTCTGAAAACATTGTGGAACTCTGGAAGACCCTTGATTCCAACGGAATCGATGTCTGGGTCTGCTCCGCTTCCGCGACCGATCCGATCCGCGCCGCCGTTGACGTCTGGGGTCTGCATGACTCCGTCACCGGCGTGCTCGCCATGACCAACACCTTGGTCGACGGCAAATACGTCAGCTCCTATGATTACACCACCGGTTATGCCTGGCTCGCGGACGGCGAAGGCTGGGTCAAAGGCGATGTGCCGACCCAGGCTCAGACGCAGGGCATCGGCAAAGTCACCGCGATCGAGAACGTTCTCGTCAGCTCCTATGGCTACGGCCCGTCCGCCGGCTTTATGGATTCCACCGGTGACTTCAACTTCTGCACCGAATTCGACGATCTGAAGTTGGTTGTCTGCTTCAACCGCGCCTCCCGTAAGATCACCGACGGCGGCGGCCTTGTTGCCGAAGTCGCGATCTATGAGAGAGATACCCTCGGCTATACCGATCTTGCCACCGCCAATGCCGCTGGGGATACTTTGTATGTTCTCCAGGGCCGCGAAGAAAACGGTCTGCGCGGGCTTCGCAACAGCAACGCCACGATGACCCTCGGCGCCACCGAAGAGAAGCTCTTCAAGAACGAGGACAACCAGGCCCAGCTCCAGTACATGATCGACAATCAGATGACCGTTAAGGACATCTTCGATACCTTCTCGATCAAGACTGCCGCCGATGTCGAAGGCAACGTCCTTGCCCTCAAGTATGGCTTCGTCAAGATTTATAACGGCTATCATTCCCGTCAGTATGCGGCTGTCCGTGAGGACTGGGCCGACGATGTCAAAGCCGGCATCAATGATCTCGTCGCCGCCTACGGCAAATTCTCCGAAGGCTATGACGCCGAAGCTCATCCGTATGTTGTTTTCGACTTTGATAACACCTGCTCCATCTTCGACGTTGAAGAGCAGCTCGCTGTCTATCAGCTTCAGGTCATGGCTTTTGCCTTCACGCCTGAACAGCTCCCCGAAATCCTGAAGACCGGACTCGGCGACCTTCAGGAAGACCGCACCGATCTTGAGTACGGCAACGGCTGCTACCAGGATTGGATCGACGACATCACCGCCGCCTATACTTACCTCTATACCACTTACGGCCCGTTCACTGCCGCCGGCCTCACCGCTGAGCAGCAGGCCACCGTTCAGGCCGACGTTCAGTGGCAGGAATTCGCCACCAAGATGCGCACCATGTATGATCTCGTCTATGATGCCGAGTCTGCCGATGTTGCATATCCGTGGGTTCTGTACTGGTTCACCGGCATGACCGAAGATGAGGTCTATGCGCTGGCCACCGCTTCCCACACCACCTACAAAGCTGTTGAGACCTCCTCTGTCACCTGGACCACCCCGGCCGACATCGACGCCACCTCCAAAGTTGGCCACGTCGAATACACCTGGACCTCCGGCACGCAGGTCTCTGAAAACATTGTGGAACTCTGGAAGACCCTTGATTCCAACGGAATCGATGTCTGGGTCTGCTCCGCTTCCGCGACCGATCCGATCCGCGCCGCCGTTGACGTCTGGGGTCTGCATGACTCCGTCACCGGCGTGCTCGCCATGACCAACACCTTGGTCGACGGCAAATACGTCAGCTCCTATGATTACACCACCGGTTATGCCTGGCTGAATCAGGACGGTGCCTGGGTCAAGGGCGAGGCCGCAACGAAAGCTCAGACGCAGGGCGTCGGCAAAGTTACCGCCATCAACAACGCCATCTATCCGACCTACGGCTACGGCCCGATCGCCGGATTCATGGATTCCACCGGTGACTTCAACTTCTGCACCGAGTACAGCTCCCTGAAGTTAGTCATCTGCTTCAACCGTGCCTCCCGTAAGATCACCGACGGCGGCGGCCTTGTTGCCGAAGTTGCCATGTATGAGAGAGACACCCTTGGCTATACCGATCTTGCCACCGCCAATGCTGCTGGGGATACCTACTATGTGCTCCAGGGCCGCGAAGAAAACGGTCTGCGCGGACTTCGCAACAGCAACTCCACGATGACCCTCGGCGCCACCGAAGAGAAGCTCTTTAAGAATGAAGACAACCAGGCCCAGCTCCAGTACATGATCGACAATCAGATGGCCGTCAAGGACATCTTCGATACCTTCTCGATCAAAACTGCCGCCGATGCCGAAGGCAACGTCCTTCTTCTCAAGTATGGCTTCCTTAAAGAATACGCCGGCTATCACAACATTGCCTGATTCCCCTTCGGGATTCAAAAAAGACGGAACTTCGGTTCCGTCTTTTTTTATGCCTCTATGGATCCGGCGCTGTTTTTATATTCCCCTCGGAATCCCGGTTTTCCTTCAAGCGAGCGGCAGAGGTCCTCCAAAAAACTCTTTCCCCGGCGCAAAAAAATCTCCCTTCCAGCCGCAACCTGTATGTCATTTGGAGCAGTGGTGCTCCCGGAGAGTGCCCTTGCTCCAAAACGTATTTTCCTTTTCCCTGAACCCTTGGCTCCGCTTTCGGTGCGGCATTCAAAAAAGCCGGGGCGTAAGCTCCGGCTTCTTGATCTCTGTTTTTTTAATCTTCCATCGCGAGATAGCAGTTGGAATAATAGTGAAGCAGGATTTTCTTGAAATCCCAGCCGTCGTTGTTTGCGTAATCGATCGCGCCATATTGGGAAAGCCCGACGCCGTGGCCGTAGCCCTCGCACTCAAAGATGAGCTGGTCGGTCGAGCTTTTATAGCTGACGGTGAAAGCGGTCGATTTGAGCACGGTGGAACCGAGGCAGTTTTCCCGCAGCTTGCGGGCCGTGGTGGTCGTATCGCCGAGTTGGATCTTGTTGATGTAGTCGCTGTCCTCCCAATAGCTGAGGATCTCGATCCAGTCACTGGGGTCGCCCTCCAGCTCGATGTCGAAGCTGTCGGAAACCTTCTCCGCAAATTCGTCCGCATCAATCTTTAGGGTGTAAGTAGAATCGTCGTATTCGCTCTCCACGGAGAGCAGATTGCGGTTCTCATACCCCCAGACCCATTCCGCCGCAGCTGTGACGCCGCAGGATTCTGCGCTGTATACCGCATAGATATACCCGTCGGACTTATCGTCCAGAATGACGCAGCCGATGACCTCTTGGACCGCGGCCTTGACATCGGAAGTGACCGGTGTCTTGACGAACGCGGTTAGGTTGTTGCCGCATCTTTTTATGTAGGTAAACGCGGCAACCGCATGGGCCTTAATGGCCTCCTCCGGGCCTCCGCCGCCGATCTCCGCCATGACAATCTGGCAGACGGCGTCATATTCGGACATCTTTTTTCCGTTTACCGTGGCCGTATTTTCCAAAGAGCTCTCGTAATACGGGCTTTCCTCGGTGAAATCGGGAAGTTCGTCTTCGTTTTCTTCATCTTCGTCTTCCTCTTCGTCCGTGTCTTCCTCATCTTCCGAAGACGATTCTTTTCTCGGAACCTGAATGGATACCGACGGGGACGCCGCCTCAGATGAGGGCTCCGGCGCTTCGGAGGATACCGCCTCGGAGGAGGATTCCGGCGCTTCGGAGGACGCCGCCTCGGACGAAGATTCCGGTGCCGACGAGGACGCCGCTTCGGAGGAGGATTCCGGCGCCGACGAGGACGCCGCTTCGGAGGAGGATTCCGGTGCCGATGAGGATTCTTCTTCCGAAGAAGATTCTTCTGCGGAAAAAGATGCCGCGCCGGAAAAACGGCCGCCGTTCAGAAAGGAAATCAGCCACTCCTGCCCGGAATTTGAGTTAAAATAGACGGCCAAACCTGCCCCAGCGGCAAGCAGCAGGCCCAGCGTCACAAGCAGGGGTGCGATCAATTTATTTTCCCATTTGCTTTTTAACAAATTCGTCCCTCCTTTGCGTTTGATCGGGCTTGCGGCGGAAAAGTTTTTCCGCCGGTTTCAAGCAAAATAAAGAAACTCTCCGCAAAGGCGAATTGCGGGACGATGGGTTTTATTCGTCTCCCCCCGGGCTGGCTCCCATATTCGAAGCGAGGGGAAGTTCGCTGCTGTGCACGGCTGAGGAAAAGACTTCCGGCACGGCCGAGTCCTCCCCAGAAGAAACTTCCGGCATGGCCGAGACTTCCGGCATGGCCGAGACCTCCGGCACGGAAGAGACCTCCGGCTCAGAAGAAACCTCCGGCACGGAAGAAACTTCCGGCACCGACGAGAGCTCCTCCTTGGATGAACTCTCTTCCTCGCTTTCCTCTTCTTCCTCGCTCTCCTCCTCTTCTTCGCTCTCCTCCTCTTCCTCGCTCTCCTCTTCTTCCTCGCTCTCCTCTTCCTCGTAACTTTCCTCTTCCTCCGAGCTTGTTTCGGCCTCATAGGCGGCATCCGAATCGGCGGCCTGATTCTGAGAGATGGCCGTATACCAGGCGGTCGGCATCAGCGGGTTCGGATTGTAGTAGGCACCGGAGGTATCGATTGCGCTGACATCCTCGCCCTCCCGGACCATTCTTGCAAGAACCACGAACCGGGCATCCTTGAAGTCGTAGGAACAGGTCGACAGCGTCAGATAGGTGTCGCTCGCATTATAATCGACACCCGTCACAATCAGGGTGCGCTCACCGATCTCGGAAATGAATTCCTCTTTGGCGGTTTCATTTTTTGCGTCAATAAAATTGGTGTAGTCCCAGATCGGGCCGTCTTTTTCATAGGCATTTGTGATCACAATGCCTACTACCAGCCAGTCGTGCTCCTCATAGATCGTATCAAAGTGAATCAGCGGGTGTTGTTTATAATATTTCAGGGTCTCGTAATTCAAAAGTTCGCTGAACATTTGGCCGTCATCGTAAATGTTGTGGCCGTAGATGATCAGGTTGTCGCTCATGTCATCCGGCAGGGCACTGCATCGGTAATCCATGAACGGCGTACCATAGAGGGTGTATTCGCTGTAAAAATCCCGGCGAAGGTAATATTGGCCTTTTTTGCCGTCATATCCGGGTTCCGTCGTCTGGAGAATCGGGTAATCCACGTTGGTCCCGTCGATGGAAAGATAGCCGGTCAAGTCGTTGTTGAGCTCATAAAGTGCGGCATATTTGGATAGACATTCGTAGCCGTTTGGAAGCTCAATGGCATCGCCCGCAATCCCGACCAGGGAACGCAGGCTGGAGGCGAGTTTTTTTTGCGCCGAGGAATCCAGCAGCTGGGAACCCAGGTATCCCATCGAGCCGGCGAACACCAGGACACAGAGAAAAAATACGCCCTTTCGCAGGAGATCAGATCTGGAGTCGCCCCTCATCGGGATAAACCGCGCATACCACTTGCGCCTCGGCTGTCTGGAATGAAACCGAGCCTTCCCGGAAATAGCATCCTTCAGCGGAACCGCATTCGCCAACATCTTCGGATAGGCGGAGGCGGCGGCCCGGGCCAGGTGCATCAGGGTAAACTCGGCGGCGGATACCAGCGCTCTCGCGCCCCCCTTTGGCAGATCGATGTGCTCGGTCCAGACGCTGTTGCCGATGGCGACGGCGACCTCCGCACCCTTCTCCGGGGCGCTCTCGGATGCCGCGATGGAAAGCCCGATCCCTGCACTGAATTTCTTGCAGACCTCCCCCGCGAGCAGGGCGGCGGTCCAGGAGCTGACGTCGCCGTGTTTCCGGATCAGTTTCTCGGGGGAGCCGAGGCTGGCTGCATCCGGCGCCGCCGCAAGAAACGGCGAACCGTAGCTTCCCACAGCGCCGAGACGCCGCAGGCCTGCGAGGGAAACGCCGTTGACGGCAATTGCCGCGCCGAGCCCCTTTCGGGAAAGTTCCTGCTCCAGCGCCTGGCCGACGTTTTCTACGTCGATGCCGTAGACCGCCTTCCCCAGTTTGCCGCTGATCAGCTTGAGGCCGGCAAAGGCGGATTCTGCGGCGAGCTCCCGCGTACTTCCGGCCGCAAAAATCTGGACGGCGGTCTCCGGGCCGTCCCCAAAAACGGTGACAATCGGATTTTTTTGGTCAAAATATTTGAGCACGGCGTCGGAGACTTCTCTTTCGCTCACGCCGAGCGTGCGGATGCTCCGCAGCGAAAATTGCATTCCGGCAAATTCCGCAAGATATCTGGATACTTTATGGACCAGCAGCGACGGAAGTGCCGCCGGATCCGACGGAAGCAGAAGGATGCACTGCGTGCCCGCCGAGATTGCACAGCCGGAGATGCCGCCGCCGGGGTTTCCAAGGATGGATGCACCCTCTGGGAACAGCTCCCCGTGCTTCATGACCGTGCGTAAACCGATCGCAGCGGAAACGGTGGTGACCGCCAGATTCTCTGCGGCCGCGCCCATCCCGCCGGTTAAAATCAGAACATTTACTGCGGAAAGCGCCTCTGCGACGATTTTGTGGATCGCGAGCCTGTCCGCAGGGACGATACTTTCCTGCGCAGCTCCCATTCCCAGTGCGGAAAGTTCCTTCTGGATCAGCTCGATCGACCGCGAAAGCTGCTTTTTGGCATCTTCCCCGTAGCCGATCCCGATAATCCCGGCACGCATGAAATCACCTCCCCTTTCTACCTGGAATGATGTTGAAAATTCTCCGAACGGAGAAATTATTCGCCATATTTGAGCCTCATGTGTGTGACCGCGCAGCGATCCAACAGGGCGGGGATGTCGAGCGCCTTTTCGGCTTCCTCGATCATCGCAATGGTCGGCCGCGTGCGTGGATGCCGCGGTGTAAAGACCGTGCAGCAATCCTCGTAGGGTAAAATGGATGTCTCAAAGGTACCGATCTTTTGTGAGAGTTCCACGATTTCCTGTTTATCCATGCCGATCAGGGGACGGAAAACCGGAATATCACAGACCGCGTCGGTGCAGACGATGGCCGGAAGCGTCTGGCTCGCCACCTGCGCGAGGCTTTCCCCCGTGATGAGCGCACCGCAGCCCTCCTTCTCCGCGAGACGGAGCGCCACCCGCATCATAAAACGCCGCATGATAACGGTAAACAGCTCCTCCGGGCAACGGCGCTTGATCTCTTCCTGTATCTCCGTGAAAGCCGCGGAGAAGAGATCGACCTTGCCGCAGTAGTCGCAGAGCTGCTGAGCCAGCGTTTTGACCTTGAGCCACGCGCGCTCCCCGGTATAAGGCGGGGACTGAAAATGCAGCGCCTCAACCTCGAGACCGCGCTTTGCCATCATGTAACCGGCAACCGGGCTGTCGATGCCGCCGGAAAGCAGCAGCAGAGCCTTGCCCGAGGTGCCGACCGGCATGCCCCCCGCTCCGGGAAGCTGGTTGCCGTGGATATAGGCGGCGCGCTCCCGGATCTCGACCATAACGACAATATCCGGATGGTTGACATCCACCTTGAGATGAGGAAACTCCGACAGCAAAATGCCCCCGAGCTCCCGGCAGATCTCCGGGGAAGTCATCGGAAAGCTCTTATCAGAGCGCTTTGCCTCTACTTTAAAAGTGCGGCATTTTGGAAGAATATCTGCAAGATAAATTTTTGCAGCTTGTGCAAGATCCGGAAAATTTTTTTCCGCCGCACAGGTACGCGTCAAAGCCACGATACCGAAGACCTTCTGCAGGCGGCCGACCGCCTCGTCAAGGTCGATCTCCTCGCTCTGCGGCTCGATATAGAGCGTGGATTGGCTCTTCCAATAATGAAACTCCCCCAGATCGGCAATGCGGCGCCGGCAATTATGGAGCAGGCTGTCCTCAAATCCCGATTTATTGAGACCCTTAAGGGCGATCTCCCCGCATTTGAGTAAAATAATCTCTTTCATTTCGGTTTTCCACTTTCCCTACCAATCAATTTACCGGCAGAGCCTCTGCACGGCCTCCCGGAGCGCCTCTGCGAGCGCGTCCGCATCCTCCGGGGTATTTTCCCTGCCGTAACTGATACGCAGGGCGCTGTCCACCCGCTCCGGCGGCAGGCCCATGGCTTTGAGCACATGGCTCTTCGCTCCCTTGGCGCAGGCGGAACCGCTGGAAAGATAGATTCCTCTCTCTTCAAGAAAATGAAGCATAATCTCGCTGCGGATGCCCGGGACGGAAATATTGACGATACCGGGAAACGCATCCTCCGGGGAATTGCGCACCGCCTCCGGAATTCTCCGGAGATTCTCAAACAGATGACGCTCAAATTCCTCCGCGGATTGCCGAAGACGCGGCATATCCGCTTTCGCCTTCTCCGCCGCGACGCCGAACGCCGCGATCAAAGGTACCGCCTCCGTCCCGGCGCGGATCCGCTTCTCCTGCTCGCCGCCAAGACTTCGTGCAACAACGCGGCAGCCCTTTCGGATCCAGAGTGCGCCGCACCCTTTCGGGCCGCCGATCTTATGGGCAGTGATCGTCACGAGATCAACCCCCAGTTTGTCGGCGCGAAACGGCAGCTTGCAGAACGCCTGCACCGCGTCGGTGTGCACCATGACGTCCGGATTTTTTTCTTTTGCCGCGGCGCAGATCTCCTTAAGCGGGTTGACCGCGCCGATCTCGTTGTTCATCAGCATGACTGTGACGAGGACCGTTTTTTCGCCGACCGCGGCGGCCACCGCCTCCGGCGTGACGATGCCGGAAGCATCCGGCTTCAGGTAGGTGACGGAAAAGCCCTCTCCCTCGAGATACCGGAGGGATTCCATCACGGAGTCGTGCTCATAGGCGGAGGCGACGATTTCATTGCCGCGGCGCCTCTTTGCCATGGCCGTGCCGATGACGGCGAGGTTATTGGCCTCCGTCCCTCCGGAAGTAAACACCAGCTCTTCCGCATCCGCGCCGAGCGCCGCGGCGATCTTCCGGCGGGCCTCCGTGACAGCCTGCTCCGCCTCGATGCCCTTTTTATGGAGTGAAGAGGGGTTGCCGTAGGTTTCGGTCATCACCCGGTATGCGGCGTCGGCGGCCTCGGAATATACCCGCGTCGTTGCACTGTTGTCGAGATAAATCTCCCGCATGATTTCCGCTTCCTTTTCGCACAAACTCCCATTATCTTTTGTATTATACAACTAAACTATATTTTATGGCAAGAGCTCGGGCCCATTGTGACAAAACTGTATCCCCGAAGACAATTCTTCAGGGATATAAACAAAAAAAACCGTAAATTATGATACTGCCGAAACTTTTTGTTACCTGCCGTTCAAAAGCTCCGCTTGCGGCCTTTCATAAAACTATAACCGCACAGATTCACGACGAACAGTTAAGCAGACTCCAAACAAAAAAGGGACGGTTTCCCGTCCCTTTTGTATTTTTTTATCCGTTTTAGCCGTCAATGCGTTTCTGTTTCGCTTCCAGATCGGCGAGCGCATCTTTTCTGGAGAGATTGATGCGGCCCTGGCTGTCGATCTCGACAACCTTGACCACGACCTCGTCGCCGGGCTTGACGACATCTTCGACCTTCTCAACGCGCTTGTTATCGAGCTTCGAGATGTGGCAGAGGCCCTCCTTGCCGGGGGCGATCTCCACAAAAGCGCCGAACTGCATCAGACGGGTAACTTTGCCCTTATAAATGGCACCGACCTCGGGATCACTGGTGATGGTTTGGATGACCTGAATGGCCCGGCGGGCGTTTTCGATATCGATGCCGGAGACATAGACGTGGCCGTCTTCCTCAACATCGATCTTGACGTCGCACTCGGCGCAGATCTTCTGGATAACCTTGCCGCCGGAGCCGATGACGTCGCGGATCTTCTCCGGATTGATGATAATGGTGAGCATCTTCGGCGCGTACTTGGAGAGCTCCTCCCTCGGCGCCGGGATCGCTTTGAGTATCACGTCGTCAATGATGTGGCAGCGGGCTTTGTAGGTCTTTTCGAGGGCTTCACGGATGATGTCCTCGGTCAGGCCGTCGCATTTGAGGTCCATCTGGATGGCGGTGATCCCATCCTTGGTTCCGGCGACCTTAAAGTCCATGTCGCCGAAGAAATCCTCAAGCCCCTGAATATCAACCATGGTCATCCAGCGTCCGCCTTCGGTGACGAGGCCGCAGGAGATGCCCGCGACCGGCTTTTTAATCGGGACGCCGGCATCCATCAGGGCGAGGGTGGATCCGCAGACCGCGCCCTGGCTCGTGGAGCCGTTGGAGGAAAGCACTTCGGAAACCATGCGGATGGTGTAGGGGAAATCGTCGACAGACGGAATGACCGGCTCGAGGGCTTTCTCCGCAAGGGCGCCGTGGCCGATCTCACGTCTGCCAGGGCCTCTGGAGGGCCGGGTCTCGCCGACCGTGTAGGACGGCATGTTATACTGATGCATATAGCGTTTTTCGGTGATGCCGTCGATCCCGTCAAGCTCCTGTGCGTCGCTGATCAGACCGAGCGTGGCGATGGAAAGCACCTGGGTCTGCCCTCTGGTGAACAGGCCGGAGCCATGGGTCCTCGGGAGCAGGCCGACTTCCGCGGCGAGCGGCCGAATCTCATCGAGCGCTCTGCCGTCGGCGCGTTTGCCCTCGTCGAGCAGCCAGCGGCGGACGACATATTTCTGAAGCTTATACATAGCTTCATTGATCTTCGCGATACCCTCGGGATAAATCTCGTCGAATTTTTCGTGAACCGCCGCGACAATCGGCGCAAGATTCGCGTCGCGCTCTTTTTTATCCGCGGTGCAGAGGGCTTTCCGAACATCTCCCATGGCGAAATCCCTGACGGCTTCGAACATTTCGGCCGGAACCTCGATGGACTGGAACTTGAATTTCGGCTTGCCGATCTCGGCAACAACGCCGTTGATAAAATTGACAAGCTTCTTATTTTCTTCGTGGGCGGCGAGGATCGCCTTCAGCATCGTCTCGTTATTGACCTCGTTGGCGTTGGCCTCGATCATGACGACCTTTTCGGCGGTGGAGGAGACGGTCAGGTGCAGGTCGGAAGCGGCGTCCTGCTCGGCGGTCGGGTTCAGAATGATCTCGCCGTCAACGAGGCCGACCTGACAGCCGGCGATCGGGCCGTTCCACGGGATATCGGAAATGGCGACAGCCATGGAAGCGCCGTTCATTCCGCAGACGGCATAGGGGTAATCCGGGTCGACGGAGAGGGCGCTCATCACAATCGAGCAGTCGTTGCGCATATCCTTGGGGAAAAGCGGGCGCATCGGGCGGTCGACAACGCGGGAATCCAAAATTGCGCGGTCGGTCGGTCGGCCTTCCCTTCTCGGAAAAGAGCCGGGGATGTGGCCGATGGAATAGAGCTTCTCATCGAAATCGACGGAAAGCGGGAAATAATCGATGCCCTCGCGCGGAGTCTGGGAAGCGGTGGCGTTGCAAAGGACGGCGGTCTCTCCATAACGGACAAGAACGGACGCATTGGAAAGCGCGCACATTTTTCCGGTTTCAAAGGTCATCTTTCTTCCGGCAAATTCCGTTTCAAACACACGGTAGTCTTCAAACATAAAAATATACCTCCGTTTTGTTTTTGTATGCAGCGAAAACAAAGCGGAGGCGGGAATGAGCAATTAATCCAAAATCCGGGCATCCGGGTCTTCGATTCACTGCTTATTTCCGATGTCTGCCGTTTTATGCTGCCTTTTTGATTTTCGGGCTTATATACTCAATGAAGTCAGGCGAGGTGGACACTCGCCTGACTTCGTAGAGACAAAGTTATTTACGAATGCCGAGTTTCGCGATGATCGCACGGTAACGCTCAATGTCTCTTTTCTGCAGATAGTTGAGCATGTTTCTGCGGCGGCCGACCATTTTGAGCAAACCGCGGCGGGAATGGTTGTCTTTTTTATGGACTTTCAAATGCTCATTCAGATCGTTGATCCTCTTGGTCAGGATGGCGATCTGGACTTCCGGGGAACCGGTGTCGTTATCGGCAAGGCGGTTTTCCTCGATTATGGCAGATTTTTCCTCTTTGCGAAGCATGTTTTTCACCTCATAAATAAATTTCCCTGTCTCAGCAGCGGGCCGGTGAACGCCGTGCGTGTCCCAAAGGACTGACCTAACGGCAGGATCCCGGAGCCGGGAGTGGGTTTCTTGCGGGCCTAAAGACCAGCTTATCGATTATATCATAGTCTGCCAACTTTGTAAAGCAAAATACTTTATTTCCGCGGAAAATTTCCATGAAGCGGCCTATTTTTCGCCCAACAGCGCAAGCAGGGCCTCCCCGTATGTATCGAGCCAGCTCCTTGCTTCCCCGTCCGCTTGAACGGCATCGGCGGCGATGTGGGCAAAGAGCTCGGTCTCCGAGCCGAACGCCCGCTCCTCCCGCAGGTAAGTGAGGAAAAACACCGGCACACGCTTCCCGTAAAGGTCGCCGCTCCAGCCGATGAGGTGCGTCTCCGCCATGACGGCGCCCTGATTCGAAACGGTGGGCTTTACGCCGACATCCGCCGCCGCCGGCCAGAGTTTCCCCTCCACCAGCGCCGCTGCGGCATAGACGCCGAATTTCGGCACACAGTAGCCCTCCATGATCGGTTGGTTGATGGTGGGAAGATCATACACGGTGCCGAGCCGCTCCCCGCACACGACGGGTTGATCAATAACGAAGGGATACCCCGCCAGCCGGAACGCGGTGCGCGTATCCCCGTTGGCAACGGCCTCGCGGATCCTCGTTGCGGAGGTCGGAAAACCCATATCGTCCATCTCTTCCACAACGGTGAGCTCTATGCCGTTTTCCTCACAAAGTGCCGTAAGCTCCGGGGCGCCGCAGGAGGCATCTTTCCCAAAACGGAAATCGTAACCTACAAAGATTTTTTTCGCATGCAGGCGATTTTTAAGCACTTCCCGCACGAACTCCCCGCCGCTCATCCCGTGGACGGACGCAAACTCCGGCGCATAGACGTGCCGGATTCCGCAGCCTGCCATCAGCCGGTATTTCATCTCCGGAGAGAGCAGTGTGCCGCCCGCCTTCCGCTCCGGGCGCTGCCCGGCCGCGAAGGTGAACACCCACGGTTCCAATTCGGTCCGGGAAGCCGCCTCCAGAATTTTCCGGTGCGCCCGGTGGACACCGTCAAAAATGCCCAGCGCTACGGCGGTTTCGCCTTCCGGCGGCTCCGCTGTCAGAAAATCATCCCTCATCCTCGTCCCCGTCCTCATCATAGATTACATCATCGAGATAAAGCCCTTCCGCTCTTGCCGTCTTCCCGGCGCGCTTCCGGTCCTTCGACGCGAGGATCTCCGGCAGGGCATCCGGCTCGATCTTCCCATCATTGACGGCCAGCAGGGTGCCGGCCATGATCCGGACCATGTTGTATAAAAACCCGTTGCCGGTGACGGAAAAGGTCACCAGGTTGCCGTCGCGCGTGACGGAGCAGTCATAAATTTCCCTCGTGGAGTCCTCCTGCTCGTTCTTCGCGCCGGCAAAGGCGGAAAAGTCGTGCTTCCCGATAAAATCCGTGCAGACGGCATCCAGAAAATACTCGTCCACCGGTTTCGGATGATGGAGCGCCAGCCCTCTCCAGAACGGGCTCATATACGGCGCGTCCCAGATTTTATAGACATACCGCTTGCCCCGGCAGGAATACCGGGCGTGGAAATCCTCCGGCACTTCTTTACAGCCACAGACCGCGACATCTTCCGGCAGCAGGGCATCCAAACTCCTTGCGATCCGTGCGCATTTCATCGGATTCTCCGTGTGGAAGCTGACGCAGTACTTATTGGCGTGAACCCCGGCATCGGTGCGGGAGCAGCCCTTGACATCCGGCCGCTCACCCAGCAGCGTCTCCATCGCGTCCTGCAGCACCTCGCAGACCGTGACGGCATTTTTCTGTACCTGGAAGCCGTGGTAGTTGGTGCCTTTATAGGAAATCGTCAGAAGCAGGTTTCTCATGCGCTTAAAGTTCCTTTGTTGTTTCAGAGTTTCAGGATTTGAGGCCCATAGAGGTTTAGCAGAATGACGCCGGCGAACCCGGCCGCGACAACCAGCACCGCGACCCAGTCCTGCGGGCCGAACGAGAGCTGCTTCATCCGGGTGCGGCCCTCGCCGCCATGGTAGCAGCGGCACTCCATTGCGAGGGCCAACTCATCCGCCCTGCGGAACGCCGACACAAACAGCGGGATCAGGATCGGCACCAGCGCCTTCGCGCGCTGAATGACCGTGCCGGATTCCATATCCGCGCCCCGCGCCTTCTGCGCCGCCATGATCTTTTCGGTCTCCTCAATCAGCGTCGGGATGAAGCGCAGAGCGATGGTCATCATCATGGCAAGCTCGTGCACCGGCACTTTGATCGCGGAAAGCGGTCGCATCAGCCGCTCGAGGCCGTCGGTCAGCGCGATCGGCGAGGTGGTGTAGGTTAAAAGGGAGCTGCCCACGATCAGGCAGAGGATGCGCACGCACATCAGCCCCGCCGTCAGCAGGCCCTCTCTTGTGATTTTGATGAAATAGAACGTCCAGAGCGGCTCGCCCTCAATAAAGAGAACATTCAGCACCGCGGTGAAGACGATGATCGGCACGACCGGCTTCATGGATTTAAAAATGAGTTTCGCCGGCAGCCTCGCAAACGCATAAAACAGCACCACAAAGCAAACACCGACTGCAAGCGGGATCATGCCGTCCGCCGCGAACAGCATCGTAATATAGGCAAGCGTCAGGATCAGTTTGATGCGCGGATCGAGGCGGTGGATGACCGATTCACCTGGATAATACTGCCCGAAGGTGATATCTCTGAGCATCAGTCGCCGCCCCCTTCCCGTAACAGGCGCAAAACGGCCTCTTTTGCCTCTGCAACCGTCAGCACGCTCTCCGGCACCGGGATGCCCTTTTGGGCAAGGCCGGCGAAGACGCGGCTGATCTGCGGCACCTCGAGACCCATCTCCGTAAGCTCCGTAACGCGGCGAAAAATCTCTCTCGTGGTGCCGTACATGGCGGCGTGACCGTGATCCATAATCAGCACATGGCTTGCGAAGCGCGCGACATCCTCCATGGAATGAGAAACAAGAATAATGGTGGCGCCGTAGCGGTCATGGTATTCCGCGATCTCGCCGAGAATGTGCTCCCGGCCCCTTGGATCGAGGCCCGCGGTGGGCTCGTCCAGAATCAGGATCTCCGGCCGCATGGCGAGAACGCCCGCGATGGCCGCCCTGCGCTTCTCGCCGCCGGAAAGCTCAAACGGTGATTTGTCGAGGTACGTTTCCGGCAAACCGACGAGCTCGGCCGCTTCGAGCACGCGCCCGGCGATCTCCGGCTCGGAAAGCCCCATATTCCGCGGCCCGAAGGAGATATCCTTACGCACCGTCTCCTCAAAGAGCTGGTACTCCGGGTACTGAAACACGAGCCCCACTTTGAAGCGGAAGCGGCGGATCTTTTTGGGTTCCGCCCAGATATCCTCGCCGCCGATATATACTTTTCCGGAATCCGGCTTCAGAAGCCCGTTCAGATGCTGGATCAGCGTCGATTTCCCGGAGCCGGTGTGGCCGATCAGGCCGAGGAACGTATTTTGCTCCACGGAAATATTGATGTCGTCGAGCGCGGCGCTCTCGAACGGAGTCCCCGCGGAATAAACGTAGGAAAGATGCTCCGTGCGAATGATCTCGCTCATGCCGGCACCCCCTTCCCGAAGAGAGCCGCAATGGCCTCGATACATTCCTGCTCGGTCAGCACGCCCTCGGGCAGATCGAGGCCGGCGAGCCGCAGCTCATGGCAGAGCTCGGCCGCCTGAGGCACATCCAGCCCGTGTTGACGCAGCAGATCGACCTGCGAAAACACCTCTTTCGGCGTGCCGTCGAGCAAGATCTTTCCGTCGTCGATCACGACGACCCTGCCGCACCGGGCGGCCTCATCCATATAATGCGTAATGAGCACGACGGTGATGCCGAATTCCTCATTCAGCTGCCGGATGGTGCTCATAACCTCTTTTCTTCCCTTCGGATCGAGCATGGCCGTCGGCTCGTCAAGCACGACGCACTTCGGCCGCATGGCGATGATCCCCGCGATGGCGACGCGCTGCTTCTGCCCGCCCGAAAGCTGGTACGGCGCGTGCTCCCGATACTCATACATGCCGACCTTGCGCAGGGCGTCGTCTACGCGCTCCCGGATCTCTTTGGGCGGTACGCCCAGATTTTCGAGCGCGAAGGCCACGTCCTCCTCGACCACTGTGGCGACGATCTGGTTATCCGGGTTCTGAAACACCATGCCGACCTCCTGCCGGATCTCATAGAGCTTCTCCTCGGAGGCCGTGTCCATGCCGTCCACCGTGACTTTGCCGGAGGTTGGGATCAGGATCGAGTTGAAATGTTTGGCAAGCGTCGACTTGCCGGAGCCGTTATGCCCGAGCACGGCAACGATCTCGCCCTCGCAAATCGACATGCTGACGCCGTCCAGAACCAGCGGCGGAATCATCCCGTCGTAGCTCGGATAGGCATAACTGATGTTGTCTGCTTCAATAAACTTCTTTTTCGGCATCTTCTGTCCTTTATAAAATTATTCTTCGCGTCGGTTCAGCCAGCTTACAGTCTGCTCCGCAAAGGTAAAACCGAGTTTTTTCTGGAGCGCGCGGGAGGCCTCGTTCCCGACGACGACGTGGCCATAAGGAATAAAGCCTTTTTCGAGCATCCGGTTCGTCATCGCGCTTTCCAGCGCGGAGGCGATGCCCATCCTGCGGTATTCCGGGAAGACCTCGAGAAGGCCCATGGAGCCTTCCCCGTGCACCCCGATGAAGCCGGCACAGGTGTCACCGAAATAGGCGCCGATCATGCCATATTCGATGCGGCTCGCTATGTAGGCCCGGTCGCCGTCGGCATGTGTGTATTTCTCCATCACCATATCGAGATCATCCATGCGAAGATCCCGGAACTCCATGCCCTCCGGCAAGACGACCGGCAGCGGCTCCGTTCCAAAGTAGGCGCCCTGCCAGCAGAGCATCTCCTCCTCGAACCCGAATCTCCGGGCGATGATCTCCTTACAGAAATCCTGATGGATCAAAAACATATCCGGACGCTTTGTGAAATCCAGAATCCGTTCGGCGGCCTCCGGCGTCCTCACGGTAAGCCAGTGCATGTAGCCGGCCTTCATCCGCAGCAGGATGCCGTCCTCCTCTGCGTAGGCGACCTCGTTTCGGTCGTCGCGCAGGGCGTTAAGCATATCCGCATAAAAAGATTTGTTCTGATAAAAGTATTCCTCTATTTCTTCTTCTTTCAGCATATCAGCGCTCCGTTTTTCAGATTGCGGCGGAGCCGCAAGGCGGCAGAGCCGGTCTTTGCCGAAACCATCGGCATCTCAGAGCCGGCATTTCATTTAATCCTGATTTTCTTCAGGTTTTTCTCTCCGTTATCTCAGCGCTCCGTTTTCCAGATTGCGGTGGAGCCGCAGGGCGGCAGAGCCGGTCTTTGCCGAAACCATCGGCATTTCATGAGCCGACATTTCATTTAATCCTGATTTTCTTCCGGTTTTTCTCTCCGGTATCTCAGCGCTCCGTTTTCCAGATTGCGGTGGAGCCGCAGGGCAGCACCATGCCGGTCTCCTTCACCGGAAGGCCAATTTCTCCGGATTCAAGGCTCCCGCCGAATTCCCGCAGGTTTGCACCGAGAACATACTCCATGGCGGAGGCGGAAAGCCCGGTTGTGTAGGAGTTCAGCATCACAAAAAGCGGTTTTTCGGTCAGCACACCCTTACAGAGCGCGATGAGGCCGTAGATCTGATCCTCAAGTTTCCAGACTTCGCCGCCCGGCCCCCTTCCGTAGGAAGGCGGATCCAGAATAACGGCATCGTAAAAGCTGCCGCGGCGGATCTCCCGCTCGAGAAATTTCGCGCAGTCGTCGACGATCCAGCGCACCGGCTTCTCCTCAAGCTTTGAGAGCGCGGCGTTCTCCCGCGCCCAGCGCACCATGCCCTTTGCCGCATCCACATGGCAGACCGAGGCGCCCGCCTCGGCCGCGGCAAGGGTTGCCGCCCCGGTGTAGGCAAAGAGGTTCAGCACCCGAATATTTCGCCCGGAGCCCCGGATCAGTTCCTGCGCATAATCCCAGTTGACCGCCTGCTCCGGGAAAAGGCCCGTGTGCTTGAAGCCGGTCGGGCTGATGCGGAAACGCAGATTCTTATAGCCGATCTCCCACTCCTCCGGAAGCCTCCGGAGGAATTCCCAGTGGCCGCCGCCCTCGCTGCTCCGCAGATAGCGGGCATCCGCGCGCTCCCAGAAGGGGTTCGCCTTCGGCGTGCTCCAGATGACCTGCGGATCCGGCCGGATCAGCACATAATCGCCCCACCGTTCCAGCCTTTCGCCGCCGGAGCAGTCGAGAAGTTCATATTCTTTCCAATCTTTACTAAAACGCATAATACCTCATTTCAGCAGATCCGTCAGCGTCCGCGCGCATTCCTCAACCAGAAGCGTGATGCGTTCCTCGTTTTTTCCCTCCGCCATAATGCGGATCAGCGGCTCGGTGCCGGAGGCGCGGACCAGAATCCGGCCCTCGCCCCGCAGGCGCTCCTGCTGGATATCGACGTAGGATTTCACTTCGGGGTCGGAAAGCCGCGCCTTCATCTCCGGCGTCGCGTGGATATTGACGAGGGCCTGCGGGTAGTCCGTCATCATGGATTTCAGTTCGGAGGCCTTCCGGCCGGATCTGACGAGCGTCTCCGCCAGCAGAAGGCCGGTCAGCTGGCCGTCCCCCGTGGGCATATAGTCCAGAATAATGACGTGGCCGGATTGCTCGCCGCCGAGACTGTACCCGTGCTCCAGCATGGATTCGAGCACATACCGGTCGCCGACCTTTGTCGGGTCGCAGCCGAGGCCCCGCTCCTCCGCAAACTCGAACAAGCCCATGTTGCTCATGATCGTGGGAACAATGGCCCGGTTTGCCAGCCTGCCCTCCCGGTCGAGACGATCGGCCAGAATCGCAAGAATGTGGTCGCCGTTGATTAACTCGCCGTTTTCATCGATGGCAAGGCACCGGTCCGCGTCGCCGTCAAAGGCCACGCCGAGATCAAAGCCGTTTTCTTTTACGAAGGCGCTCAAGGCCTCGATATGCAGGGAACCGCAGTTTTCGTTGACGTTGGTCCCATCCGGTTCGCGGCTGAGATAGACGACTTCCGCGCCTTTTTTATCGAAGATCATCTCCGCCGTTCTGGAGGCCGCGCCGTTTGCGCAGTCGACGGCGAGCCTGAGGCCATCCAACCTGCCGGCCGCCGAGGCGATGTAATCCCCATACATTCTTGCCGCCAGAAGATCTTCGCTGAGCCGGCCGATATGTTCACTGGACGCCTTCGGATACGCCTCTCCGTCGGAAAGGACCGCTTCCTCGATGGCATTCTGCTGCAAATCTGTGAATTTCATACCCCCCGCATTGAAGAGCTTGATGCCGTTATACATGAAGGGGTTATGCGAGGCGGTAATCATGACGCCGGCGTCCACGCCAAGTTTTTTTACCAGATACGCCACCGCGGGTGTGGCGACGACCCGCGGAGGTAAGCCCCGCCGAGACGGCGGATTCCAGCATCCCGCCGGAAATCCGCGTATCGCGTCCCACCAGAAACACGGGCGCCTTGCCTTTGATTCTGAACGCTTCTCTTGCCGCGGCACCGGAGAGCGACATTGCAAGCTCCGGCGTCAGCTTTTCATTCGCAATTCCACGGACACCGTCCGTGCCAAACAGAGTTCCCATCTGTCAGTCCTCCAAACTTATCTGAGCAAATTCATCCGTACACCCCGCCGGTTCCTCAGGCGGCGCCACAGGGGTAAGGCCGAGGTGCTCATAGGCCCGCGCCGTCGCGCAGCGGCCTCTCGGCGTCCGGCTCAGAAATCCGATCTGCATGAGATACGGCTCATAGACATCCTCGATGGTAACGGTCTCCTCGCCGATGGCGGCGGCCAACGTCTCTACGCCCACCGGACCTCCGTTATAATTTTTAATCATGATTTCCAGCATCCGGCGATCGATGGCATCGAGGCCAAGCTCGTCGACTTCCAGCCGGGAGAGCGCTGCCGAAGCGATCTCCTTTGTAATGACGCCGTTGCCCATGACCTGTGCGAAATCGCGGACCCGCTTCAGAAACCGGTTGACAATACGCGGCGTGCCGCGGCTCCTTTTCGCCAATTCGTAGGCACCCTCCCGGTCACATTTTATGCCGAGAATACCCGCGCTGCGCAGGGCGATCGTACATAGTTCCTCCGGATCGTAAAGCTCCAGCCGCGCGATCACCCCGAAGCGATCTCGAAGCGGCGCGGAAAGCTGCCCGGCTCTCGTTGTGGCGCCGATCAGCGTGAATTTCGGCAGGTCGATCCGGATCGAGCGGGCGGAAGGGCCTTTTCCGATGATGATATCCAGCGAATAATCCTCCATCGCCGGGTACAGCACTTCCTCAACGGCACGGTTGATGCGGTGGATCTCGTCGATGAAGAGAATATCGTCTTCGTTGAGGTTCGTCAGCAGGGCCGCAAGGTCGCCCGGACGCTCGATGGCGGGGCCGCTCGTGATGCGGATACTGACGCCCATCTCGTTCGCGATGATGCCCGCAAGCGTTGTCTTGCCGAGTCCCGGCGGGCCATAGAGCAGCACATGATCGAGCGGATCTCCGCGCTGCTTCGCCGCCCGGATATAGACCGCCATGTTCTCCTTCGCCTTGGTCTGGCCGATGTATTCGCCGAGCGTCTTTGGCCGCAGGTCGAGCTCCGCGTCCCGATCCAGCGGCTCCTCCTCCGGCGTGACAATACGATTCTCAAAATCCATTTCGTTGTGGAGCAAGGCGTTTCCTCCTTATCTCGCCGCAAGCGCACGCAGGGCGGCTTTGATCATATCCTCCACCGGCATCTCCGGCGACAGTTTGCCGATGGAGGCGGCGGCTTCGGACGGGCTGTATCCCAGCGCGCCCATCGCCGCGACCGCCTCCGCCGCGTTGCCTTTTATTTGAATGGACGACCCGGACGGCGCGCCGAAACCGTAAGCGCCGCTTGTGAGGCCGCCGGCCATTTTATCCTTGAGCTCCAGAACGATGCGCTGGGCCGCCTTTGGCCCGACGCCCTTCGCCCTGGTGATGGTTTTCGTATCCCCGGAGGCGATTGCCAGTGCGAGCGCATCCGGCGTAAAATCGGAGAGGATCGAGAGCGCCGCCTTCGGGCCGATGCCGGAGACGCCGTTGAGCATCAGGAAGCAATCCTTTTCGGCCCTGTCGAAGAAGCCGTAGAGGTCGACGCCATCCTGAATAACGTTGAGATATGTGTAAACGAAGGCCTCCGAGCCCGTCGGCGGCAGCTGTGAAAGCGTTGTCACCGAGGCTTTGCACAGATACCCCACGCCGCCGCATTCGATGACAAAAAAGCCATCCTCGACGTGGCGGATTCTCCCGCTGAGGCTGTAGATCATTGGGCCGCCTCCTTATTTTTAATGTCGTAAAGCAGCGAACCGGTTGAGTAGCCATGGCAGATCGCGGCAGCCAAAGCATCCGCCGTATCGTCCGGCTTTGGGACGGATTCAAGCTTCAAAATCGTCTTGACCATCTCCATGACCTGTTTTTTTTCCGCGCGGCCGTAGCCCACAAGGGACTGCTTGATCTGGAGCGGCGTGTACTCATAAACCGAAAGCCCCGCCTGCACCGCCGCGAGCAGCACGACGCCCCTCGCCTCGGCAACGGCGATGGCGGTCTTCTGGTTGCTGTTGAAATAGAGCTTTTCGATGCTCATGACGTCGGGCCGGAGCTCGGCGATTACCGTGGCCAGATCGTCATAGATCACTTTGAGGCGCTCGTTGAACGGCATATCCGCAGGCGTCTCAACGGCGCCGTAACGTACCGGACGGAATCTGTTTTTTTCGTAATCCAGCACGCCGACGCCAACAATGGCGTAGCCCGGGTCAATGCCGAGAATCCGCAAACCCTCATCTCCCCCCATTTGACAGCCTACTTATAATTTATTATATCACAGGACTCTATCCTTTACAATTCAAAATCCGAAGATCTCCCCACGCCGGAAAAGGCATAAAAAAAACACCCGCCGGAGCAGGTGTTTTATGGTGGACGATGAGGAACTCGAATCCCCGACCTTCCGCACGTCAAGCGGAAGCTCTACCAGCTGAGCTAATCGTCCAAATTCAGTGCGTTTATGATTATATTACAGCCGGCTAAAAAAAGCAAGAGGAAATTTCATTTTCCACAAAATTTCAGCCTGCATCAAAGGTATGAAAGATCCCCGTAAACCCCTTTTCGGGAAAAACCGCCTGACCGGCATCAGGGATTCCGCGTCGAAATACAGGGTAAAGCCCTCCCCCGCGGCGGCGGCTCCTCAAGCTTTGCCCGTATCAAAAACCTGAAACCGCACCGTCAGCCCCACATCCGAAAATACCGCTTTCTCCGGCATCAGGGATTCCGCGTCGAAATACAGGGTAAAGCCCTCCCCCGCGGCGGCGGCTCAAGCTTTGCCCGTATCAAAGGCCTGAAACCGCACCGTCAGCCCCACATCCGAAAATATCGCCTTCTCCGGCGTCAGAGATTCCGCGTCGAAATACAGAGTAAAACCTTCCCCCGCCGCAGCGGCTCCGTCCTCGGTGCCGGCAATCGTGAACTCTCCGGCGGCGAGCGCCAAAATCATGGCCCGCAGCAAAACGGCCGGGTTTTTTTCGGGCAGGGTGGAAACCGGAAACGATTTCTCCATGCCCGCATACCGCAGTGCGGCGGTCTCCCCGCAGAGCTCCGTCTCCAGCCCCGCGAGGGAATCCGGCGATTCCGCGGCCAGAAGATACGTCTCCCCATCCCGCGAAAACGCACAGACGGCGGTATCCTCCCCCAGAAGAAACGCAACCTCCGCGGAAAAAGACTGCCCATAGTATGCCTGCACGTCCTTCACGGCGGGCATTTTCACAGAGGAACATCCGCCGAGGAAAAAGATCAAAAAGAAAGCCGCCGCCCGTTTCATAAAAACGCCCCCCGAAAACCGCTGTGACAAATATACGGTCCGAAAGGGGCGCATATGCTATTTCCCATCTATAAAACGGCCTGCCGCAGACTTTTTTGCCCTACGAAAGAGCAACCGCATTTCCTCACGGGAGAAAGCTAAAACGGCCGAACCGCGCCGGATGATACTGCCTATTTTTTATGCGGCAGAAGCGGCGGCCCCGGGAATCATCCCGACGGATTTTGCCCCTCGCAGGGATCACCATATTCCCCGAAAAGCAGCGGCAAAATTTTTATTGCCGATTCTTCATGCGGCAAAACCGCTGCCGGAGCCGTCAGACCCCGTGCTCCGCAAGAATCTTGCAGAATTCCTCCGGCAGATCGGTGGCAAGCACGCCCCAGCTTGAATACTTCTCCGCCGCGCGCTCCCCCGCGAGGCCGTGCAGCCAAACGCCGCAAACCGCGCAGGCCGTGGGATTCATCTTCTGCGCGGCAAAAGCCGCAATGATGCCGGCGAGGCAATCCCCGGAGCCGCCCTTTGCGAGCGCCGGGCTTCCGGTCAGGTTAAAATAGACGTCGCCGTTCGGCGAAGCCGTGACGGTGGAGGCATCCTTGAGCACGAGCACGACCTTGTATTTTTTTGCAAAGGCGCGGGCGATTCCCACCCGGTCGTCCTGAATTTCCTGGATGGATAAGCCGCAGAGCCTTGCCATTTCTCCCATATGCGGCGTCAGGATCACGGGGGATTTTGCAAGAAGCAGAAGTTCCGGATGGCCGGAGAGCGCATTGAGGCCGTCGGCATCCAGCACCACCGGGCCCTCGAATTTCTTGAGCACCGTGAGCACCAGATCCCTGATGCCTTCCCCTCCGCCGAGTCCACAGCCGATCAGGCAAACCGTGCTCTTCTCCAGTTCAGGGACCAGCTTTTCGGAAGCGGCGGCGATGCGGCCCTCCTCATCCGCGGGAAGCGGCAGGAACGTGGCCTCCGGGATGCGCGGCAGAACCTTCGCGATCACGGATTCCGTGGAGGCGAGCGTCGTGATGCCGGCGCCGGCGCGCATGGCCGCATAGGTGCACACCGCCGCCGCGCCGGGGTAATTCTCCGACCCACAGATGGCAAGCAGCCTGCCGTAGACGCCTTTATGGCAAAAAAGCGGGCGCTTACGGATGGAGGAAAACACCATTGCGTCGTCCGCGCAGAAGCAATCCTGCAGCATCGAGGCCGTGACCTCCTGCGGGATGCCGATGTCGACATCGACGGTCTTTTTGGAAAACGCGCGGCCCGGCAGCAGCAGATGCCCCGGCTTCCGGCAGTCGAAGGCTACGGTAAAATCCGCGCGGACGCAGTCCTGGTCGGCTTCGCCGTTTTTTGCATCAACGCCGCTCGGAATATCCAGCGAAACGACCGCCGCAATCGCGTTGTTTATCAGCTTGGTGATCTCCCGGTACTCGTCGCTCAGGGCCCCGCGGAAACCGGTGCCGAACAGGGCATCCACGATGACGTCGGCGGTGGAGAAATACTCCTTCGCCTTTGCCTTTTCCCCTTCCTCGTTCCAGTCGAAGACGGTCAGGCCGGCTTTCACTGCGGAAGCATACATAAAGGAGGCCTCTTCGGTCTTTGGGATGCCGCCGCAAAGGATAAGAATCACGTTGGCGCCCTCGGAAGCCAGCTTCCGGCCGACCACAAGGCCGTCCCCGCCGTTGTTCCCGCCGCCGCAGAAGATCATAAAGTTGCGCCCGGCGATATTCTCAAAGGTTTTTTTGATAAAATTGGCGGCGGCGCTCCCGGCGTTCTCCATCAGCCGCGCGCCGCTGACTTCCAGTTCGCCGCTCTTGCGCTCGGCTTCCTTCATCTGGGATACGGTCAGAATTTTCATGCATGCGCCTTCTTTCGCAAATTAAAAAGAATTCCCGCCCGGATGTTCGGGCGAAAGTATAATTTCTTCGGATGGAAAGGATGCTGCCGGCAGAGCCGGGATCACAAGTTATGGCCCCGGCGGCCCGCCTGAAAACGGGAATCTTCCTTACAGAAAAATCCTCGGTCGGGCTTGGATTCCGGTACGGGAAAAACCAAAGGCTCTTCCCCAAAAACTCAGGATGCCTGCCCGGAGACATTGGGAATCGCGGGAATCTGCCGGGCGAGGCCGGGTTTGAGATACGGGCGCGTGGCAGCAAGCTCCCTCTCGCCCATATTGAGGATCACCGCCGTTTTCGCACCCCCGCCCGATCGGTTCTGCGCCGTAAAAAACCAGAGATCATCCGATTTCGCGCTGTCGCAGGCGTAAAGGGCTTTGCATCCGGGAAAATCGAGGCCCGGGACATACTTCCCGAAATCCTCGGCTTCCCGGATCTCGCAGCTGAACAGGCGTTTCCTCCTGGCTCTGCCGCGGATGATATCCACATCCAAGGCACCGTTCGTATAGATGGCCTCGTACTCCACGCCAAGGAGCTTTGCGAGCGAATAGCTGCCGAAGACCGCTCCGGCGAGCACGGGCAGAAGAATCGGTTCCAGCCCCATTGTCACGAAAAACTCGATATAGAATGCCGCGGCCGCGACCGCCATCGCCGCGAGATATACCCCGACGAGCTTTGCCCAATCCACGGCCGTGGGTCTCTTCCCTACCAATTTTTCCACAAAAATATCGTTCACGCCTTCGCTCCTTTCCGTGTATTTTATTTAAGTTATCATATCATATTTTTATGGAGAAAAAAAGCTTGAAAAAAAGGCTTTCTTATGGTAGTATGGCTGATATCCGATACTGTCAGACGCTGAGACCGGGAGAGTAAGTTCCTCAAAGTTCCGAAAAGAGAGAAAGGGCCGCCGGCTGAGAGCCTTTTCGCGGAACGGGAAACCGAAGTTCACCCGCGAGCGTCCGCGCCGAACGATTTGTTTCAGTAAGCGCGGCCGGCCGGACGCCGTTATCCGTCCATAAGTGCCCGGGGATTTTTCCGGGAATGCGGGTGGTACCGCGGAGACTGCCGTCTTCGTCCTGATTTTATGAGGGACGGGCGGTTTTTTTGTTGGTTGTTTCCCGGCGGGGTTTTTCGTTTCCCGATATCGGCAGAAGGACGGCGATCCGTTTTTCCCGGTTCCTTCCTTGTCGGGCTTCCTGATGCCGGCCGGAAGACCCGTCTTCTCATCGGTCTTCTCCGTTTGCCGGGTTTTTCCGGCGCCGTCAGGAGATCCTTTGCCGCATCGGGCCCGTTCGTTTTTTCGATAGGATCGGGAAATTGCGCTCCATTCATCAGGCCCTGCGCTCTCCGACAGATATTCCTGAAAAAAATCAAAAGAAAACTGGGGTGAAAAAATATGAAAGAGGCATTGGAGCAGATCCGCCTCGCGGCGAGGGCGGCCCTCGAAACCGCCGGCGACGCCAAGACGCTGGAGGATCTGAGAGTGCGTTTCTTAGGCAAAAAGGGTGAGCTTACGGCCATTCTGAAACAGATGGGCGGCCTCTCCGAAGAGGAGCGCCCGGTTTTTGGGCAGCTCGCGAACCAGATCCGCGCCGAGATTGAAAACGAGATCAAGGCGGCCGACGCCCATGTCAAAGAAAAAATGCTGGAGGAAAAGCTCGCCGCTGAGGCCGTCGATGTCACACTGCCGGGCACGCCCTGCCCGACCGGCAAGCTGCATCCGCTCAACAAGGTTCTCGAGGAATTTGAGCGTATTTTCATCGGCATGGGGTTCCGCGTCGTCTCCGGCCCCGAGGTCGAGACCGATTACTACAACTTTGAAGCGCTCAATATTCCAAAGAATCACCCCGCGCGCGACACGCAGGATACTTTTTATTTCAATCAAAACATCCTGCTGCGCACCCAAACTTCCGGCGTGCAGGTCCGTACGATGGAAAAAATGCGCCCGCCGATCCGCATCATCTCCCCCGGCCGCGTTTACCGCTCCGACGCCCTCGACGCTACCCATTCCCCGCTGTTTCATCAGATTGAGGGGCTGGTTGTTGATAAGGGCATCACGATGTCCGATTTGAAGGGCACGCTCAGCACTTTTGTTCGGCATCTCTACGGCCCGGATACCGTGGTTCGCTTCCGTCCGCACCACTTCCCGTTCACCGAGCCTTCCGCCGAGATGGATGTGCAGTGCTTTGCCTGCCACGGGAAGGGCTGCCCGGTCTGCAAGGGCGAGGGCTGGATCGAGATCCTCGGCTGCGGCATGGTGCACCCGAAGGTCCTCGCCAACTGCGACATCGACCCGGAGGAATACAGCGGCTGGGCTTTCGGCATGGGGCTGGAGAGGATCGTCATGATGCGTTACGCCGTCACCGATATCCGCAACTTCTACGAAAACGATCTTCGTTTTCTGGATCAGTTCTGATGGGGAGGAGAAAAAAATGGATTTGCTTTTCATCACTGAGAAATGTGTAAAATTTGAGACCCGTGCACAAAACCTTTACCCCAAACTCTTTTTCGGGATGCAGGATCACGTTGTGGCTCCGGAATTTCGCCAGTGCGCGGTGAATCTCCGAAAATGCGGCGAGGCCGGGGATTTCCCCGCGGCTCTGGAAAATGCGAGAAAAATTTCCTACTTTCTCGATGTCATACACGAAAACCGTATGATCACCGATCCGGTCTATGAGAGCATCAAGACCGATATCGAGGAGATCGTCGCGATGCTCAGCGAGGACGGAGCCGCCTGCGAAGCGGAACCCGCCTGCCCGGCACAGCAGGAATAAACGGAAAGAGGGATCGCCATGAATTTATCACTCAGATGGCTCGCGGATTATGTCGAAATCGGCGTCACGCCGAAAGAATTCTGCGACAGAATCACCATGTCCGGCTCCAAGGTGGAAGGCTTTTCCGAGGAGGCGGATTATATTTCCAACGTGGTCGTCGGCCGGATTCTCAAAATTGAGAAGCACCCCGACGCGGATAAGCTGGTCGTCTGCCAGATCGACGTCGGCCGGGAGCGCCCCTATCAGATCGTCACCGCCGCGACGAACGTCTTTGAGGGCGCTCTTGTGCCGGTCGCGCTCGATAACTCCACGCTTGCAAACAATGTCAAAATAAAAAAGGGCAAGCTCCGCGGCGTGCTCTCCGAGGGCATGATGTGCTCCGTCGCGGAACTGGGCGTCACCGTCCACGACTTTCCTTATGCGATTGAAGACGGCATTTTGATTATCAAAGAGGACTGTACTCCCGGCGACGACATCCGCACGGCGCTCGGCCTTGACGACGTCACCGTCGAATTCGAGATCACCTCGAACCGCCCGGACTGCCTCTCCGTCCTCGGGCTCGCGAGAGAAGCTTCCGCCACCTTCGACAAACCGCTTCATCTTCATACCCCGGTCATTCAGCATGAAACCGGCGACATCCGCAGCCTGCTCTCCGTGGAGGTTCAAAACCCGAAACTCTGCCGCCGCTATGTCGCCCGGATGATTAAAAATATCAAAATCGCCCCGTCTCCGAGATGGATGCGGGAGCGGCTCCGCGCCTCGGGCGTGCGGCCGATCAACAACCTTGTCGATATCACCAACTTCGTCATGCTCGAATACGGCCAGCCGATGCACGCCTTCGACTTCAAATATCTCAAAGGCCATAAAATCGTCGTCCGCAACGCCGGGGAGGGCGAGTCCATCGAGACGCTCGATGGCATGGAACGCAAACTTCTGCCCGAGATGCTCGTCATCTGCGACGAGGAGAAGCCCTCCTGCGTCGCCGGTGTGATGGGCGGCGAATGGAGCGGCATCCAGAGCGATACCGAGACCGTCGTCTTTGAATCCGCGAACTTCCTCGGCTCCTCCGTGCGCAAGACTGCCCAGAAGCTCGGCATCCGCACCGAAAGCTCCGGCCGCTTCGAAAAAGAGCTCGATTCCCGGATGTGCCTGCCGGCCATACAGCGGGCCTGCGAACTCGTCGAGCTGCTGGGCGCGGGCGAAGTCGTCGGCGGCTGGATCGACGTGGACAACGCCAACTATGAAGAGTACCGCCTGCCGCTCCACGCCGACTGGATCAACCGCT
>CAZLMO010000003.1:0-41366 GCA_964560915.1 uncultured Oscillospiraceae bacterium
TTCCGGCTGCGGCAAGACGACGATGCTCCGAATGTTGGCCGGCTTCGAAAAACCGACTTCCGGCACGATTTCCATCGACAACCAGGTTGTCAGCTCCGGCAAGACCTTTATCCCGCCGGAGAAGCGAGACATCGGCATGGTTTTCCAGAGCTACGCCGTGTGGCCGCACATGACCGTCTTTGAAAACATCGCCTATCCGCTGAAAATCAAAAAACTGCCGAAAAAGGAGATCAAGGAAAAGGTCGACGCAATCATGGAAGTTGTCCATCTGAGCCAGTACGCGGACCGCATTCCTTCCCAGCTTTCCGGCGGCCAACAGCAGCGTGTCGCATTGGGGCGCGCCCTCGTCGCCGAGCCGCGGCTCCTCCTCCTGGATGAGCCGCTCTCCAACCTCGACGCCAAGCTGCGCGAGAGTATGCGCTTCGAGATTAAGGAGATTCAGCGCAAGCTCGGCATCACGGTTATCTATGTGACGCACGACCAGATCGAGGCCATGACCATGTCGGACCGCATCATCGTGATCAACGACGGAATCATCCAACAGATCGGCCGGCCGATGGAGATCTACCGCCGCCCGGCCAACCAGTTTGTCGCGGCCTTCGTCGGCAAGATCGTCTTCCTGCACGGCGATTCCGAAAAGGGAAAAATTACGATCACGGGCACCGGCCAGACACTGGATTATGACGGCGCGCTGACCGGGAAGGTAGTCGTCGCGCTCCGGCCGGAGAGCATCCGTCTCCGTAAGGAGGGTGGAATGCTGCACGGCGTGCTCAAAACGAAGGTGTTCATGGGGGATGTCAACGACTGCACCGTAGAGCTGCCGGGCGGGGATACGATCCGCATAATTGCTCCTCCGGAGACCTACGATGAATACGAAACCGGCGGGGAAGTCGGGCTGGAATTCGGCACCTTCCATGTCTACGAGGACGACGGCTGCGACGTGACAAGGATTCTAACCTGAGCCTACATACTTTTCGCGGAAAGAAAAAAATCAAAAGAAAAAACGCCTTTTCGAAGGCGTTTTTTTGTTGGGAAGGAAACCGGATGCCGCTTTTCCTGCCGGGCGGAGTGCCTCTCCGTGCCCGGAAAGCGGCCCTGCACAAGGCCCGGCCGATAGTCTCTCCCCAGAGGGGCGCGGGAAAAATAGGAGAAGGGGCCTCAGTCGGGGGGATTTTGGCCATGCCGTTTCTTTTTTTCAAGTCTGATAAAGCCGAGATATACCAGTGCGGCGCAGAGGACGAGCCCGATCACGGCGGGGGCAAGGATCGCCTGGCCGGAGGCGCCGCCGAACGCCGCGCTCCACAGGATTTTGGCGACGGCGATGAAGGCCAGAACGGCGATTCCGAACCACAGGCTGCGCTTCCAGAATGCGAGACTCAGGGCGGCCAATGAGACCGGCACCAAAAGAGAGATCGCTATTTTTGTAAGCCCCCAGCCGCCGGTCAGATAGGACTGCTCCATCTCCAAAAAGGTGCGGACCTGTTCGCCGACGGCATCCGGCGCCGGAAACCAAAACATGCTGGTAAAAAGGAGAAATACGGTGCCGAAAATTCCCGAGAGACTTCTTTTATAGGAAAAGATACAGTATGGAATCAAAAACAGGGGGCGGATATACCAGCTCAGCAGATTTTGGTGCCTTGCAAAGGCCCAGCTGAAAAAGACGGAATCCGTTATCATAAATCCGATCAACAGAACGGACAGACCCCCGAAAACCATTGCCAGAGATCGGTCGAACCGTTCGCGCCGCCTGATTTCCAAGAAACACACTCCTTTCGATTTTCCGTATGGACCGTTTCTCCCGATATCCGGATGAGCGAAACTGTGGATAGAAAAAAGAAAGCCGTTCGCCGTCGGGAAGGGATTCCGCTTTGCCGATATCAAACAAAACAAGTTTTGCGGGAAGCGAAAAATTCCGCCCGAGGGCCGAAATCATGCGCCGCTCAGCTTTTTTACGGCTCCACGGATGGAAAAAGGCAGGACGGATGCCTTTTCGAACCCGCTCCCACGGGAACCTATCAAGAAGTTACGACGGTTAAATCACCGGTATCGTACAATACTTTTGCATAATTATTCTTTAAAAGAGTCTTCGCGATCAGATTTCCGGTCTCCCTGTCGATCTGATTTCTATAAACTTTCCCGCAGCGGAAAACATCGTTACCCACCCTTTCAAAATGCTCATCCTCGATAAAGACATGATATTTTTCCGGCTGCATGGAACTTATGCGGATCTCTCCGCACAAATATTCATCGGTCGTATAGGTGATGAGCTGATAGATCCGGTCGGTGTTGTTGAGAAACCGGTAATCCAGATAATTATACATGATGGAGGTGCCGGTGCCGAAAGGAATCTGCCGGTTAAAATCCGGAAACAGATCGATATAATCATGATGGTGATGCTCGATGATGGTCATCGGCGTATGCAGCACCATCCAGTGGATCAGATTGGTAAACTGGCACATTCCGCCCCCGATGTCGCTCGAGGGCTTTCCGTTGGAGATGGTAAGCCCTTCCTTATAGCCCATTTGTTCGGTCAACTTCCCCGCGAGCTCCCAAAACGAAAAGACTTCACCCGGGCGGATCAAAATGCCGCTTATTTTTGGAACCGTCAGGGAAAGATTGACGGCCTTGTTCTCCTGCAGACGCATATCCACATTGCCGAGTCTGCGCCGGATCAGGGAGTTATGCCGGTAAACGACGTATGGGAGCTTCTCCGCCGAGAAAGTCTTTGCAAATTTGCTTCTGATAAGCAGATTCCTTAAAGATCGGATCAGCCGGCATTTTAAAACGGATATCTGATAAGTTACAGGAGAGATTTCACAGAATAATTTTCTTTTCGTTTGATCCTCTCCCATCAGCTGAACTTAAGCGAAATTTCTTCTTCTTTGTTTGAGTGGCACATTTGGCCCGGATCTTTGCCTCGAATTTTGAAAATCCAAAAATAGGTCACACCTGGGCCTCTGATGCCCGGCACGCCCGCCGGGAAACCACCCGGCTGCGGTCATCCTCTGCCTCCGCGGCTTTGCTCCGGCGGGGCGATAGAATTGCGGGCAGGTGTGCGGCATTTAATATCATCAAGATTGAGTTCGAAATATGGTTCATCCACAAAGCCCGTGTCTTCATACTGCCTGAAACCACATGGAACAAGGCCGCATTTTTTTACCATATTTAATGAAGCCCAATTGTCGGGGTGTACGGAAGCGTATACATAGGCGGCTCTTTTACCAGCCTTGAGCCATGCAAGGTATGCTTTTAAAGCTTCTGTCGCATAACCCTGATGCCAGTATTCTTTCGCAAGGTGAATGATAATCTCAACATGAAACGGGTCATCCGCATCAAGCTTTCCTCCGCAAATGCCCAAGAACCTATCGCTTTTTATCACTGCGAAAACCGCATTGCCATACGTGTTAATATTGACGACGGTTGGATTCAATTATTTGAGGGATTTTTTCTTTTATAACTGCGCCTCCACAGAAGCGCATGGTCTCACTGTTCCCCCAAATATTGAAAAGCTCGTCCGTATCCCCCTGCTCAAGTAGCCTGAAAGTTAGTCTTTCTGATTCAAAAATCATTATTTTTCTCTCTTCCGTAAAAGGCAAACATTTCAAAACGCCCTGAACGGCCAAAAAAGATGACGGTTTAAGTCGGCATGGCTTTGGCGGAAGAGCGTATTTTTAAAAAACCTGTCAATACCGAATTTTCACCAAAGTCTTTCAATGAACATATCATAGATAAAAATATAAGTTAAAAGAGTGTGTGACTGTGCCGGATATGAATGTGGGATATAATCATGAATTAAAACCATTCCAACAAGTAGTTGATATTACAAATCCATTCTATCAATCCCTGCAAGGCAAATATTTTATTGGGCAAACACCGACATTATTTGTTGGCAACGGCAGCAATGCATGGGCAGCGTTAGTAAACCCTAATAGTTCTCATAAGAATTTGTTTTTTAATGTATTTACAGTTTCCAACTTTTCTTCGAACATCATAACGGCTGAGCTCTGGTTAAATACAACGCCCCCGGGGGATCCGGCCGCTTCCTCATCAATATCGCCCACGAATACGGCCTTCCTTCCAAAACCGGACCATAAGGTTTTATTGCAATATGTACAATCCACCGACGGAGTACCCTCCGGCGGAGTCAATATACTGGATCGTATCGTTCCTCCAAATACCACATTGGTATCTGAAGAGGACGGAAAAATAATCATACCTCCGGGAGGGAATGTTCTGCTATTCCTGAAGTCCTCCGGCATCGAGACGATAAATGCCATTGTAGCTTACGGCTGGTGGGAAACGCGGGAAGAATCAAATCTATCATAGTGGTTTCTTCCCGCTCAACTCGGTCCGCCTTTCAGACATTGATAGGTTCCCGCGCACAGAGGTGACTTCCGCTTATCGAAGCGAAGGGCAGGCCCTGTAGCGGGAACCCTTTATTTTACCGACTTTTTCAGCCATGTTATTTTTACACCGGCGGATAAATGAGGGCTCTTTTTATATTTTTACAAATAATAAATGGTGAGAGTTTTAATAAAAATCTCTTAAAATTATAACCCCAAATAATTTTCAATAATGTTTATGGCGTTTGCTATACCGTCTTCATCACAGAGTTTCTTTCCGTATTCGGCGGCCTTTTTCTGCATGGCTTCATCTGAAACCGCAGTATTCAATGCCTGTGAATAGTTTTCTATAGTCAGCTTTTTACACCATATCGGCTTTGTGCCTATGCCTAGCTTATATACACGATCGCCCCAATACGGCTGGTCACCGCCGAACGGCACAATCACGCTCGGTACGCCCGCGCGTATTCCGGCTGCAGTTGTGCCTGCTCCGCCGTGATGAGATACCGCTTTAACCTGCCGGAACAACCATTCGTGTGGAACGTTGCCGATCGGCATGACATTTTCGGGCAGGTTGCGGTCACCGATGTTTCTCCAGCCGGCAGAAAGCAGCGCTCTCAACTTTGCCCTCTTCACGCTCTCTAAAACCACGTCAAGAATTCTGTCGAAGTCGCCGCCTACAGTACTTCCGAAACCAATATAAACAGGTTTTTCGCCGCCTTCAAGAAATTCTTTTAGCTTTTGATCGGGCTCCCATTCCTGAGAAGTTTCTTCGATCCAGAATCCGGTCAGATAACGGTTGCTGCCCCATTCCTTTGGTTTCGGGGCAAGCGTTGGGCTGTAAGCGTATAGCGTAGGTATGGGTTTCCCGTTCATTTCGCGGTAAGGAAATTGAAGGGGTTTTATTTTTGGCAATCCCATTTCCATACGCCAATCGTTGAGCATGGTTCTCGTGGCGTTGGACCATAAAATATCTCCGCCTGTATAAGTGATACGATTATATATTTTCCCCAATGGGAGACGGGGCGCCGTCATGGCCGGAAATTCGCCCGTGGGGTCAAGTGGGCAGAAAAGCGCCCGGAAGCACGGGATCTTATACTTCTCGCAGGCGTGGTATGCCACGCTTCCCAGCAGGCTGTATAAAACGCAGTCCGCATCCCTGCAGGCGTTTTCAATATCCGTCAAAAACTCTTTTTTGATCGGTTCCAATAATTCTCTGAGATTTTTAAAATACTCAGCAAATGACACCTGCTCTCCGATTAGTTTTTCCATCAAAAGTTCCGCGGAGCCTGCCATGGGAGCATATTCAAATCCCTCGGATTCAATCAGTGCTTGAAATATGTTCATCGCGCAGATATGTACAGAGTGTCCCTTGCGTTGCAATCCCTTTCCCAAACAAATAAACGGTTGAACGTCTCCCCTCGAACCAATGGTGATAAAACAAAATTTCAATGGTTTGTCCCCCCGATTCCTCGTGAAAAGCAAAAATCACACTTCACGCCCGTTTGTGCCAAAGTGTTTTTACGTGTAAACAATATGGCGGGTGCAAATGGGGCATAGCTCACTACATCTGTATAGCAAGTAAGCTGGGCAAAGCTCCAACGCGCCGCGCTTTTAAGCTCCTTGCAATAGAGTAAACGGATTACAGTTTGCACTCCATCAAGCAAAACTTCCCTTTTCTCCAGGTCACATACCCAACGGCGTGGTAATTCAGTTTCTGATACAGCTGTAATGCTTGAGGGTTATCGGTAAAACAGTCAAGCCGTATGGATTCTATACCCTTCTCTTTCACTTCATCGGCGATATGCAGCATGGTTAATGTGCCGATTCCTCTTTTTTGGAACTTCGGATTCACACATAACCTGTGTACGACACAATAGGAAGCATTCGGATACTTCCAATCGCCGCTTTGATATTCTTCATCACTTTCCTGATTCAGAGCATATGCAACGGCTATTTCTTCGCCCAAAAGGCCAATGGATAATTCTCCTTTGTTTATATCCTCAGCCAACAAAGTTTTATCCGGATAAAGCTCGTCCCACTGGAAAATATGGTTGGATTCCATATTTTCTATGGCCGCTTCATATATTTTAAAAATCATATCCAACTCGGCTATAACCGGTTTTCTAAAAGAGATATCCACTGTTAAACACTCCTTGACATCAATACCACACACTCAACATGATCCGTGTGCGGGAACATATCCACGGGCTGAACATTTTTAACCGAGTATCCGCCGTCCGTGAGGACCTGCAGGTCGCGGGCCAGCGACTCCGGTCCGCAGGAGAGATAGACGATGCGTTTCGGCCGCACGGCGAGCAGGGAGAACAGAAACTTCCGATCGCTGCCGTCCCGCGGCGGATCGAGAAACACCACATCGACGGACTCGCGTTCCTTTGCCATATCATGCAGAAAGTCGCCGGCGTCGCCCTGCGTGAACCAGCAGTTTTGAATGCCGTTGCGTTTTGCGTTGGCGATGGCATCCCGGACGGCATCCCGGTTGAGCTCAACGCCGAGCACGCTGCCGGCCTGCTTGCTTGCGATCATGCCGATGGTGCCGATGCCGCAGTAGGCGTCGAGCACGCGTTCTTTGCCGGTCAGCGCGGCATACCGCATGGCGGTGGTATAAAGGACCGCCGCCTGAACCGGGTTGACCTGATAGAACGACTTGGCCGAGATACGGAAAGTGAGCCCGCAGAGGATATCTTCGATATAGCCCTTGCCGTAGATCACTTTTTCCTGATCGCCGAGCACGACCGGGCCGAATTTGTCGTTGAGGTTGAACACGACGGTGGTAATTTCTGGATGAAGCTCCAGCAATTTTTTAAGAAACGGCTTCTGTAGCCTAAAAATCGTTTCGGCCGCCACGAGCACGACCATGACTTCTCCGGTCGCGAAACCACGCTTCACCAGCACATGCCGCAGGAAGCCGGTTCCGGTGCGCTCATCGTAGGCCGTTATTTTGAATTCCGGCATCAGCTCACGGATGGTCCGAATGACCCCGCCGGCCACCTCGTCCTCAATCAGGCAGTGGCTCACGGGGACGATTTTATGGCTGAAGGTCCGGTAGATGCCGGAAACAATGCCGCGTTCCTGCGAAAAGCTGAAGGCCGTCTGCACCTTGTTGCGGTAGTGCCAGGGCTCCTTCATCCCGATGATGGGCGCGACGGGGCCAAATTTCCCGATCAGGGCCTCCACCTTCCGCTGTTTGAAGGCGAGCTGCTCCGGGTAGGTCAGATTCTGAAGCTGGCAGCCGCCGCATGTTTCCGCATATCGGCACTCCGGACGATGTCTCTGCTCCAATGGGAAGACTCCCTTTCTTATAAGTTATGATTCAGTATACCCCAGGTGATGGTTCCGTGCAAGAAACGGCGTTCCAAAATATTTTTTAAAAAAATTCCGCCGGAAAGACAGGAAAAGCCTTCCGAGGAATAGGATGGAATATCCCGGCACCCACATTTTCCCGCCCGGGAAGCCGAAAAAGGATTCTTTTCTTGCGAAACCGGATTTCATATGGACGGGGGCGCCGGAGGGATGGTATAATAACGATAAGGCGGTCATGATATCAGTATCGGATGGCCCACCTGCGGCGACGGTTCGTGATACCACGCTCGCTTTGCTTTTGCAGCATCATGAAACCGAACCGAATTCTTCGGGAGGGATGCCAGTGAACATCGCGCATTTTCTGACGCCGAAGCTCTTTGTGGCAACGCTGTATGAGGACAGCACGATCCGGCAGGGGCTGGAAAAAATGCATTTTTACCACTACACGGCCGTTCCCGTGACAACGCGGGAAAATATCTATGTCGGCACGGTAAGCGAGGGAGACTTCCTCTGGTATCTGGTGGAAAAGGCCGATTCGGAGGACGGAATCTCGCTGAAGGATATGGAGGACCTGCTGCTGCGGGACATCCTCAAATCCGATCAATACCCGCCGGTGCCGATCACCGTAACGATCGAGGAGCTTTTGGCGCAGGCCATGAATCGAAACTTTATTCCCGTCGTGGACGGGCGCGGCGCCTTCATCGGGATCGTCACCAGAAAGGCGATCATGCAGTACTTTGCCGATCCGTCGGAAGAGAAGGGGACGCCTGCCGCACAGATCTGTGCGGGGCTTTACCCGGAGAGCGGGAACGGAAAGCACGAGACCGGGTACGCCGGGCTTTTATAAGAGGCAAAGCTCCGCGCCGGAGACCTAAAAAAGCGGCTGCGGCCGTGGGCTGGGGGGAGATTTTTTTTTCATACCCCGGATTGCGGCCTTCACGATAGAAAATTGTCAAACGGCACGGATCAGGCGGCCCTTTCGCACGCAGAGAAGCGTGGGAAAGGGCCGTTTCTTTTTATCTGATTTTCCCGGCCGGGAGCTTCCGGTTCTGCATCGCAAAAGAGCGGCCCCACCGGTCATGCTCTTTCATATCGGGCAGGAGGACGGCCGTTTTTGGGAGCAGTGATCCGATCAGTAGGGCATCAGCGGCGCAGAGTCATCATCCACCGTTTTTTCGATGGAACGGATCTCCACTTCGTAGCTGCACCCGTCGTTGACGACGACGGTCACCTTGTCGCCGACCCTGTGGCCGAAGACGGCCCTGCCGAAAGGAGAATCCTTGCTGACCCGCCCTTCCGTCGGGTCGCAGCGCACGGTGGTCACGATCTGGTAGGATTCCAGTTCATCATCCTCCAGAACGTAGACGCAGACTTTATCATAGAGCCCCACAATGTCGTCTGCCGCCTCACCGCTGATGACCTTCGCCGTCTTAATCATCGTCTCAAGATAGCGGATACGGCTGTCGTTTCGATTTTTGGCTCGCTTGGCCTCTTTATATTCAAAATTTTCGCTGAGGTCGCCGAATTCGCGGGTGCGCTTGACCTCGGCGATCAGCTCGGAGCGCAGTTCCAACTTCCGGTGCTCGACCTCCGCTTTCATTTTTTCGATGTCTTTTTCGGTCAGCTCGTCGTACATGCTCTCCACCTCCGCAAAAAAAGGATAGCTCTATTATACCCCGGCCGCCTTTCGGATTGCAAGAGAAATCCGGGGGGCGGGGGAAAGCGCTTTCTTTTCCAAATTACCTATGATATAATAGCCGCAAACGGCTGTTATACCGTAATTTTATGGCCCGCCTACAGCGATGGCCAATGATACCATAACGCGACAGCGTTATGGTATCATGAACAAAATAATTCGGAGGGGGGACGTATCATGGATCGGAGGATCGGCTTTATCGGAATGGGGAATATGGCGAAAGCCATCGCGGGAGGAATCATCGGTTCCGGGGCCGTGGAGCGGGCACAGGTATCTGCCTATGACCCGCTGCAGGACAAGCTGCAGGAGAACGCTTCACAGCTCGGATTCCGCCCCTGCGCGGAGCTTGGGCTGCTTGTGGCGGAAAGCGACATCCTCATCATGGCCTGCAAACCTTATCAGATTGAGAATGTCCTGAGCGAGGCCGGTAGTTTGCTCCCCGGCAAGACGCTCCTTTCCATCGCGGCAGGCTGGGATTTCCATCGGTACAGGCAGGTGCTCGAGCCCGGCGTCCGGTTTCAGGCCGTCATGCCGAATACGCCCGCCATGGTCGGCGAGGGCGTATTCCTCTTTGAAGAGGAGAATTCCCTCGGGGAGGAGGAACGGCGGGAGATCATGGATATGTTTTCCTCCATCGGCTTTGTGTGGGAACTCCCGGGCCGGCTGATGGGGGCTGCGGGGGCGGTTACCGGCTGCGGGCCGGCCTTTGCGGACCTGTTTATCGAGGCCTTGGCGGATGCGGCGGTCAAATACGGCCTGCCGCGGGGACTCTCCTATGAACTTGTCTCCCGGATGCTGTTGGGCGCGGCGAAGCTCCAGTTGGAGACCGGGGAACACCCCGCCGCGCTGAAGGACGCCGTCTGCTCGCCCGGCGGCACCACGATCCGTGGGATCGCCGCGCTGGAGCACGCCGGATTCCGCGCGGCCTGTATGGACGCGGTGGATGCCGTGATGGGCGGCTGAGGACCGGCCCGGTGCCTGCGGGCACGAATACAAAGGGAAAGAGAGAAACGCATGGAATATCTGGTGATCGGAGCGGGCGGCGTCGGCGGCTGCCTTGCGGCAAGAATGGCTGCCGGCCTTGACGTGAAAGCACTTGCCCGCGGAGCAAACCACGAGGCTATGAAGCGGCACGGGCTGCTGTTTCATGGGCTGGACCGGGACTATGTGCTGCCGGCGGAGCGCTGCTTTTCCGAGGGGGAGTATGTTGGTACCCCGGATTTCATCCTTCTTTGCACAAAGACTTATTCCATTGAGGCCCTGCTGCCGTTTCTGCGGAAAGTTGCGCATCCGGGCGCCGTTTTGCTGCCGCTGATGAACGGCCTTTTCAATGGGGAGCGCCTCGCGGCGCTTTTGCCGGAATACGAGGTCGCCGAGGGATGCATTTATCTTGGCGGCTACCTTTCGGCACCCGGCGAAGTCACGCAGACCGGGAAGGTCATCCGCCCGGTCTTCGGGGAATCCGGGAAGGGGCACCTGCAGCCGGCACTTTCGCAGTTTGCGGCGGATCTGCAAAGCGTGGGGATCGAACATGTCTATTCCCACGAGATCCGGAAGGAGATTCTGCTGAAATTCACATGGATCTCCTCCTATGCGGCAGCCTGCATCCATTTTGACTGCGACTCCACCCCGCTCATCGGGGAACCGGAGAAGCACGCCTTTTTGGAATCGCTCGCGGCGGAGGAGATTGCCCTCGCGGGCCCTCTGGGAATTTCACTCCCGGAGAGGGCGAAGGAAGACCTGCTCTCGTTTTTCTGGTCGGCCACGAAACCCGGCACCTGGCCCTCCGCTTATATGGATTACAAGAAGGGCGGAAAAGTGGAGATCGATACTCTGATCGCCGAGCCGCTCCGCATCGGCGCGGCGGCCGGGCTCCCCATGCCCTGCCTGCGGGCGGTGGCCGACGGGATCGGGATTTCGATATAAAGAGCAAAGGATATATAAAAGCGGAGACAGGCGGCCTTCTGGGCTTGTGGTTCCCATGAAAATCCTCGTGTGAAAGGCAAAAAACACATAGGACGGGGAAGGAGCGGCTTTCGGCCCCGCACGGGCATCTCCGCGGAAGCCATAAAAAGCACAGCCGTGCTCAAATGAAAATTTGAGCACGGCTGTGCTTTGCTTTCGATAAGATCCGCCGGGCAAAAAGCTCCGGCATTGGCCGCGGAGAGCCGCCCCGCAGAACCCGGTGAAAAGAGCTTCGACAGATTCTTTTCTGATATTCTGCATCAAACAAAGGCGGAAACGGATGCCGAAAAGCAGGTGAAAAGGAAAATCGGAGACAGGCCGCCAAGACAAGAAAATATCGGCCCGCCGGGAGCGCATATCCCAAAAGAGACGTTTTCGGAAAAGCCGTACGCAAAAAAATCGGGGAAAGCGGAGCTCAGAGCGCCGTCTGTTTTGCGGCCTCGCAGGCCATCCGGATGCCCTCGAGCGGCAGGCGGTAATCCACGATGTCGAAAAGCCCCGAATTTTCAAACAGCCGGGAAAAGCCGCCGGTCGCGACGATCTTCGTCTCCGGGCCGAGCGACGTCTTGATGTTGGAGGTGAGCTTCTCCACGGCGCCGAGGTATCCGTAGTAGGCGCCAGCCTGCATACTCTGAACCGTGTTTTTTCCGTAAGGAACCTCCGGGTCGAAAAGCTCGACCCGCGGCAGCTTGGCGGCCTTTTCAAACAAGGCGTCCATGGAGATCTTGATGCCGGGATAGATCACGCCGCCGAGGAATTCACCCTTAGCGGAAACGGCGTCGCAGCAGGTGGCGGTGCCGAAATCGACAATGACGAGCGGCCCGCCGTATTTGTGATAGGCGGCGTAGGCGTCCATCAGGCGGTCCGCACCCACCTCGGAGGGGCGGTCATAGAGATTCGGAATTTGGCAGGGGACCGTCTCGCCGATGATTTTTGGCGTAATGCCGAAATATTTAATGACGGCGCTCGAAACCGTATAGTTGATCTGCGGCACGACGGAGCCGATGGCGACTTCGGTGACAGCGCTGCGCGGGATATGCTGCATTTCAAAAAATTGCCCGGCAAAGAGGCCGACCTCGTCTGAAGTGATGTCCCTCCTCGTGCTAAGGCGGAAGACGGCGACGAGCTTTTCCCCGTCGTAAACGCCGAATTCCAGGGTCGTGTTGCCGATGTCGATCACAAGGAACATAAGCTTGTCCTTTCCCACCCGGAGCGTATTAAGGGCTCGCGGGCGCTGGTTCCTCCTTTGGCGGAGGATTTCCGAGATTTTCGATGGCGGAGGCATAACGCCCCGCCGGAATGTCGTAGGAATGGCGCTCCAACACATACTTCCGGCCGGCGGCGCCCATGAGGGGCGTCTTCAGGCCGGGGCCGCGCCGGGATTCGCGGGCGCTGGTTCCTCCTTTGGCGGAGGATTTCCGAGATTTTCGATGGCGGAGGCATAACGCCCCGCCGGAATGTCGTAGGAATGGCGCTCCAACACATACTTCCGGCCGGCGGCGCCCATGAGGGGCGTCTTCAGGCCGGGGCCGCGCCGGGATTCGCGGGCGCTGGTTCCTCCTTTGGCGGAGGATTTCCGAGATTTTCGATGGCGGAGGCATAACGCTCCGCCAGAATGTCGTAGGAATGGCGCTCCAAAACATACTTCCGGCCGGCGGCGCCCATGGCGTTTCGCTCCGAAACGGAGAGCGACTGCATCTTATCCACGGCGGAGACGATGCCAACCGTATCCTCCGGCTCGGTCAGGATGCCGCAGTTTGTCCGCGCGACGGGGGCATTCGGCGTGCCGGTCGCGCAGATCAGCGGTCTCCCCGCCAACATCCGGAAGAGCACCGGTTCCGCGGAAAAGCCGTATTCCGAAAGCGAGCCCTTTTTCGTGCCGAAAAACACACAGTCCGCCGCGGAGAGCAGCGCCTTCTCGTCCGCCTCCGGCACCGCATCCAGAAAATATAAATTTTCAATATCCTGTTCCTTCGCGACGCGGCGCAGGATGATCTTGTAGCTGCCGTCTCCGGAGAGGAAGAATGCGGGGTTCTCCTTTGCCTCCTTTGCGGCGAGCAGGAATGCCCGCAGGGAGCGCCCGTCGGTGACCGGGCCGGAATACAGAACGGTGAAGCGTCCCTCCGCCCTGCGGGCCTCGATCTGCTCGATCAGCCCGGCGGTAAATTCAGAGCATTTTTTCCGGGTATCGGCGGCGGCCGCGGAGAGATAGAGAAATTTTTTCGGCTTTACGATTTTTTCCATCCATTCGTCCGCGGAGGGGATAGAGGAGATCACAAGCCCCGGCTGCCCGCAGCTCCGCTTCACGGCGCCGCGCAGCACACTGAGAAAGGCCGGGGACGGCTTTGGGGCGCTCTCAGCGAGGAGCCGGTCCGGAAGCAGGTCGTGCAGGTCGCGGATCAGCTTTGCGCCGGCCTTCTTGGCAATCCTCCGCGCGGGGTAGATGTCGAACGGATAGGCCGAGGCGGAGACCACGGCATCCGGCTTGAGCATCTTTGCAAGGTCGGAGGCATATTCGTAGAGCAGAAAATTATAATCCAGAAGCGCCCGATAGGGGATGCAGGAGCTGTTTCGATCCTGCCGCACGCGAACATAGAGCCAGACGGCTTCACCGTGCTCACAGGGCAGAAACAGGCCCTCTTTTTTGTGCTCGTCGTGCTCATCCGTATCAAAGGTAGGAAGCGCGGCCAGCACGGTGACCGTGTGGCCCTGCTTTTCGAGCGCGGCGGAGAGATGCCTCATCCGGTCGGAACTTTCGCCAAAATCCAGTTCCCGGTATTCGCTCCGGGAAAAAAGGTTTGCGGAGAAATCGCCAGGGTACCCCCCAAACAAATCCAAAAACAAGATATTCACAAACCGCGCCTGCCCTTCTCCCGGTATTCGAAATTAGTTTGGCAGGCGCGGGGGACTTTTATGCACTATTTTTCCACGGCTTCCATATCGTCGAGGGAAAGCTCCAGCAGCTTGGAAACACCCTCCTCCTGCATGGTGACGCCGGCGGTCGGCGTGCTCCATCGTGCCGCGCTTGTGTGATGGCGATGAAGGCGTGTAGTCCGGGATCGTATTCGGCTCGAAGCCTCAGGCTTCCACGGCTTCCATATCGTCGAGGGAAAGCTCCGGCAGTTTGGAAACGCCCTCGGTGACGCCGGCGGTCGGCGTGCTCCATCGTGCCGCGCTTGTGTGATGGCGATGAAGGCGTGTAGTCCGGGATCGTATTCGGCTCGAAGCCTCAGGCTTCCACGGCTTCCATATCGTCGAGGGAAAGCTCCAGCAGTTTGGAAACGCCCTCCTCCTGCATGGTGACGCCATAGAGGCGGTCGGCATGCTCCATCGTGCCGCGGCGGTGCGTGATGGCGATGAACTGCGTGTCTCCGGAGAGCGTCAGCAGGTATTCGGCGCAGCGGTCGACATTGGCCTCATCGAGCGCCGCCTCGATCTCATCGAGGATGCAGAAAGGCGCCGGGTTGACCTTGAGAATGGCAAAATAGATTGCGATGGCGACGAAAGTCTGCTCGCCGCCGGAGAGGGCGGAGATGTGGTTGACGATTTTGCCCGGCGGCTGGACGTAAATTTCGATGCCCGATTCGAGGACGTTATCCGGATCGGTGAGCGTGAGCCTTGCCTCGCCGCCGCCGAACAGATCCCTGAACACGACGGTAAAATTCCCGGCGATGTGGGTGAAGCTGTCGATGAAGATGGTCTTCATCTGGCCGGTTAGGCCGTGGATAAGATCACGCAGCTCGTCACGGGCTTTTTCGGCATCCTCGATCTGCTTTCGCATAAATTCGTAGCGGCCGAAGACCTCCTTGTATTCCTCGATGGCGGAGACGTTGACCGGGCCAAGGGCCTTGATCATGTTGCGGAGCTCGGCCAGACGGCGCTGGGCTTTCTGCGGCTCGGGAATCTCCTGGGCGATCTCATCCGCCATGGTATAGGTGATCTCGTACTCATCCCAGAGATCGCCGATGATGTGGTCATAATCCTTCTGCAGGTCGTCGAGAGAGGCTCTCGCCTTTGCAAGCCGAACGGAGGCCTCTTCGCGGCGCGTGACGATGTTCTTCTGTGCGCCGCGCTCCTGCGTGGTTTTTGCCTCGAACTCCTGCCGCTTCGCATAGAGCGCATCAATCTGCTCCCGGAGCTGTGCCGATTTCGTATTGAGGCCGGCGGTCTCCGCCTCGGCCGCGGCGATCTTCTCCCGGTGGATTTTGATGGCGGCTTCCATGCCGGAGAGCCCGGTTTTCAGCTCCTCCCTCCGGGTGAGGCGTTCCTCCTCGGAGACGCGGAGCCGTTCGATATCCGCGTGAATGGCGTCGATATCCTTTTCCGTCAGCGCGGCGGAGAGGGAGAGCGCGTGGGCCTCTTCGGCGTTGCGCACCTTCTTTTCCGCAACGGCGGCGGCCTCTTCCCCAAGCAGGCCGATGGTTTCAAGAGCCTTTGCCTTGTCGGCCTCCGCGGCGGAGAGCAGAGCGGTAAATTCGGCCGTGCGCTGTTTTGCGGAGGTATTGAGCCCGATAATCTCGGCACGGCGGGAGGCGTATTCCTCCGCATCGGCCCTCGCAGCGGAAATTTTTTCTTCAAAATGCTTCTTTTCCGCCTCGGCCCGAATGCGGTCTTCCTTGGCGGTGCGCAGCTCGCTCTCCGTGGCAAGGGAATCGGCGGAGAGGGCGGAGATCTCCTCTTCGAGCCGGACGTACTCTGCGTTTCCGTCCGCAAGTTGCTGCCGGTATGCTTCGGCCTGTGCGCGTAGCTCCTCGATCTCGTGACGGCGGCTCAGAATGCCGGCGGATTTGACGGAAGAACCGCCCGTCAGGGAGCCGCCCGCGTTGACGAGCTGGCCGTCCAGCGTGACGATGCGGAAGCGGTAACCGTATTTTTTCGCAAGGGAGATGGCGCTGCCGAGCTCATCGACAACCGCGATGCGCCCGAGCAGGCTTAAAATAACGCCGTCGTATTTTTTATCGTATTTCACGAGGTCGCTGCCAAGGCCGATGAAGCCCTCGCAGTGCTCAAGGTTGGTTTCCGAAAGCCGGCTTCCGTGGACGGAGGTGAGCGGCAGGAAGGTGACGCGGCCGCGGTTTTGCTCCTTGAGCATGCCGATGGCGCGGCGGGCGGCGTCCTCATCCGTGACGACGACGTCCTGCAGCGCGCCGGAGATCGCGGTCTCGACGGCGAGGGCATATTTGCTCTCGACGGAAAGAATGTTGGAGACCGGGTCCAGAATTCCCCGCAGGGCACCCGCCTTGGCTCTTTCCAGAACGAACTTCACGCTCTGGGCGAAGCCCTCCATGTGGTCTTCAAGGTCTTGCAGCAGCTTCGCGCGGCTGAGTGCGGCGTCCGCGTTCTTCTGGAGCGCGGCGCGGCTCTCCTCCATGGCGGCGAGCTGTTTCTGCCGCAGGCCCTTTTTGAGCGCGAGGCCGGAGATGCTGTTTTGCAGCGACTCGGCATGTGATGCGTTGTCGGAGAGAAAATCCCCGATATCCGCGAGATCTTTTTCGTTTGCGGCGATCAGATCCTCGGTTTTGGCGGCGGAAGCGTCCATCTCGGCGAGGCGCTTTTCATACTGCTCGGTGTCGGAGCCGGCGGTGGCCAGCACGACGCTGATGTGCCCGATCGAGGCCTCGGCTTTCGCAAGCTCCGCGGAGATTTCCGCGCGGGCGGCGGCGTTTTTCGCCTCGGCCCCGGTGATTGCCTCCGCCGAAGCGGTGTTGGCGGCCGCTTTTTCGGCGAGGGCGGCTTTTTCGGCCTCCTTCGCGGCAAGCTCCGTCTGCTTTGCCTCGGTCAGGGCGGCGTTCTCGCTGCCGGAGGCCTCCAACTCCCGGATCTCGCCGCCGATCCGCGCAATCTCGCTCTCGGCGTGCTGAACTTCGTTTTTGGAGACGGCGGAATCGGCCGCCAGCCCGGAGATTTTTGCTTCGTTTTCGGCGATTTCTTTGCGTCGGCTCTCCACGTCAAAATCCAGGTTCCGAATACCTTCATAGAGGGTGCCTATGTATTCCTCCGCCTTGTTGTAATCGGCGTCGAGGGAATCGTATTCCGCCTGACAGACGCTGATCGTGCTGTTTTGCTCCTGCAGCTGGGATTTGAGCTTGCGCAGGTTTCGCATCCAGACGGAAATCTCGAGCGATTTTTTCTCCTCGGCGAGTTCGAAAAATTTCTTCGCCTTGTCGGCCTGCTCCCGGAGCGGGCCGACGCGCTCCTCGAGGCCGGAAAGATTATCCCGAAGCCGCAGCAGGTTTTCATCCGCCAGCACGAGACTGTGCTCGGCCTCCTCCTTGCGGTAGCGGTATTTGGAGATGCCGGCGGCCTCCTCGAAGATCTCGCGCCGCTGGGTGCTTTTGGCGCTGATGATCTCGGCGATCTTGCCCTGGCCGATCAGCGAGTAACCGTCCCGGCCGAGGCCCGTATCCATAAACAACTCGTTGACGTCGCGCAGGCGGCAGACCTTGTCGCAGATGCGGTATTCGCTGTCGCCGCTGCGATAATATTTTCTGGAGACGACGACCTCGTCGCTGTCGATCGGGAGGGTGCGGTCGGTGTTGTCGAGAAAAAGGCGCACCTCCGCCCAACCGTAGCTCTTGCGGCCGGAGCTCCCGTTGAAAATCACGTCCTCCATCTTGATGCCGCGCAGGGCCTTAGTGGATTGCTCTCCGAGCACCCAGCGCACCGCGTCACTGATATTGCTTTTTCCGCTCCCGTTTGGTCCGACAACCGCGGTCAGCCCGCGGTCGAAGTTGAGACGGGTCTTATCCGGGAAAGATTTGAAGCCCTGGAGTTCCAGCGATTTCAGGAACAATATTTCACTTCCTAATCATCTTGGTTTCGGATGGGCAAACGGTAAATTCGCCATAAGAGAGGGCGTCGTCGTCGAAAATCCGGATTTCGTATCCGGCCGCCTTCCAGGAATCAAGGTTCGCGCGCTTCTGCCCGGCGGCTTTGGAATGTTCGGACGGGTTCACAAAAACGGTGAGCGTCCCCTCCGGATAGTTCAAAATCTCCGGGGTAATTTTTTTGTAAAAGCGCAGACTCTCGGCGATCTCGCGGAACGCGGGATGATAAGGCCCGGCCAACAGATTCTTTTCGAGAGAAGGTTCCGCATGCAGCCCGACCCGGATGACCCGGATCCCGGCCTCTTCAAAGAGATCAAGCAGCTCCGCACAGAGCGACGCGGCTTCCTCAACGGTCTGGGGGCGGTATGTGCCCTCCCTCCAGAGATTGGCCATCGGCGTGTGGTCGAGCACCAGCGCCGGATAGATGCGCACGGTCTCCGGCCGGAGGGAAATAAAATCCTTTGCCGTCCGGATATCCCGCTCCGGGCTGCTGCCGGGCAGGCCGGTCATCATCTGGAGCCCGAGGGAGAATCCCCGCTCCCGGATGAGTGCCGAGGCCTTCTCGGTATCGGAAAACGTGTGCCCGCGGCCGTTTGCCGCGAGGACGGCGTCATCGCTGCTCTGGGCCCCGAGCTCAATGGAGCGGACATGGTACCGCGCGAGCAGGCCGAGAATTTCTTCATTGATTGCGTCCGGCCGCGTACTGCATCGGATGCCGGAAAAAGCGCCGGATTCCACCCACCTTGCGGCGGGTTCCAGAAGGGAGACCATCATCTCCCGCGGAATCATCGTAAAGCTGCCGCCGAAAAAGGCGATCTCGCTCTCAGCGGAAAAGCCAGAGAGCGCGGCCGCGGCCTTCGCGCAGCAGGCGTCAACCTCCCCGGGCGTGGGGCATTTTGCCTCGCCGGTGATGCTGTGCTGGTCGCAAAAGGAGCAGCGGTGCGGGCACCCGGCCATCGGCACAAAGAACGCAACGTTCGCGTGTCTCATTCGCCCATCAGCTCCAGCGCCTCTTTTGCCGCCATCTGCTCGGCGGCTTTTTTGCTTCTGCCTTCGCCCCGGCCGATCGGGTTGCTGTTGAGCATGACTTCCACAACAAAACGCTTGTCGTGATCGGGGCCGGTTTCCTCGATGAGCATATAGGTGAGCTGCTCCTCCGGATTCTGCTGAATGATCTCCTGCAGCTGCGTTTTGTAATCCTTAAAAGGCACTTTTTCAAAGTCCTCAAGAGAGGGCTTTATAAAACGCAGGACGAATTCCCGCGCGGGTTCCATACCGCCGTCGAGGTAAATCGCCGCGAGGAAGGCCTCAAAGGAGTCGCAGAGGATGGAGGGCCGTTCTCGGCCGCCCATCTGCTCCTCGCCGTGGCCGAACATGAGATAACCGCCAAGGTCCAGCTCCTTGGAAAAGCGGCTCAGCGTCTTTTCACAGACCAGGGAGGCGCGCATCTTGGTGAGTTCCCCCTCAGGGAAATGTTTGAAATTATGAAACAGGTAATCCGAAACGACGATGCTCAGAACAGCGTCGCCGAGGAATTCCTGCCGCTCGTTGCTCTCACAGCGGCCGTGATTTTCATTCGCATAGGAGGAATGGGTCAGCGCAATCTCAAGATAGCGCGGGTTCACAAAGGTGTATCCGGCCGCCTCCTCGAGGGCGAGGGGCACTTCAAAACTCATTTTTCTTCGCCTCTTTTCATCTCCGCGAGCGCGGAAAGGATCGCGCCGTTGACATCCGTCTCATAAAAAATTTTTGCCTGTTTCAGCGCGTTGCGGAAAGCCACGGCGTCGCTGCTGCCGTGGGCTTTGATCACGGGTTTCGTGATACCGAGCAGCGGGGCGCCGCCGCGTTCGGAATAATCCGTCCTCCGCTTTATGTCGCGGATGCTCTCCTTCATCGGCAGGGAGCCGAGCTTGGTCAGCAGATTTTTTGTAAACATGCGCTTGACCATTTTGGAAAAGGCAAGGCCGGTGCCCTCCGTCGTCTTTAATACGATGTTGCCGGTCCATCCGTCGGCCACGGCCACGTCGCATACGCCGAAGAACAGGTCCCGCGGCTCCACGTTGCCGATGAAGTTGAGGCCGGACCGCCGGAGCAGCGCGTAGGCCTCCTTCTGCAGATCCGTTCCTTTGGATTCCTCGGTGCCGATGTTGATGAGCCCGACGCGCGGATCAGGCACACCGGCGGTGTTTTTCATATAGGCGACGCCCATCATGGCGAACTGCGTCAGCATCTCCGGCCGGCACTCGACGTTTGCGCCGAGATCCAGCATCATATAGTTCGAGTCGAGGCCGGGCATCTCCGTCGCGAGCGCGGCGCGTTTGATACCTTTAAGGCGCTTGACGATAAAGGTCGCCGCGACGACCACGGCGCCGGTGCTTCCGGCGGTAACCACGGCCTCTGCCCGCCCGTCGGCCACGGCTTTCATGGTCAGGGCAAGGGAGCTGTCTTTATAAGATTTCAGCACCTCCGTCGGCTCGGCGCAGACGGGCATCACAAGCGGCGCGTCCAGAAATTCGATCCCGGTGGTGGGGATGCTTTTTTCGGCGCAGAGGGCCCTCATTTCGACCTCTTTGCCGACGGCGAGAATCGATACGCCCAGCTCCTTAACAGCCAGTGCGGCGCCTTCCAGCGGGGCCAGCGGGGCGTTGTCGCCGCCATAGATATCTAATGCGATTTTCACAGAGAATCCTCCTTTCCGAGGGGGGAGTGAGTTTCCTCATTTCAGCAAACCGTCCAATGCGGCAAGCGCTCTCTCCGACAGGGCGAGATAGCGCTCCTGCTTGCCGCGAATATGGGTCTCCAGCGGCGGAAGCAGACCCATGTTGCTGCCCATCGGCTGGAAATCCGCCGGTCGGGGAGACGCGGACGGAAGATCCGCCGCAGCCTGAGAATCCGCGGAAAGCGGCAGATTTGCTTCTTCCGGGTTTACGGAGGGCTTTTCCTCCGGCACACCGGTTTCCATACGATCGGCACCGGTTATGTACCGCACCAGCGCGCCCAGCATCGTCTCCCGCGGCAGGAGGAGCTGAGCTTCCCCGGCCTCGCGGCGGTGGGCGTTGATGCCCGCCAGAATGCCGGTGGCGGCGGATTCCATATATCCTTCCACCCCGGTGAGCTGGCCGGCGAAAAAGAGCCGACCATCGCTCCGGAGGGAGAGATCCTCGCCCAGCAGGCGGGGACTGTCCATGAACGTATCCCGGTGCATCACGCCATAACGCAGAAATTCCGCATGCAGAAGGCCCGGAATCATCGAAAATACCCGCTTCTGTTCGCCCCATTTGAGGTTTGTCTGGAAGCCGACGAGATTCAGCATGGTGCCTTCCCGGTTTTCTTTCCGCAGTTGGACGTTGGCCCACGGGCGGTGCCCGGTCTCCGGGTTTTTGAGCCCGACCGGGCGCATCGGGCCGTAACGGAGCGTATCGGGGCCGCGGGAGGCCATGATCTCCACCGGCATGCAGCCCTCGTAAACGTTCGGCGGCGCGTCGAAGTCGTGAAGCGGCGCCCGTTCGGCGCGGAGGAGCGCGTCCACGAACGCCTCGTACTGCTCTTTATCCATCGGGCAGTTGAGATAGTCCGGATCGCCGTGCCCCCAGCGCGCGCCGTAGAAGCATTGGGTAAAGTCGATGCTGTCGGCCGAGACGATCGGCGCGACGGCGTCGTAGAAGAAAAGCGTTCCGCCGAAGAGTTCCGAGAGATATGCCGCGAGGGCGTCGGAAGTGAGCGGCCCGGTGGCGCAGACGACGGTGCCCTCCGCGGGCAATTCCGTCAGCTCCTCACGGACGATTTCCACGTTCGGCAGGGAGCGGATACGGTCGGTGATATAGGCGGAAAAGGCGTCCCGATCGACAGCGAGCGCGCCTCCCGCGGGGACGGAGGAGGCCTCCGCCGCCTCCATCGTCAAAGAGCTCAGACGCTTCATCTCCGCTTTGAGCAGACCGGAGGCGGTCTCCGGCCGAAAGGCCTTGAGCGAATTGGAGCAGACGAGCTCCGCAAAGTTTTCGGAATGGTGGGCGGGGCTGAATTTCATGGGTTTCATCTCATAAAGACGAACCGTTTCGCCGGCCTTTGCAAGCGCCCAAACGGCCTCGCAGCCCGCCAGCCCCGCGCCGATGACGGTAAAGGGACGGCTCATTTTTTCTTCTCCTCCGGGCGCTGATAATCGCACTCCGGATTGGAGCAGGTATACATGGCGTTCTTTCCTTTTCGGTGAAGCAGCGTCTTGCCGCAGACCGGGCAGACTTCGGTTGTCGGCTCATCCCACGTCATAAAATTGCAGGTCGGGTTGTGCTCGCAACCGTAGTAAGTTTTGCCGGTTTTGGATTTTTTCGTCAGGATCTTACTCCCGCAGAGCGGGCAGGCGCCGTTTGCCTCCTTGACCAGCCGCTTTGTGTTTTTGCATTCCGGATAGCCCGGGCAGGCGAGGAATTTCCCGTAGCGGCCGGTTTTGATGACCATATGTCTGCCGCATTTTTCGCAGATGATATCGGTTTCCTCTTCCGGAACGGCGATCTTTTCCGCGCCCTGGGATTGCTGGGCGGCTTCCAGCTCCTTGGTAAAATCCTCAAAAAACTTTTTGATCATATTTTGCCAATCGATTTTGCCGGCCTCGATTTTATCGAGGTCTTTTTCCATCTTGGCGGTGAAGTCCACATCCACGATATTGGAAAAATGCTCTTTAATCAGATCGACAATGATGGTGCCGAGGGCGGTCGGCTTCAGGGCCTTGCCGTCGCGCTCCACGTAGTTCCGCGCAAGGATGGTGGTGATAATCGGCGCGTAAGTGCTCGGGCGGCCGATCCCGTTTTCTTCCAACGATTTGATGAGCGACGCTTCGGTGAAGCGTGCCGGCGGCTGGGTAAAATGTTGGTTTGGAGATAGGCTCTTGAGCCTCAGAACGTCGCCTTTTTCGGCCCGCTTTGGAACGGAAGACTTTTCTTCCTCCGCGGAGGCGGTCGCTTCATAGAGTTTTGTGAAGCCGTCGAAGCGGACGGTGAAGCCGCTCGCCTTGAAAAGATAATCGCCGGCCTCGATGTCGATGGAGACGGTGTTGAGCACGGCGGCGGCCATCTGGCTTGCAATGAAGCGTTCCCAGATCAGTTTGTAAAGTTTATATTGGTCGGAGGTCAGGCAGCCCTGCAGCTTTTCGGGTTCCAGATCGGGCATGGTCGGGCGGATCGCCTCATGGGCGTCCTGCGCGCCGGCCTTTTGCTTGAAAGCATGGGCGGTCTGGGGCAGATAATCCGGCCCGTAGTTTTTTTCGATATAAGCGGCGGCGGCATTCCTCGCTTCCTCGGAGATGCGCAGGGAATCGGTTCTCATATAAGTGATCAGACCGACGGCGCCCATACCGGGCACATCGACGCCCTCATAAAGCTCCTGCGCGACGCGCATCGTGCGTCGGGACTGAAACCCCAGCCGGAGGGAGGCCTCCTGCTGGAGCGTGGAGGTAATGAAAGGCGGCGCAGGCGTTTTTTTGCGGACGCCCCTCTTGACGTTGCTGATGACGAAATCTTTGCCGGAGAGATCCTCCATGATCGCCTTGGCGGCTTCCTCGGTGGGAACTTCCACTTTTTCACCTTTTTTGCTTTGGAGACGGGCGGAAAAGGCAACGGATTCGCCGTGCTCATAGAGCTTTGCGTCAATGGTCCAATACTCTTCTACCTGAAAATCCTGAATTTCCCGCTCACGGTCAACGATCAGGCGGACGGCCACGGACTGTACCCTCCCGGCGGAGAGATTCGAGCCGCCCTTGATGTTTTTCCAGAGAAAGGGGCTCAGTTTATAGCCCACGATGCGGTCGAGAATGCGGCGGCCCTGCTGCGCGTTGACAAGGTTTCTGTCGATCGTGCGCGGAGCGGCCATGCCCTGCTTGACGCCGTAGAGGGTGATCTCATTGAAGGTGACGCGGTTCACCGCGGTGAGCGGCAGCCCAAGCAGATAGGCAAGATGCCAGGAAATCGCCTCACCCTCGCGGTCCGGGTCCGTCGCGAGATAGACGTTTTCAACGGAACCTGCCTCTTTTTTGAGACTCCGGACGAGGGTTTCCTTGCCGGAGATCAGCATGTACTGCGGCAGAAAGCCGTGCGCCACGTCGATCCCGAGCGTGCTCTTCGGCAGGTCGCGGACGTGGCCCATTGATGCGACAACCTCGTAGCCGGGCCCCAGATATTTCTGAATGGTTTTGGCCTTGGCCGGGGATTCGACAATCACGAGATTCTTATAGGCTTTGGCGCTGCGGCCGGTTTTGGTTTCAAGATCCTGTGTTTCAGCCGTGATAATTACTCCTTCTATCCGTTGTAAACAAATGATGTGATAAATTTTGGGGATTTATGCGAGGGTGAATCTCCGGCCGGAGACCGGTTTCACGAGTCCCGAGAGCTCCAGTTCCGTCAGGGCGGCGGCAGTCTCCGAGGCGGGAAGCCCGGTCATGGAGGAAATATCATCCGCAAAGAGAGGGGTTCTCGTGAGAATGGAATAGACTGCCCGCGCGTGGTCGGTCAAGTTTTCCGGCATCTCGCGCCAGCGGGGGCCGTCCTTTTTGGAGGGCTCCTGCCAGAGCTGCTCCGACGGTTGGTCGGGTTTGGCCACGGCGGCGTGCGCGGGCTCCGGGCTAAGCTCGTCGCCGTAAAGCGGCCGGTATTCCTCGATAATGTCCCCGGCGCAGGAGACGGGAATCGCCCCCTGGCGCAGGAGACGGAAGGTGCCCTTTGAGGTGCTGCGAAAGACATCCGCGGGCACGGCAAAGACGTCCCGCCCTTGCTCAAGCGCAAAATTTGCCGTGATGGAGGTGCCGCTGCGGGCGGCGGCCTCCACGACGCAGACGCCGAGCGAGAGGCCGGAGACGATGCGGTTGCGAATTGGGAAATAAGAGGACTGGGAGGCGGCATCCGGGGCAAATTCGCTGACGACGGCGCCGTTTGCCGCGATGATCTCCTTGAGCTCCTTATTTTCGGGCGGATAGGTGTTGCAGATGCCGCAGCCCTGTACGGCGATGGTTTTGCCGCCCGCCTCTATGCAGGCCTTATGCCCGGCTGTGTCGATCCCCTTGGCCATGCCGCTGACGACAGTGATGCCGGAGGCACCGAGACCCCTGCCCAGGCTTTCCGCGGCTTTTCTGCCGTACTCGCTCATGGAGCGGGTGCCGACCAGCGCGACGCACGGGCGTTTCGCCACGGAAAGATCTCCCAGCACATACAAAACGGCGGGGCAGGCGGGAATATTGCGGAGAAGCTCCGGAAAGGCCGGATCATCCTTTATGATCACGTCCGCACCGTAACTTTTGGCACGTTCGAGCGCTTTTTCCGCAAGGTCGAGGCTGGTTGCCTGCATGCGGATAAGGTCGGAGGGATCAAAACCGGAGATCTCGGCAGCAGCCCCGTTTCCGGCAAGAAAAAGCTCCTCCGGATCCGGAAAACGCTCCAGAGCACGGTCGATCTTCGGACTGCCGGGCGAAAGTGTCAGGCTCAGCCAGATCCAGTGAAGAAGGCTCATGCGGTCATCTCCAGTCTTTTGAGAATTGTCGGTTACCGACGGAGGCGGAATAAATGAGAATAGCCGCGGCAGAGGCGGCATTGAGACTCTCGGCTCTGCCGGGCATCGGAATGGTGACGAGAGTATCGCTCCGCGCGAGATCCTCCGTTGGAATGCCGCTGCCCTCGTTGCCGATGACGACGGCGCTCCGCTTCGGGAAGAGGACCTGATCGAGCAAAACGGAATCCGTGGAAAGGGTGGACGCGAAAATCGTGCAGCCGTGCGCATGCAGCGTGGAGAAAGCTTCCGCGGCATCCGCGAAGACGGAGACCGGCAGGCGAAACAGGCATCCCATCGATGCCCGCAGCACCTTCGGCGACCAGATGTCCGCGCTCCCGCACAGGAGCACGCCCCGGACATCCATCGCGTCGCAGGTGCGCAGAATCGTACCGATGTTGCCCGGGTCCTGCAGATCGTCGAGCACAACAAAAAGGCCGTCCCGATCGAAATCCGCCCGATTTTCCGGAAATTCGCAGACCGCAAAGATCCCTTGGGGAGTCTTTGTGTCGGAGAGCTTCTCCGACACCGGGAGCGTAATTTCCTGCACATCCGCAGCGATCGGAATCAGGTCTTTGAGGTACTCCGGATATTTTTCTCTTGCCTCTTCGGTAAAGAAAAGGCGGCGGACCGCAAGGCCGCTCCGCGAAGCTTCGGCGCATAACCTTGCCCCTTCCGCCAGAAAAAGACCGGCCTCCGCCCTTGCTTTTTTGCTTTTGAGCAAGGCGGCGGCTTCCTTAATCATCGGATTTTCGCGGCTTGTGATCGGCATGGCTCCTCCTTTATATTATAACAAAAATAGAAGAGAAAAGGAAAGCTCCTGGGAGAAAAAAATCCGTCGGATACAAACCCTATACTATAACAATTCGCCCGAGTTCCAAAAACCCGGGCGTTTTGATCAATCGTTAAAGCGCGACATTCGCCTTTTCCACAAGGGCAGTAAAGCCTTCCGGATCATGGATGGCAATCTCGGAGAGCATCTTGCGGTTGAGGGTGATGCCGGCTTTCTTGAGGCCATACATAAACTGGGAGTAGTTGATGTGATTGAGCTTGCAGCCGGCGGAGATCCGGGTGATCCACAGGCGGCGGAACGCTCTCTTTTTCTGTTTTCTGCCGATAAACGCATAGCGCCCGGTCTTCATTACCGCTTCCTTCGCGGTGCGGAACAGCTTGCTTCTTCCAAGAAAATATCCTTTTGCGAGCTTTAAAATTTTCTTTCTTCTTTTATGGGACATAATCCCGCCTTTAACACGAGCCATTTGTAGTTACCTCCGTAATATCATTCATAGATAGATGTTTATTTTAGGAAAAAATCAGCCGCCGTAGGGCATGATCTTTCTGAGTTTTTCCATAGTGGTAGCATCCGCATAGGTGGCGTGACGAAGGTTGCGTTTGCGTTTGGCGTCCTTGAGGCAGGAATTCAGCTTATGAGATTTGAACGCCTTGTTGCGTTTAATCTTTCCGTCCTTAGTAAAGCGAAAGCGTTTCTTCGCGCCGGTATGGGTTTTCAGTTTCGCGTTGGCCATTGTTTTTTCCTCCTGATTATTGATTGCAAAAAGCAAGTATCAAACAAGGTATGACAGGCTTATTTCTGCACTTTGGAGATGATGGTGACAACAAGACTTCTGCCTTCCAATTTAACGGGCTTGTCTGTGGCGCCGAGCTCCGCGCATTCGTTCACGAATTTTCGAACGAGATCCGCACCGAGCTCGGTATGGGTCATCTCTCTGCCGCGAAAGCGCAGCGAAAGCTTCACCTTATCGCCGTCCTCGAGGAATTTCTTCGCCCGATTGAGCTTCGTGTTGAAATCGTTGGTGTCGATGTTCAGAGAAAGACGCACTTCTTTGGTCTCGACGATATGCTGGTTCTTTTTCGCTTCTTTTTCGCGCTTGGCTTGCTCGAAGCGATACTTGCCGTAATCCATGATCCGGCAGACCGGCGGAGTCGCCTGAGGGGCGATCTTCACGAGATCCAAATTTTTTTCGGCTGCGATTTGCAAAGCTTCTCTCGCCGAAAGGATGCCAAGCTGGCTGCCGTCGGAATCGATCACGCGGAGTTCTTTGTCGCGGATCTCTTCGTTGATGAGCAGTTCCTGTTTGCCGATGGCTAACACCTCCAAAAATAAAAAACGCGCAGTCCAAGAAGACCGCGCACCGCAATCCGGCAAAAAAATGCCGGGACGATTAACCAGCCTCGCATCTGCGGGCAGGTGAGAACGGTTTGTTCTGCTTTCTTGTAAGAGAATTATAACCGCTGGGATCGCTTCTGTCAAGTATCGGCTTAAAAAAATCCTTTTTGCTCCCTGAAAAATCCGGAGGAAAAGAGGAAAGTGATACCCGATCTCCCCCAAAAAAGAGAGAAGGCCGTTTTTTTGAAAGAAGAGATAGGGGGGGAAGCGCCGCCCGGTCTTCAAAACCTGCAATTTTATATTATGCTCCAAACAGGTGGAAACGGCACGTTGTTTTTCGGGAATAAAGCACCTGTGGGCGGTTATTCCAAGAAGGCATGGGGCGCAGATCCACGCCGGATCCCCGGGAATTCCGCGTCACGCCGGAAACGGACGGGGCCGAAAAATAAAAAAGCAAGCGGAGAAAACGCCGAATGCGTTTCCTCCGCCTACGAGTCTTCTTAAACTTTTTACTGCCCAGCGCCGCATTCCGGGCAGAACTTTGCGCCCGGAGCGAGCTTTGCGCCGCACGCTTTGCAGAATTTTGCATCGGCGGCGGTTTCAGCAACGGGGGCGGCTTTTGGGCCGCTCAGTTCGGCGCGCATGGCTTCGACGTTGCGGCGGTGTTCGGTGATCTCGGCATAAATCTCCATGACCGGGTCATCCAGAACTTCACCCGCATCCAGCTTCGCAAGGTAATACTCCCCGATCTTTGTGGCGGCGGCGGAGATGCTCCGTTCCTCCCCGGTGATCTTCACACTGAGTTTTCCGTTTTCGATCGCGGTGCCGGTCTTATCGACCGCAGTCTTCGCAAGGTCGTTCAGCTTATCAAGAAACGCCATAACAATTTCCCTCTTTTCCTGAAATTCGATTCGTATTTTTTTCTTCCCGCTGCCGGGGATAAAAGCAGAGGATTCCCGAAGCTGGGAAAAACCTTCCGCAGCTTACAAAATGATTATATAAAATATGAAAAGAAAAGTCACTATCCCCGGCCGCCGATTTTCATAAAAACGAATCTTTTTTTAAAAAAAACCAAAAGAAGAACGTAAAAAGCGCCGGGGCCTGAAAAAAAACCGAAGGCTCGCTCCGCGCAAAGTTCCCGGCCGGAAAGAGCAAACAAAATTTCCACCTGGAAGGGCGGATCGGGCGCGCGGCCGCGATAGGGCAGGCCCTGCGGCCACATGGGTCTATTTTAGCATAAAGAAATGTACGGTGAGATTCTCCATACGGCAGTTTTCTTTCCATGGGGATTCCGGAAAATAAGCCTCGGAAGGTCCTTCCCGGAGGTAAAGCGGGTATGCGGCCGCGGCATACGGAGATGGAAGCCTTTCGGTTTTCCAAAGTGCGGAAAAGGGTTCGGAATTTTTGCGGCGCGGGGTTCACTCCACGCGGAGCTCCTGACTGAAATGGAACGACCAGATCAGCAGGCCGGCGGCTTCTTTTCCCATCGAGAGGGAGAGCAGTTTTTTATACAGCCGGAGCTGGTCGCCGTAAAGCTCGGCGAGGGTTTCGGTCCGATCCGCGCGGTCGGTTTTGTAATCGAGGATGTAAAGCTCGCCGTTCTCCTCGAAGATGCAGTCCGCGACGCCCTGCACGGTGACGGTCTCGCCGCCGGTGGCATCGTAGCCAAGCTCCTTCGCGGGGAGATCCTGCATAAAGCGGTATTCGCGCAGCACCCGCGGCGAAGCCTTGATTCTCTGATAAAGCCCGCTTTGGAAGAAGGCGCGCAGTTTTTCCGGATCGACGGCGGAAGCCTGTTTCGTGGTTAGGAAGCCGAAATCCGTCAGACGCTTCCGCTCATCCTCCAAGGAGAGCTCCGCCTTTTTGAAATCGGCAAATTCCAGGAAGGCGTGCAGCGCCGTACCGCGCTCCGCGCCGGAAAGGACGCCGTGCATCGGCCTCGCCGAAAAGCGCGACCGCTCGTACAGCTCGCCGTGCGTCAGTTCGGAGACCCCCTTCTTTGCCGGGATCGACGCGGAGACGGCATACGGATAGGCCCACGCGGAGCGCCGCTCCAGCAGCTCAAGCAGGGCACGGTCCGGCTCCGGCGAGGCGGCTTCGGCGGCCGTTTCCTCCTGCTTTGCCGCCTCGCCCGGCCTCCGGACGGAGAAAGCCCATCGGGTATCGTCCGGTAGGGGCTCGAGATCTTCAAGACCCGCGAGCATGCGGAATTCCGCCGCATCCGGGTGGCGCAGCAGGGCGGTGCAGATCCAGTCAAGCAGGGATTTTGCGTTTGCAACCGTGAAGGCATCGAGGGATTCCTCCGCCCTTGCGCCGGAGGCGAGCGTGGAAAGATAACCCGCCGCATCCGGCATGGAGCCGGTGATAATGAGGCGCTCCTTCGCCCTCGTCAGCGCGACGTAGAGAATGCGCATCTCCTCGGCGAGAGAGCTTTTTCTGAGAGCGAGGCCGAGGGCCTGCTGCGGCACGGTTTTGTATCGCAATCCGGTCGCCGAATCCCGACCTGCGCAGGCAAAGCCGAGCGTCGGGTGGACGGCGGGGCGATCCACCCGGCTGTCGTTATGGAATTTTCGCCCGGCGGCGCTAAAAAAGACAATCGGGAACTCAAGCCCTTTTGCGCCGTGGACGGTCATAATGCGCACCGCGCCGCCGCTGCGGGAAGCCTGCCCCGCCGGCTCGAGGTCGTCGCCCTTTTCAAGGAGGCGGTCGACGAAGCGCAGGAACCCGAAGATACCCTTCCAGCCGGCGGCCTCCCGCTCGGAGGCGTAACGGATCAGCAAACGCAGGTTCGCGAGCTTTTCCTCACCGTTTTCGCCGGCCCGCATGATGCCGGGAAACTGCGTCTCTTCATAGATCCGCTCCAGTACGGCGTCGGCGCTTTCGCAGGCGGCATAGGTTCGCATCTCCGAAAGAAAGTTCAAAAACCGGGCACATTTTTCGTCGCCGTCCTTCGCCGCAAACTTAACGGCTCGAAAAAACGGCAGGTTTCTGCCTTTGAGCCGGATCCGAGCGAGGTCGTCCGGCGTGAAGAAAAACATCTCGGAGAGCATCGCGCCCGCGAGGGGGAGGTCAAGCAGCGGGTTGTCGACCGCGCGCAGCACATCCAGTACGGCAGCGATCTCAGGCCTTGAGAAAAACCCTTCGGATCGTTCGCACCTCACGCCGATGCCGCGCCTTCGCAAGGCCTCGGCGAAGAGGTCTCCCCGACCCTTCATGGAGCGCAGCAGGATGCAGAAATCCGAATATTCGGCCGGACGTATGGCTTCTCCGTCTTTTACGGTCACACCCGCCCGGACCATCGCACCGATCTTTTCCGCCACGGCTTCGGCCTCGGCATCCGGATATTTTTCGTTTTCCGTCGCGGTCTCCGCAAGCATCAGCTCACAGCGGGCAAGGCCGTCTTCCGGGTATTCCGCGGAAGCGATCAGCCGATCCCCGGGGCCGTAATCCATCTCTGCGGCCGCTTTTATCATGATTTGAGAAAAGAGAAAATTGACCGCGCCGGTGATATCCCTCCGACTGCGGTAGTTGCGCCCCAAGGTGACGACGGCGGGATAGGTTTTGCCGTCAAAAGAGGGCCACGAATTCCGCTTTTGGAGGAAGAGCTCCGGCATCGCCTGACGGAAGCGGTAGATACTCTGTTTTACGTCGCCGACGTAAAAGAGATTTTCTCCGTTCCGGGAGAGCGCGCGGAAGACGGCGTCCTGCGCGGCGTTGATATCCTGGCACTCGTCGATGAGGATATACTCGTAGCGGGAAGAAATTTCTTTTGCCGCCGCGGTCGGAATGTATTTGCCGGCGCCATTCCTTTCGGTCAGCAGACCGAGGGTGAAGTGCTCAAGGTCGGCGTAATCCAGCAGCAGATTCTCACGCTTTTTGTCGGAATAGCGCCGGTCGAATTCCATCGTCAGGGAAAAGAGATCCTCCGTGAGCGGTGCGAGCATGCCGACGTCCTCCCGGAAATCCTCCTCCGAGGCGAAGAACTGCTTTTTCGCAAGATCCGAGACCGTTTTTTTATATCCGTCCCGGATCTCTTTTACCCGGGGGCCGACCGCCCCTCCGCAGCCGCGCAGCGAGCCGAGTCTTGCCCAGCTTACGGCCTGCAAAGCGCCGCGCAGCTCATCCCAGCCGCCGTTTTCCGCGAGGCCGGAGAGGAGATCCAGCATCTTTGCGTCCGAGGCGAGCGCCGCCCCGTAGGCGGAGAGAACATCCGCCTCCCGATTCGCGAGCGAGAGGGCATATGCCGCCTGCTCCCCGCAGTTCCGAAGCGCTTCACCCGCATATTCCAGAATATTTTTTCCCCACGGGTGATTTTTAACGGGAATATCCGAATCGTATAAATTATGGATCGAATCGAGCCAGTCTTCATAATGCGGCCGGGTGCGAAGCCAACCATGAAGGCTGAGAACGGTATCGGCGAGGTCGGAATCGTCCCGCCCGGCGCCAAGCGTCTCGCTGAGCGAAAGAAAGCCGGGGTCTTTTGCCGCGTAGTTTTCCTCCATCACCTCGGTGAGAACCTCGTTTTTGAGGATGCCCAGCTCCTTCTCGGAGGCGACGCGGCTCTGCGGAGAGATCCCGAGCGGGCTGAACTGCTCCAGCACGAGCTCGAGGCAAAAGGAATCTATCGTGCCGATTTTCATTTTTTCGAGCAGGATCTGCTGCCTTGCGAGCCGGATATCGTCGGGCTTTTCCGCCAATTTTTCCGAAAGAGCCTCGGTGATGCGGCTTTTCATCTCTCCGGCAGCGAGGCGGGTAAAGGTCATGATGAGAAAACGATCCGCGTCGACCGGATGTTCCTCATCGATCAGCATCCGCAGCACACGTTCGGTCAGAACGGCGGTCTTGCCGCTGCCGGCCGCGGCGGAGACAAGGAGCGTGCCGCCCTTCGCTTCAATCGCCTGAAGCTGCTCCGGATTCCAATTATGTCCGCTCATAGGCCGCCCCCTCCGATATCGTCAAAGAAATCTTTTTTCGTCAGCCTGCCGAGCTTCGTACACGGCCCGTCCTCCGGCATCCGGCAGACGGAACGGAAGCGACAGAGCTCGCATTGTTTTTTGTCGTCGCGCGCGACGGGAAGGGCTTCGATCCTGCTCATAGGCCGCCCCCTCCGATATCGTCAAAGAAATCTTTTTTCGTCAGTCTGCCGAGCTTCGTACACGGCCCGTCCTCCGGTATCCGGCAGACGGAACGGAAGCGGCAGAATTCGCACTGCTTTTTGTCGTCGCGCGCGACGGGGAGCGCTTCGATCCGGTTCATACGCCGCCTCCTCCGATGCCGTCATAGAAATCATTTTTTGTAAGCCTGCCGAGCTTCGCGCACGGCCCATCCTCCGGTATCCGGCAGACGGAACGGAAGCGGCAGAATTCGCACTGCTTTTTGTCGTCGCGCGCGACGGGGAGCGCTTCGATCCTGCCGGCGCCAAGCTCCTCTGTCATGGAAACGAGCACGGAGGCGACATGTCTTTGAATGGCGCCGAACTGCTCGAGCGTCGCAAGGTTTGCCGTATCGTAGCCGTTCGGCTTCATTTTCACGGGGATGTAGACGCCAGCGAGGCCCGGCTCCATCGCATTGAGCACGGAAAAGTCATCGAGCAGCAGGCCGTTCATCCGGAAACGTGCGGCGGCGTCGGAAGAGGATGGGTCCGCGGCGGCACCGCGCTCCGCGGCGGGGGCGGTATCCTTCGCCGGCATATAGAGAATGCCCGCGGGCGTGTCGCCGCCGAATTCGCTGCGTTTATCCTGCCAGATGGAAAACAGGTAGATCAGCATCTGCATATTGAGGCCGTAATAGACGTCCGAGAGGTCGAAGGATTTCGTGCCGGATTTGTAATCCACGACGCGGGCATATTTTTTTCCATTCTTTTCGAGCACGTCCACCCGGTCGATGCGTCCCTCCACGAGCACGGTTTTTCCATCCGGGGTGAGAAGACGCAGAGGCTCCACGCCCTCCTCCTCCGAAACGGGCACTTCAAAGCCCGCCGGCTCAAATTCGGACTGCCGGAATTCCTCGGCGATCCGGTCAAAGAGCCGTGTGAGGTGCCCGGCAAGGCGGGAATATAAGTAAAGAAAGCGCCCGGATTTATTCTCCTCGCCGCCGAGCACGCCGGAGAGATATTCCTCCAAAAGCTTCAGAACGGCCGCCTTTCGCTCCTTTTCGGGCAGCTCGGCCAGCCCTCTGCCGCCATAGGTTTGCAGCATGACCTGAAGGATGTAGTGGATCAGTGTGCCGGTGTCGAGCGGCGAGAGCTCCGCTTTCCGGCGCTCTTTAAGGCGCAGGCCGCTCTGTACGAAAAACGAGAATGGACAGCTCTCGTAGGCCTCAATTTTTGAGGCGGAGAGGCGCAGTTTCCGGCCGAAAAGCTCGTCGGCAAGGCCCGGCTCCGTGATCGCGAAGCGCGAAGGAGCGACGCCGCTTCCAAGCCGTTCACATTTTTCCTTCCATCCGGGGCGTGCGCAGAGAAATTCCCGCAGGGCGGCGGAGCAGGCGCTCTTTTCGCCGGATTCGGCCAGCGCGTCGAAGGCGTTGCGCTCCGTCCGCAGGAAAAACTCCCTGCCGTAATCGGCGGAGTTTTTCGAGGGAAGCCCGGGGAACAGCGAAGTGAGCCGCGCGAGAAAAGAGGATTCCCCGATCTCGTCGCCTTTGATATCCCAGCGGCTGCGGCAGACGACAAGCTTCTTCGACGGCGCCGTAAACGCCGTAAACGCATAGCTGCGCTCCTCCGCCAGCAGGTTTTCCTCCGTGTCGGAAAGTTCAAAACCGATCTCCGCGAGCTGCTTTTTCTCCGCGCTGCTGAAAAGACCGGCGGCGCCGACCGGCGCGGGGAAGACCTGATCGTTGAGGCCGATGATAAAAACAGCTCCGGAATCCACCGGGCGCAGACGGTCGGCGGTGCCGATGGTCACGCAGTCGGCGGTCTGCGGCACGACGCCGAGATCCGCCGAGGAAACAGACATGGAAAAAAGCTTGGCCATTTTGGCGAGGCCGAGGGAGACGCCGCCGAGGCCGGTATAGAAGCGGTCAAGCAGCGCGACGAGAGAATCCCAGAGCGTAGAGAGCTCGGCGGCGGCCTGCAGCCTGCCGGCCGCCTCGTAAGTATCGGAAAGGCGGCGCAGGCCGTCGGGAATCTTGCAGGCTTCGAGGAAGCGGAAAAATTCGTCGCAGAAGCGGCGCCCGTCGCAGCGGTCAAGGCCGCTTTTCAGGGCCTCGAGCGGCTCCATGACCTGCCGGCGCATGGATTCCAACCGCTCAAGCAGCGCATCGTCGCCCTCGGCGGGCGGGTCGAATCCGGAGGGGCCCGCGGTGAACGGCTGCAGGAAAAGCCGCCCGCGGATGCTCCAGATCTCGCAGTAATTTTCAAACTCGGCCACATCCTCCTCGGAGAAGGAAAGGAGCCCGGTCTTCATCATGCGCAGCACCGACGCGGCCTCGAAATTCCGCAGGCAGGCCTCAAGCGCCGCCAATGAAAAAGCGGTCAGCGGCAGATCCGCAACGTCGTCCCGCCGATCGAGAAAGTAAGGGATGCCGGCTTTTTCAAAGGCGTTGATCAGCGGATGCTCATAAGAGGAAAGCTCCCGCCCGATGACGCAGATGTCGCGCCAGCGATATCCCCGTTCCGCCAGCTCCCGGATATAAGAGGCCACAAAGGAGGCCTCCTCATACGGGTTCGCGGCCTGATAAAGCTCCACCGCGCCGGAAAAATCCCCGGAAAACGGCACGGGGACCGGCTGGAGGAAATGCTCCGTCAAATGCCGGACGGCCGGGGCAATTTCCCCTTCGGGAGAGAAGCCCGCCTCCTCGACGAACACGCGGATGCCGGCATCCACGGCGGCACGGTGAAGCCGGGCAGCCGTTTTCTGGCAGACGGCAAACGGACCCGTCCCGCCGAGACGGTCAAAGACCGTGTCGCAGCAAAGCGAGACCGTGACCTCCGGCGCCGCCTCCAGCATCAGGGAGACAAGGCGCGTTTCCGTGGCGCTGAAGCGGTTAAAACTGTCAAAGAAGATTTTTTTATCACGGAAAAATTCCTTCGTCTCCGGCATCGCGGAGACGCGGGGGATCTCATCCAGCTCGTCCGCGTAGCCCGCGCTCACCATCGCGCGGTAGACAGAGAGAACTCTCGTAAGATCGGCGGCCTTTTCGCCCAGAACGGAGCCGGCATAGTCCCCTGCAATCTTTTCAAGGTCGGCTCCGGAGACGCCGCCCTTGCGCAGTTCGCCGTCCGCCTGCACGAGCTCCTCCGCAAAAGCCGCATCCTTTGCGGATTTTGTGAAAAAGCGCAGTTCGTCCTCCGTCTCGGAGAGGGCGGCGCTCATCAGCAGGAGCCGGCCGGTATCGTCGATGTGGTCTCCGGCAAACCCGCCATACTGATGAAAGATCCGCTCGCAAAGTTTCGGGAAGCTCAGCACTTCGGCGAGGCTCCTCTTTTCGCTGCCAAGAAACGCGCCCAGCAGTTTTTCACTCTCAAAGGAGAACTGCCGCGGCACGATCAGCAGAGCGCTCTCGCCCGCGCCGGCGATGCGGTCATATAGAGCCCGCCTTCTGGCGCGGCTGTCGGTGCCGATAATCAGTCGAAGCATGGCAACATCCCTCCTTTTCACTCTGTTTCCATTTTATCACAGGACGAAAGGAAAGGGAAGTTTTGTCGGATCTCTTTAACGCAAAAAGGCACCATCGGGAAGAAATGAGGAAAAAAATCGTACCTGCCGATTCAACCGGAGGCATGTACGGATTCTGAAAGAGGCACCGGCGGGCCTCTCGAAAAGCAATGAAAAATCTTTTCATTGCATCGTCTGCCCCGCAACGGCCAAAGCAGGTTGTACGGGAAAGTTTGTATATCCCTCTTGCGACAATATCGGCTTGCCTCGCTCGATGCGGTGGGGGAAAGTTTTTTCGCCGATCCCAGCAGGACGGGGGAGTCAAGCTAAAACGAAAAAAAGCCGCCCGACATGGCTGCCGCGCGGTGAGTTTTTGTTCGGTGGTCACTCCAAGATTCGGTTTCCAACAGGTGGGATTCTGCCCGGCAAGGAGGCTCCGAAAATAGAAAAAGAGATGTTTTATAAATCATGGTTTCCAGCGATTTCTTAAAAGCGCGGAATCCATCACCCGCCTCATCGGTATCGGCCTATCGGGTTTCGAAAGGCTGGCGTAGCCGATCGGCGGCGGAATATCCGTTTTTTGAGCGAATGGAAAACGGCTCGGGTTTTCTCAGCATAAAGAGGGGAACAAGCCGGAAAGATTCCCCGCGTTTATGGCGGGGGAAAGCCTGGGGCAGATCCCATCTGCGATCCGGGAGAGATAATCCTTCGCCGCCGGATCACAGATCCGCAGGGAGCGGCAAAGCAGCTCCGCAGCGTGCTCAAACGTGGATTTCCTCTCGGGCTTCGAGAGGGGGCGCAAAAGCTCAAGCAAGCTTTTGCGATGCTCATCGGTAATTTGCAGGCCGTGGGGATCCTCCCTTAGCAGCGTGAGCCCGAGCGCGTTCGTGACGGTCGACTCACAGAGGTTGATCAGAAGGCCGCTGTAATCCGGGCAGCAGCTTTTTAAAAGCCGGATCACGAGATCCTTCTCAAAGCAGTGCAGGATGCCGTTTTCGATCAGAATCCGCCGTAGGTATTCGCTTACATAGCGGATGCCGGAAAGGCTCTCCGGCACCGGGAAACAGAGCTGATAATCGATGCTGCATGGGATTTGATGAGCAAAATAGCGGAAATCATACCGACGAAAAAACGCGCCGATTTCCCGCAGCGTATCCCGATAGGATTGATTCCGGATTTCCGGGGCGGTCAGGCAGGCGTTCGTCCAGAGCCTCCGGCCCTCCGTAATCTTTTCTTTGATAACTTCCTGACCGTGGGCAAAAAGCACATCAAAATCCGAGCCGGCAAGCCCGGAGGAAGAGAGCCCATCCCGCCCCGCCGCCTCGCCGATGGTGAAGCAGACAGAGGAAAGCAGCTCCTGCGCCGTCTCCACGGGGACGGAAGAACTCTCTCCCATCGTATAAAGGGCGGTCCGTTTTGTGAGAAGCTGCCAGAGCTTCAGCTGAACGGCGGCCTGCTCCTCATCGGAAAGCGCACCAAAATCAAAAAAATCCTGAGGCAGGGCCAGCGCGTCTTTTTTACTCAGAACAGATCACCCGCCTCGTCCTCGTCCTCATCCTCAACCTCGTTCCTGTTCTCGTCCTCGTTCCTGACAAAAGGATCGTACCCCTCCCGCGCCGAACGGCAGAGCTCCTCCAAGGAGGTTCCTTCCAGATATTCGACGGAACCCTGCGCCCGCCCGTCGAAGACTTTTTTTATATACCCGATCAATTCGTCATCCGAAACCCGCTCCAGAGATTCATTTTTAAAATAATAAAAAATATCCTGCAGATCGGAGATCGTCTCCTCATAATTTTCCTGCGTTAAGAAAGGGGAGTCGCAGAACGCATAGATCAATTTTTTGAGGATGCCCTCGCCGAATTCCACCCTTCCCGTATTTTGCAGCGCCTCGAACCGGTTTTCCACGAGCGCCGTCATCTGCGTATCGGATAAGGAAAGCCCGAACGGCGCGGTCATTTCATTGCAGCTGTGGAGTTCTTCCAAAGCACATGTCTTTTGCAGGCCGACAAGTTCCAGCCGGTTTTCCGTTTCCAGAATACCGCCCCCATTCATCAAAAATCCGGCAACATTTTTTGCCGAGAATTCTTTTTATCATAACACAAAACGCGGATACATGTCCATAAGAATCCGGCCGGTGCGGCGGGTTTTTCAGAAGGACGATTTTCTCCGCAAAAAAACGGGCGGCGCCCCATCCTTTTTGGGAACGCCGCCCGTCGCGAACAGAAAATCCGGTTATTCCATACCCATAATCTGCAGCGGATCCACATAAGCATCGTCCTGCTTCATGACGAAGTGCAGGTGGCTGTCCGCGCCGATTTCCGCGAGGTTTGTCTCGCCAAGAACGCCGAGCGCGTCGCCGCAGGAGACGGTGTCGCCCTCTTTGACATTGATGCCATCTGCCGCAAGGCCGCAGTAAAGGGAGATGACGCTGTCCTCATGCTCGACCTGGACGCATTCGCCCCACATCGGGTCGCTCCAGATGCGGGAGACGGTGCCGTCCGCGCAGACATGGATATCGGAGCCGACCTCGGCGGCGATATCAATGCCGTTGTGGGTGCGCCATTCGTTCAGGGTTTCGTTTTTGACGAGTTCCCCATTGCTGAAATCATTGATGATGTCGCCCTCCACCGGAAGGGACCAGATCGTTTTATTGCTGAAGATGCCGGCTTCCGCGGTGGGATCCTGCGCGATCTCCTCCCCGGCCGCATCCGCCTCTTCGGCGGGTTCCTCGATTTCAACCGTATTGTCGCCGGCCTCTACAGGCACATCTTCCTGAGGAGCCTCAACCGGGACCTCGGCCGGTTCCTCCGGCTCGTCATAGTCTTCGTTTTCGTTTACTTCTTCAAAACCGTAGGATTCCGCCGTCTCTTCAATCGGAACGTCCTCCTGCTCTTTTGCAGACTCCAGGCTGCGGTCGACCGAAATCCATGCCGCGGCCGCCGCGCCCAGCAGACAGACCGCCAGAGCGATATAAAATCCTTTCCCGGCAACAAAACGGACGCCTCCGTTTTCTCCTGAATCATTTTTCATATTTTTGACCACCTTTTTCGAATCTCGTTTACCCGTATTTTGCTCGAAGCCGGTGGGGAATATACAAAAAAAGAGAAGTGCTGAAACTTCTCTTTCTGCCGAAAAATTATCAAAATTTTTCCGAGGCCGTTTTTATAAATATTCCATGATTTTTTTATAGCTCTCGATCAGGCCGGCGAGGGGGATTTTTGCGTTCGCGGGGCTTGTGGAGGGCAGGCGAAATTCCGGCGCGGCATAGTTTCCGGCATGGAATTTCTGATAAAATCCGTGGGCGGCGGCACCGGTTGTGAATACGGCCCGGATATTCGCCGTATAAAAGATGCAGGAGAGATCGTTCGGCTCCGGCCTCCGGATCGAAGCATCCCCGGCGCCTTCGATGTCGCAGGCGGCGAGCGTATCCCAGAGCGCGATGCGGTGTCGCAGGACAAAATCCGTCTTCTCCTCCGGGGTCTGCGGCTGCGGCTCGCCGAAGAGCGCGGCCATCACCGGCCAGAAGCGATTCTGCGGATGGGAATAATAGAATCCCTGCGCACGGCTCGCGGGCGACGGCATCGTCCCCAGCACGAGCACAACGCTTTTTTCATCATTGACAGGCGCAAACACATGCGTCACCCGTTCCGCGGCGATGCCCAAGACGGCCCCCTCCTTTTTAAACGCAGATTCTGTTAAAAAAAATTATACCACAAAACGCGGGAAAATCAAACTTTACAGCCGTAAAAGATTCCACACGCGAATTTCACCGAAAATTGTGCCGTTTGTACAATTGAAGAAAAAAACTACAATATTTTTAATGTAAAATTACTTAAAAATAGAAATAAAAGATATGGAATTTATTGACAGTTTAGGAATCGAATGGTAAACTTACGTTGGGTCTGAAAGATGTTTTTTTATAAAAATAAATTGCGCCTGTTCCGGCCGTGGCTTCCGGGGTGTGCGGCGGAGCCGCGTGGACAAGGCCGCGGGGACGAAAGACGGGGAAACGATATTTTTATCACCGGCCCGGATTGCCTGCCCGGCACAGAGAGGGAATTCGGGAGCGGGCGGCTTCCGGCCGGAGGATAACAATATAAAGTCCGAACAAATTATCTGCTATCAAGGAGGGTCAAACTGTGAAAAAGCTGTTTTCTCTTGTGGCCTTAGTTCTTGCTCTGACGCTTTGCTTCGGCGGATGCGCGGGCACCACGGAGGAGAGCTCATCCGTGCCCGAAGCCGAAACTTCCGGCACGGAAAGCGGCGATATCGTCACGATCAATGTCCTGTCCTCCGACGATTTCGCCGGCTTCCGCACTTCCGTCATTCCGGAGTTTGAAGCATCCCATCCCGGCATCAAAATCAATTTCCAGTCCGTCGGATATGACGCCCTGCACCAGAAAGAGGTCACCGCCCTTGCCGCCGGCACCGATACCTATGATGTCGTCGACGTCGACTGCATCTGGACGCCCGAGTACGTCACCAACGGCTACATCGAGTGCGTGGACGACCGCATCACCGATGAGATGAAGAGCGGCATTCTGGACGTCTGCATGGATATTCTTCGCTACGACGACAAGATGTATGGGCTCCCGATGTTCAACGACCTGTTTTTCATGTATTACAACAAGGAAATCCTTGAGAACGCCGGCATCACCGAGCTTCCGGAGACGTGGGAAGAATATGACCAGGTCTGCCAGCAGCTCCAGACCGCCGGAGCCTGCGAGTACGGCAGCGCATACGGCTGGGCCCAGGCGGAGGGCCTGATTTGCTACTACATGGACTATGTCTGCGCGTTCGGTGGTAGCCTCCAGGATGAGGACCTCAACCCGACCATCAACACGCCGGAGAACGTCGCGGCGCTGCAGTTCATGGTCGACAGCCTCTACACCACCAAGACCACCGACCCGGCCTCCATCACCTCCGACGACCGCAACGCCATCGAGCTGTTCTCCCAGGGCA
>CAZLMO010000004.1:0-25225 GCA_964560915.1 uncultured Oscillospiraceae bacterium
AGATCCTCAAGGGCGACATCATCCGTGTCACCGACAACGGCCGCGGCATCCCGGTCGGCATTCAGCCGAAGCTTGGCATCCCGGCCGTCACCGTTGTGCTGACGGTGCTGCACGCCGGAGGCAAATTCGGCGGCACGGGATATAAGGTATCCGGCGGCCTGCATGGCGTTGGCGCCTCCGTCGTCAACGCGCTCTCCGAGTGGTTGGAGGTTGAGGTCAACGACGGCCATCACACCTATCGTCAGACGTTTCAGCGCGGCACGCCGAATTCGGAACTTACCGTCATCGGCGACACCGATATGACCGGCACGGTCATCACCTTCAAACCGGATGCCGAGATCTTTGAGACGCTGGAATTCGATTACGAAACGCTGCTTGCGAGGCTTCGGGAGCAGGCTTTCCTCAACGCCGGTGTAAGATTTATCCTGACAGACAGCCGCGACGAGGAGAATATCCGCAGAGAGACCCTCTGCTACGAGGGCGGCATCCGCAGTTTCGTGGAACACATCCATAGGAAAAAGGGCCTTGAGATCGTCCATCCGGAGGTCATCTATATCAGCGCGCAGAACGGGGATTCTCTGGCGGAAGTCGCCATGCAGTACAACGACAGCTATAACGAGCTTGTGATGAGCTTCGCCAACAACATCCACACGGTGGACGGAGGCATGCACGAGACCGGTTTCAAAAACGCGCTGACACGGGTCTTCAACGACTACGGCCGCGAGAAAAAAATCCTGAAGGACAACGATAAAAATTTGACCGGCGACGACGTGCGCGAGGGCTTGACGGCGATCGTCTCCGTCAAGCTGACAGACGCCGAATTTGAAGGTCAAACCAAAACCAAGCTGGGCAACACGGAAATGCGCACCATGGTGGATTCCATGACCTACGAAAAGCTGATGACTTATTTCGAGGAGAACCCCGCCGTCGCGCGGGCGATCTACGATAAGGCACTCGGCGCGGCGAGGGCGCGCGAGGCCGCAAGAAAGGCCCGGGAGACTGCCCGCCGTAAATCCGTGCTCGAAAGCGCCTCCCTGCCCGGCAAGCTTGCCGACTGCTCCGACCGCGACAACGTCAACACCGAAATTTATATCGTGGAGGGAGATTCCGCAGGCGGCTCCGCCAAGCAGGGGCGCGACCGCACGTTCCAAGCCATCCTGCCGCTCTGGGGCAAAATGCTCAATGTCGAGAAGGCGCGTCTCGACAAAGTCTATGGCAACGACAAGCTGACGCCGGTCATCCTCGCGCTGGGCTGCGGCCTCGGCGACGAGATCGACCTCACAAAACTGCGCTACGGCAAAATTATTATCATGGCCGATGCCGATGTCGACGGCTCGCATATCCGCACGCTGATGCTGACCTTCTTCTACCGCTTCATGCGCCCGCTGGTTGAGGAGGGGCACGTCTATATCGCCCAGCCGCCGCTCTACCGCATTGCGAAGGGCAAAAAAGTCCGCTATGCCTATTCCGACGAGGAGCGCGACCGGCTTCTCAAAGAGATGTTCCCCGAAGGATCCTCCAAGAGCGAGGTTCAGCGCTACAAAGGTCTCGGCGAGATGAACCCCGAGCAGCTCTGGGAGACCACCATGGACCCCGCCCGCCGTATCATGCTGAGGGTCGAGACCGAGGACGCGGCGGCGGCGGACGAGGTGTTCACGATCCTGATGGGCGACAAGGTCGAGCCGAGGCGGGAATTCATCGAGCAGAACGCGCGGTTCGTAAAGAATCTCGATATCTGATTGACTTTTGGCCCAGTTATCTTCGGAACTGCCTTTCCGGAGGCCGATGAGAGCAAATCACGGAAAATCCGGAGGCTGCAGCCGGAATCTCATATCAGGGCCGCTTTCCCGTCCGGACGGCGTCCCGACCGTTTATCAAACAGGATGCGGGCCCCGCAGGGGGAACCCGATCACGGATTTTTTTCAACCAATTCTTAAAAATCGGAGGAAAAAACGCATGATCTTCGACAAGTTCTATGAAAAAGTAAACCGGAAACGCATCAAACACATCGCCCGGATCGATTCTGCCGAATATGGTGAGCCGGCCTACCTGATTACGCACCGGCTGACGCTGGAGAATTTCCGTGAAATGAATATGGCGGTCTCCGCTTCGGCGATCAAGCAGGACAAAAAGCTGAAAAAAATTTGGGGGATCCTTTCCTTTGCCGTCTCCCTGTTCTTCTTCGTGCTGTGTTTTTTCAACCTTGATTATGTCCGGGGCGACTTCTGGCATCTGGTCTGGTATTCCGAGCTGCTGACCTACGCGGCCGCCGCGGCGCTGTTTTTCTGCATCGGCTTTTATTCCTTTTTCTTTTATAAATTCTTTTTTGAAAAAAAACTGGCGAGGGCTTCCGCCAATTATTACAAAGAGAGCAAATATCTCAGCAACGACCTGACGCTTGCCCTCTATGAAAACGGCGTGCTCGAAAAGGCCGCCCCGCGTGACGCTTTCTTCCCATGGAAGAAGTTTCAGCGCTGCTGGGAGACGGAGAACGTCGTCTATCTGGAAATCAACCTCGCGAATCAGATCTTTGTCGCCAAGGATTCCATCGCGGCGGCGGGCTATTCCACAGGGGACTTTATGGCCTATGCGAATGCGCATATTGAGGCCGCGAAACTGGAACCCGACGAGGAAGATCTTCCCGATGAGGAACTTCCGGAGGAAGATACCCTCGAGGCGCTGCCTGAAAACGGGTTGGAGATTGAGTCCGGGGAGGAAGCTGCCCCGGATAACGACCAAAATTGATAATCCCATAACCGTGCCCGCCGGGCCCTTTGCTTTCGGCGGCTGTAGATGGGAAAAAATGCCCCGCTTAAAACAAATTGGAAAATAAGATTCTTTTCGGCGGGAATACCCCGCCCGGAAACGATATTGAGACTCTGGAAAGTTGGAGGATGGAATTTTGGATGACGAGAACCGTGAAAACGGAATTGACGAGAAACTGAATCAGCAGCCTGGGGAGGAGACCGAAGAGGATCTTCCCCAGTCCAAGCTGGTCACGGTGATGCTCGAGAACGAGATGCGCAAATCCTTTCTGGATTACTCCATGTCGGTTATCGTCTCACGGGCGCTGCCGGATGTGCGCGACGGATTAAAACCCGTCCACCGCAGGATTCTTTATACCATGTACGAAAACGGCCTCGATCCCTCGAAGCCTTACCGCAAATGCGCGGATACCGTCGGTTCCGTGCTCGGCAAATACCACCCGCACGGTGACGCTTCGGTCTATGATGCGATGGTCCGCCTTGCGCAGGATTTCTCCCTGCGATATCCATTGGTCGACGGGCACGGCAACTTTGGTTCGGTTGACGGCGACCCGCCTGCGGCCTACCGTTATACGGAATCCCGCTTGGCGCGGATGGCCACCAAAATGCTGCAGGATATCGACCGGGAGACGGTTGATTTCATGTCGAACTACGACGACCGCCTGCAGGAGCCGGTCGTACTGCCCTCGCGCTTCCCGAACCTGCTGGCCAACGGCTCTACCGGCATCGCCGTGGGCATGGCCACCAACATCCCGCCGCACAACCTGCGCGAGATCACCGACGGCATCTGTTGCCTGATCGACAACCCGGATGCCGGCCTTGAGGAGCTGATGGAGTATATCAAGGGCCCGGATTTCCCGACCGGCGGCATTCTGATGGGCAAAAGCCCAATCCGTGCAGCCTACGCGACCGGGCGCGCCAAACTGACCCTGCGCTCCAGGGCCGAGATCCAGGAATGGAAGAACGACCGCAGCCGCATCGTGGTCACCGAGCTCCCCTATATGGTCAACAAAGCCCGCTTGATTGAGGAGATCGCGAATCTGGTTAAAGACAAGCGTATCGAAGGCATCAGCGATTTGCGCGACGAATCCGACCGGCAGGGTATGCGGATTGTCGTCGAGCTCAAGCGCGACGCCAATGAGCAGCTCATTTTGAACCAGCTTTACAGCTACAGCCAGATGCAGATCACTTACGGAGTAATCCTGCTCGCACTGGATAAAGGCCAGCCGAAGGTGCTCACGCTCAGAGAAATGATGCAGTGCTACCTCGACTTCCAGCGTGAGATCATCATCCGACGCACGAAGTTTGACCTGAAGAAGGCCAAAGAGCGCGAGCATATTCTGGAAGGGCTAAAAATCTGCGAGGATCACATCGACGAGGTCATCCATATCATCCGCGCCGGACGGGACGACAACGATAACCGCCCGCGCCTGATGGAGCGCTTCGGCCTCTCTGAGATTCAGGCCAACGCCATCCTTGCCATGCGCTTGGGGCGCCTCTCCAGCCTTGACCGCGAAAAGGTCGAGAGCGAACTTGCCGAGATCCTGATCCGCGAGAAAGAGTACGAGGAGATCCTCGCCGATATCCACAAGGTCGACGGCATCATCAAGACGGAGCTGCGCGAAATCAGCGACAAATTTGGCGACGACCGCCGCACCGAGATCCAGGCGGTCAGCGGCGAGATGGATATTGAGGACCTGATCCCGATGGAGGACTGCGTTATCACACTGACGCATTTCAATTACATCAAACGCCAACCGGTCGATACCTATAAGCTGCAGAAACGCGGCGGACGCGGTATCTCCGGTATGACGCGGCGGGATGAAGATTTTGCCGAGGATCTGTTCATCTGCTCAAGCCATGACACGCTGATGTTCTTCACGACGCTGGGCAAGGCTTTCAGGCTCAAAGCCTACGAGATCCAGGACAGCAGCCGCTCCTCCAAGGGGACCAACATTGTCAATCTGCTTCCGCTTGAGCAGGATGAAAAAGTTACCTCGCTCGTCAAGATCGGCGCGCTCGACGAATCCGAGGGCTATTTCTGCATGATTACGAAAAACGGCGTCATCAAGCGCAGCCGCATCGACGCCTATAAAAATATCCGCAAATCCGGCCTGATCGCCATCAACCTCGACGAGGGTGATGTGCTGCGCTGGGTCAAGATCACCTCCGGGGATGAGGATCTTGTGGCCGCGACCTCAAAAGGCATGGCGATCCGCTTCAACGAGCAGGATGCCCGTGAGATTGGCCGCACCGCGAGAGGCGTCCGCGCCATTGATCTCGGCGAGGATGACTGGATCGTCGGCGTGGAAGTCGTGCGCGACAACGCGAAGCTCCTGACCGTCAGCGAAAATGGCCAGGGGCGCCGTACGCCGTTCGATGATTACCGCCTGCAGAAGCGCGGCGGCAAGGGCATCCAGAACTTCAGGAACGGCCGCGTCGCCGGCATCGGCGCGGTGGACGATGACGACGACGTCATCCTTATCAGCAGCGACGGCGTCATCATCCGCATGAAGGTCGACGAGATCAACGTCCAGTCCCGGTATGCGGGCGGCGTGCGCGTCATGAAGGTCACGGACGACAGCCGCGTCGTGAGCCTCGAAGTACCGCCGAAAGCCCCCGAGGAGGAGGAATCCGGTGAAGACCCCGAGGGGGAACCGGAGGACGGACAGGATGCCGAAGCGTCGATCGCCGATGAAGAATCGGAGGAGACCGGAGATTTCACCGCCCCGAAAACGGAAGACGAGAACTGAGTGACCAAAAGCTCCGGGAGATAGGAATGCCTGACCGCCTCGGAGAGAGATCGACGCCGGAATTTGTGGGAGAAGTTTTCTTCGACTCCCGCTGAAACGCCGATCGCCAACCCGGGAGCGAAGAACAGAGGCCGAATCCTCGGTGAACTCTTTCGCAAATCGCTCCGGCAAGGCTTTCTCCGCCCTCTGTCAAAAAAAGAGAATGCCCGGGAGGACCGCGTGTCTTCCCGGGCATTTTTGCAGGATACCCGCCGTTTTTGCATAATAGCATGCTAAATAAACAAAGAAGCAAAGTTACACATGTGCGCAGAACAAATACACATTTACGCAAAAAAACGGGCCTCCGTCATTCGGAGGCCCGTTTTTTTCTTTTTTTTATCCGTTCCGGCAGTCAGATCAGGGAAGTAAACGCGCCGCCGAAAAGTTTTTTTACAAAGGAGAATTTCTCCTTGCTGACAGCGGCTTCATAATTCTCGCAATTATAAATCTCTTCATCCTTTGCCCAGGTCGGGTACTCGGGCACGCGGTCTTCGATCTGACAGAGAAAATCATTCATCGAAATCGTGTACATAGCCATTCTTCCTTTCTGACTTGGCAGGCGCGCTCTCCAACGGATCGGCCTGTTCATTCATATTCTATGTTCTGTTCTTCTTTCGCGGACATCATAACATGAAACATTTTAAAAATCAAGTGCTTTATGAAAGAAATCCTGCAAAATTTTTAAAATTGAGGAATTGTTTCCGCGCAAAAAACAGCTGTGCGTTTTCGGAAGTACGGAGGCATTTTTCGGCCCGGAAGGATGACATCGCTTTGGCAGGCGAAATCCGCCGCAGGAAGTTTCGCAAATTTGCTCGGTTTGCTTTTCCCGAACGCCCGCTCGTTTTTAAATAAAAAATACCCTCCGGAATTACCGGAGGGCATTTTGGGAAACGGGTTTTGCCGTTTTCATTTTTCCGTCTCGTATTTCATGGCGGAAAGAACTTTTTTCATGGTCGCGACCGGCTGCTCGCCGGGCTTCATGCGGAAGACGAGGTGCGGTTTTGCGCTCACAAAATCCATCGTCAGGCGGCCGGCGAGTTTGCCCGACGCCATGCTGACGCGCTCGAGATCCATCTCCTTCGGGTAGAAATGCAGATCGGTCTCCTTCTGGCTGATATCCGTGATGCCGAGGGAGGAGGCGAGATTTCGCAGCGTCGCAACTTCGATCAGGCCGAGCACGGCATCCGGCGGGTCGCCGAAACGGTCGATCAGCTCGTCGATCACGTCGCGTGCATCCTCCTCGGAGCGGATGGCCGCGATGCGCTTGTAGACGTCGATGCGCTGGTTGACGCTGTAGATATAATTCTCCGGGATGTGCGCGTCGAGAGCAATATCCACGGTGCATTCCTCCGTATCGGGCGGCAGGGGCTCACCCTTTTCTTCCGCGACCGCCTCCGAAAGCAGCCGGACGTAGAGGTCGTAGCCGACCGCTTCCATATGGCCGTGCTGACTTGCGCCGAGGATGTTCCCGGCGCCGCGAATTTCAAGGTCGCGCATGGCGATTTTGACGCCGGAGCCGAACTGCGTGAAGTCGCGGATCGCCGCGAGGCGTTTCTGGGCAATTTCGGAGATCGCCTTGCCCGGCACAAACGTGAACCACGCGAAGGCGCGGCGGTTGGAACGCCCCACTCTGCCCCGAAGCTGGTAGAGCTGGGCAAGGCCGAGCCGATCGGCGTTCTCAACAATCAGCGTGTTGCAGTTGGGCACATCCACGCCGTTTTCGATGATGGTGGTCGAGACCAGGAGGTCCACCTCCTGGTCGACAAGGCTCCTCCAGATCTCGGAGAGCTCCTCCTCCCCCATTCTGCCGTGCGCAAAGACGATACGGGCATCCGGAAGATCCGCCTGCAGCTTTGCGGCACAGCCGGAGATATCTTCGATATTATTATGCAGATAAAAGATCTGGCCGCCGCGGCGAAGTTCCTTTTTAATGGCTTCTAGGATCAGTCCGCGGTCGTATTCCACAACGTAGGTCTGAACCGGGTAGCGGTCCTGCGGGGCCTCGTCGATCGTGGATAGATCGCGAATGCCGCTCATCGCCATGTTGAGCGTGCGTGGGATCGGCGTGGCGGAGAGGGTCAGCACGTCGACAGAGGTCTTGAGTTCCTTGAACCTCTCTTTATGCGCGACGCCGAAGCGCTGTTCCTCGTCGATGACGCAGAGGCCGAGGTCTTTGAAAATCACGTCCTTCTGGAGGATGCGGTGCGTGCCGATCAGGATGTCGATCTCGCCGGTGCGCAGGCGCCGGAGAATATCGGCCTGCTGCTTCGGCGTGCGAAAGCGGGAGAGCAGCTCCACCGTGACCGGGAAGCCCTCCATCCGCTGTAAAAACGTCTGGTAGTGCTGCCACGAGAGGATCGTGGTGGGCACGAGCACGGCCACCTGCTTGCCGTCCATCACCGCCTTGAAGGCCGCGCGAACGGCGACCTCCGTCTTGCCGAAGCCGACGTCGCCGCAAAGCAGGCGGTCCATCGGGCGGGGCTCTTCCATATCATGCTTGACTTCCTCGATGCAGCGGAGCTGATCTTCGGTTTCTTCGTAAGGAAACCGTTCCTCGAATTCCCGCTGCCAATCCGTATCTGCATGGAAGGCGCAGCCCGGCGTGTGCATACGCTTGGCGTAGAGAGCGATCAGCTCCTTTGCCATATCCCGGACGGCGGCCTTGACCCGGCTGCGGGTCTTCTGCCATTCCGCGGAGTTGAGCTTGCTGAGCCGGACGCTCTTGTCCTCGCCGGCGCCGATATATTTGGAGACGAGATCGAGCTGCGTGACCGGAACATAGAGCATATCGGTGCCGGCGTAGCGGATCGCAATATAATCCTTGACCACCCCGCGGATCTCCTGCTTGACGATGCCGTCGTAGACGCCGATGCCGTGGTTGACATGGACGATGTAATCGCCGGGAGCGAGGTCGTCAAGGCTCTTGAGCGGATTTTTTGCCTTTTGTGCCCGGCGCTGTTTTTTGCCGGCTCCTTCGGCGGTTCCGGCGTGGCTGATGACGGCGATCCGGGCCGTCGGGTAATCCATGCCGGCGCTGAGGGAGCCCGGCAGTACGAAGACCTGTTTCTTTTTAACGAAGGCGTCCTCCGCGCAGATGGCCTCGATGCCGTTTGAGGCGAGATCAGAGGCGAGCGCCTTTGCGCCGCGCTCCGTCCCGGCCAGAATGACGACCGTATATTCCCGGAGCAGGTAGTCGCGCACGTCGTCGAGCAGCAGGGAGAGTTCCCCGCTCCAAAGGGAGAGCTGAATCCCGGCGAAATCAACCACGGTTCGGATCGGCAGATCCTGAACGGTGCGCAGAAATACATCCGTGAGCACCGTGTCGGAGAATTCAAGCTGCTTGCAGTATTCCTCAAGGTCGAGGCCGAATTTGTCGCAGCCCGGGAAAAGGATCCCCTCCTCATAAAGCATGGAAAGATCCATGCTCCACTGGCCTGCGAGGGTTTTGAGCGTCTCCCTTTGCCGGATGAATTCGCCGACGAAAACGGTGGCGCCCTCGAAGTAATCGAAGAGCGTCGCCGGGAATTTATAAATCAGGGGAAGGTAGCGGTCCGGGGCCGAAACGCCGAGCCCGCTTTCGAGGCGCATGAGATCGTCGTCAAGCTGCTTTTTGACGGTGACGCCCTGCTTGCCCTTCTGAAGCATTCTCTGCTCGAGAAGAACCGCCCGGAGCTGCTCCGGCGAATCGGGAAGCACCTCCCTCGCCGGCGCAATGACGGCGGAATCGAGCTCCCGGGTGCGGCGCTGGGATTCGATATCGAAGCGGGCGAGCGAGTCGATCTCATCGCCCCAGAATTCGGCCCTCGTAGGCGCGGCGGCCTGCGGGGAATAAAAATCGAGGATGCCGCCGCGAACCGAGAACTGGCAGATACCGTCGACTTCGTCGCGGCGCTCGTATCCGGCGCGCACAAAGCGGGCGGCGAGCTTCGTAAGATCCTCGGAGGCGCCCTTTTTGAGCACGATTGTATTATAAGTATAGGTGCCGGGAGGGATGGTATATTGAAGCGCCGCCTCGGCGGAGGCCGTCACCATGCGGCAGCTTCCGTTTAGAATGCTGCCGAGCACGGCAAGCCGCTGGTGCTCATATTCGGCGGAGGCGCCCTCCGCGCTGCGGAAATTGAAGTCCCTCGCGGGATAAACGAGCGCCGCGCCCTCGCCGAGAAACTGGTTGATATCCTCGGCGGTGCGAACCGCGGAGGCCTCGTCCGGCGTGATGAAGAGAACGGGTTTGCCGGTGCGCTCCGCGACGGCACAGGCGAGCATCGCACGGTGGGTCCCGGCGAGGCCGGCGGCAAAAACGGGCATGGCAAAACGCCGCCCAAGCGCCTCAAGCACCTGTCGGAACTGCGTGCAGCCATCCATGAGTTTCAGTAGCATAGGATCCCTCTTATGAAATTGTAATAAAAGAAAAGGCCAGGAAAAAACGCAAAGATTCCCCGAGGAGAAAGAGTCCCGGGGGAAAGGAAACGGCGGTTTCAGGGAAAGCTGCCAAACCGAAGGCCGGGAGCTTGGGCAATGAGATGCCGGCGGGCGGCCCGGGAGGAATCAGTTATATTTCGCCATGGCCTCTTCGATTTTTCCGTCCATGATGAGCAGAATCGCCGAAATCGTGTCGTCGAAGGCCGTATTCAGAGTGGAGAGCTCCGCATCGGAATATTTCGAGAGCACCCAATCCGCAAGGTCGTAGTTGGGGTTCGGCCGCTCGCCGATGCCGATCTTGATACGCGGAAACAGGTCGCTTCCCGTCTGGTAGAGAATGCTCTTGATGCCGTTGTGACCGCCGTCGCTGCCCTTCCTGCGGATGCGCAGTTTCCCGAGAGGGAGGGTTGTGTCGTCGTAGACGACGATCAGGTGCTGCGGGTCGAGCTTATAAAATTCCATAGCGTCCCGCACGGCCTCACCGGAGTTATTCATAAAGGTGGAGGGCTTGAGCAGCAGCACACGGTGGCCGCCGAGCTCCGCAAGCGCCGTCAGCGAGCGGAATTTGATCTTATCCGTTTTGACTTTGCAGGCCGCGGCCACCCGGTCGAGCGCCATGAAGCCGGTATTGTGTCGGGTGCGCAGATAATCCTGCCCCGGATTCCCGAGGCCGACGATCACGAATTCCGGCGGCCCGGACGGACGCTCGATTTTCTTAAATAAATCAAAAATATCCTTGATGTCTTTCATTTCGTTCCACGCTCCCTATTCCTCCGGGTTTCCGTCCGATAATCGGAAACGGGCGGAGGAGGAGCGACTCTCCCCGTGTTTATCGTTAAAATGTGGTTTCCTGCACTCGGCGGCGTCCGGCCGGGGGCAGGTGCGTCATGGGCGTATAGACTAAAATCTGCTTATGAGATTGCGGGCCGCTTTTTTCTTCCGGATATCCGCATGGAGGATTACCGGGTGGATGGCCCTGCCGAAGAGACGGTGCCGGGCCGGCTTCCCTGCCCGCTTGGCGTTTCTCCCTTCCTGGCGCGCTTTCGATGGTCAGTGCGCCTCAAGCCACGTCTTCCCGAGACCGACCTCAACGGTCAGCGGCACGGAGAGCGGATAGGCGTTTTCCATCTCATATTTTAAAATTTCCGAAGCGCGCGGGGCATCGGCTTCCGCAGCCTCGACGATCAGCTCGTCGTGCACCTGCAAAATCAGCCTCGCGTCAAGCTTCTCCTCCGCGAGGCGGCGGCTTACCTTGACCATTGCGAGCTTGATGATGTCGGCGGCAGCGCCCTGGATCGGCATGTTCCGGGCCACGCGCTCCCCAAAGGCCCGGATGTTGTGGTTGGAGGAATTGAGCTCCGGAAGCGCGCGGCGCCTTCCGGAGAGCGTCTCCGCGTAGCCGTTTTTCTTCGCGTCCTCGATTGCGCGCTTCATGTAGGCATCGACGCCGGAGTAATGGGCAAGGTAGCTGTCGATATACTGTTTTGCCTCGGCGGTCGTAACGCCGATGTTGTTCGCAAGCGAAAAAGCGCCGATGCCGTAAACAATGCCGAAATTGACGGCCTTTGCCCGGCTGCGGAGCTGGTGTGTGACAAATTCCTCCGGCAGGTTGAAGACCTGCGCGGCGGTTTGGGTATGGATATCGGTGCCGGTGAGGAAGGCCTTCTTCATCGCCTCATCGTTTGCGATGTGGGCGAGCACGCGCAGCTCGATCTGCGAGTAATCCGCATCGATCAGCACGGAGCCTTCCTTCGCACGGAAAAATCCGCGGAGGCGGCTGCCGAGCTCACTGCGGATCGGGATATTCTGGAGATTCGGCTCGAGGGAACTGATACGGCCGGTGCGCGTCTCCTTTTGGTTGAAGCGTGTATGGATGCGTCCATCCGGGGCGAGCGCCGCAAGAAGCCCGTCGACATAGGTGGAGCGCAGTTTCGTCAGCTTGCGGTATTCCAAAATCGCGTCGATCGCCGGATGATAGGGGCGAAGATCCTCCAAAACGTCGGCCCCGGTGGAGTAGCCGCTCTTGATCTTTTTTTTGGAGGGCAGACCGAGATCTTCAAAGAGCACCTTGCCGAGTTGCTTCGGGGAAAGAATGTTGAAGGTCTCCCCTGCGAGTTCGTAGACCCGCTGCTCCGCGGTTTTGATACTTTCGGAGAGCTCGCTGCCGTATACCCGGAGGCCCGCGGGGTCGATCTCGAAGCCGCAGAGCTCCATGTCCGCAAGCACCTTTGCGAGCGGCAGCTCAATATCGTTCAGAAGGGAATTCTGGCTGTTCCGGTCGATCTCACGCTGCAGGTTTTGGCAGAGAGAGGGGAACGAGGCCATCCGTTTGATCAAATCTTCGTGGCCGGGGGCATCTCCATGGATTTCGCGCTTTTCCGCGCCATAAAGAGCAGATAATTTTTCCGGGGAATAATCATCGCCGGTCACGTTTAAAATGTATCCGGCAAGCCCCGTATCCATGACACAGCGGCGCACATCCGCTTTTCGCGCGTTGGCCCACCGGCAGAGGAATTTGAGGTCGTCGCAGAGCTTCGGGCAGTCCGAAGCCAGGAATCCGGCGAAGGCGCTCTCGAAAAAGAGACCGGCGTTTTCGATCAGATAGATTTTTTCGCCGTCGGAAAGCGCGGCAGCCGTGATGTCGTCGCCCTCCGCCTCCGGCAACACATAGGTGCGTTCCCATTTTTCACCATCGGCGAGGAACGGGAAATCCGCGGCGGAGAGTTTCATCGGAGCCGCCTTTTCCTCATGCTCATCAGAAATTTTGGGGAACTTTGATGGGTCGAGCCCAAGCTTCTGCGGCATTTTGTACATCTCGAGCTTCGCGAGCAGGCGGCAGGCGGCGGCCTCGTCCGGTTCCCGGCGGATGTAGTCTGCCGGGTCGAGCGGCACGGGCGCGTCCCTGACGATCGTACCGAGGGTGCGGCTGAGATAGGCGCTCTCTTTGCCCTCCGTGAGCTTTTTCAGAACTCCGGGCTTGAGCCCGAGTTCCTCCAGATGTTCATAGATGTAGTCGACGGAGCCGTACTTTGCGATCAGGTCGAGAGCGGTCTTTTCACCGACGCCGGGCACGCCGGGGATGTTGTCGGAGGGGTCGCCCATCAGCGCCTTGACCTCGATCAGCTGCTTGGGCTGCACGCCGTAGGTCTGCAGGATCTCCTCCGGGCCCATCAGCGTCGAGACCGGCGCCCCCATTTTGGTGGAAGCGAGACGGACGCTGACGTGCTCCGTCACGAGCTGCAGGGAATCCCGGTCTCCGGTGGAGACCACGCACTCCCAACCGGCCTTTTCGCAGGCGAAGGCGAGCGTGCCGAGGATATCGTCCGCCTCGAAGCCCGGCGTTTCCAAAATCGGGTAGCCGAGATCCCGGAGAAGCTCCTTGATCAGCGGGAACTGGGCGGTCAGCTCATCCGGGGCCTTGTGGCGCCCGGCCTTGTAGGCGTCATAGATTTTATGCCGGAAAGTCGGCTCATGCATATCGAATGCAAAGACGACGGCATCCGGGCGCACTTCAGAGATAGTGGCCAAAAAAATTGTGAGGAAGCCGTAGACCGCGTTGGTGTAGAATCCGCTCCGGGTTGTGAGGAGCTTGATGCCGTAGAACGCGCGGTTCATGATGCTGTTGGAGTCCACCGCCAGAAGTTTCATCGCGCCGTTTCCTTTCCATAAAGTTTCATGAAGATATTATAGCATAAAAAAATTCCTTCTGCTATAATTGACAAAGAGAATTGTTTTAGATCAGAGAAAGGTTGTCCGGAATGAAAAAAAGAGGTTTGGCCCTGCTGCTTGCGCTGCTGATGATGCTCTGCTCGTGTTCCTTATTTGAGGAGAAGGAGCCGGGCGTGATCTCCTCGGAGGGCGAGCTGACCATCTCCCCAGCCCCGGAGAGCTCCTCCGAAGAGGAGAAATCGTCGTCCGCGCCGGAAGTTTCCGAGGAATTGTCGTCCGGGCCGGAGTCCTCTGCGGAGGAGCCTGCCGTTTCGCAGGAGTCGGCCGCGGAGCCGAAGCTCCTTCTCTCCTCCGATTCGACCGCACAGGGCAGTTATTTCGTCGCGGAGCTCACCGGCTACACGGGAGAGGAAGCGCCCGCCTACACTGACTCGTTCGGCTACGAGCGACAGTTTTTCGCCTACGAGGATCGCTGGGTCTGCGTCATCCCGGTCAAATGCGCCGCGGAGGCCGGCAGCTATGTGCTCTCGGTTCCGGTTGGGGATGCCGTCTGCAAGGCGGCGTTCTCCGTCACAAAAACGAATTTTGCTTACCAGTATCTGGAGGTCTCGGATGAGGTCGCGGATGACACGCTCAACAATCAGGCCGCCAACGATGAATACTACGCGACGATTGATCCGCTGCGGGATACGGCCTCGCCGGAGATCCTCTGGGACGGCACCTTCATGAATCCGCTCGGCAAGACGCCCTACACGGTCACCACCAGCTTCGGCCTCTGGCGCGATTACAGCACCGGAGCCTCGGAGCGGCACAATGGCATCGACATGGCCTGTCCCGCCGGGACGCCGGTCTATGCCTCCAACGCGGGGACCGTGCTCTATGCGGGTTTCCTGCAGCTCACCGGAAACACTGTGCTCATCGAGCACGGTCTCGGCGTCAAGACGTGGTATTATCATATGCGCGCGCTTTATGTGGAGACCGGAGACGCGGTGACGCGCGGGGAGCAGATCGGCGAGGTCGGTACCACCGGCCTTTCTACCGGCAACCACCTGCACTTTGCCATTTCGATCGGCCGCGTCTCCACGGATCCGTTCGGCCTGCTCGGCGCGTCTCCAAACCTCTCGTTTTAGGCGCTTGGAGATGTTCGTACCGGAAACGGGGTCTTGCGGCCTCAGGCCGCCCGTGACCAAACGCTTATTTTAAGGAGGACCACAGATGAAGCTCGGCAGCCTTGACTTGCCCGAAACGGCGGCTCTCGCCCCGATGGCGGGCGTTGCGGACCGCGCGATGCGGGAGCTTTGCCGGGAGATGGGCGCCTGCTGGGAGGTCTGCGAGATGGCTTCCTCCAAGGGGCTTACCTACGGCAACAAAAAATCCGCGGAGCTTCTGGAAATTTCAGAAAAGGAGCGCCCCGCCGCAGTGCAGATTTTCGGCAGTGACCCCGCCGTGATGGCGCAGGCCGCGCAGATGGCCATGGAGTTCCGCCCCGATGCGATTGACATCAATTTCGGATGCCCGGCACCCAAGGTCGCCGGAAACGGCGGCGGCAGCGCCCTGATGAAGGATCCGCAGCTCGCCGGCAGGATCGTGCGCGCGGTTGCGGATGCGGTCCCGGTGCCGGTTACGGTTAAATTCCGCGCCGGCTGGGATGAGGAACACAAAAACGCCGTGGAATTCGCAAGAATCTGCGAGGCGAACGGCGCGGCCGCGCTGACCGTGCACGGCCGCACGCGGATGCAGATGTATGCGCCGCCAGTGGATCTCACGATCATCCGAAAGGTCGTGGAGGCGGTCTCGGTGCCGGTCGTCGGCAACGGGGATGTGGATTCGCCGGAGGCCGCGAAACAGATGTATGGGGAGACGGGCTGTGCGCTCGTCATGGTCGGCCGTGGGGCGCTCGGCAACCCGTGGATCTTCCGCCGGATCGAACGCTACCTCCGGGACGGCACGCTGCTCCCGGAGCCCACGCCGGAGGAGCGAATGGCCATGCTGCTGCGGCATGCACGGCTGCTCTGCGCCTATAAGGGTGAACACATCGGCATGAGGGAGATGCGCAAACACGCCGCCTGGTACATAAAAGGAATGCCCGGCGCGGCCTCTTTCCGCCGGGAGTGCGGCGAACTTTCTGAGCCGGAGGATCTCGAACGGCTCGCGGAACGCGTCCTCGCCGGAAGTCTGTGAACCATTCTTTTCCCATCGGGGAAAGGGATGATTTTACGGCGCGTAAATGGGAATATCTGGGCGGTATGTATAATGCAAAAACGAATATTCCGTGCTCCATGCCCCGAAAAAAACAGAATCCGCACGCTTTCCATTTTGTGGAAACTTGTCGAAAAACATACCCGAAAGTATGAAAAAACGGCTTTCCACCGAGAACAAATGTACAAACCCATATTTTAAGCCGTTTGGTGGATGAATCGGTTGAAAATGTTGAAAACCACCGGATTTCCGTCTCACAGAGAGAAAAAAGCCGGGTTTTCAACATGCAGACAGTTGAAAATGTGGAAAAGCGTTCAGGGAATCCCCATTTTCAAGCGGATGAGCACCTCCAAAAAGCACTAAATTCCAACATTTGGAAGTGGAAAACGACAATTCGAGCACCATTTCGACAGAGATAATTTATATTCAGCGGAGGGAACAGAATGGATGCTTCGTCGCCGATGGAATTATATATCCACATTCCGTTCTGCGTCAAAAAATGTAAATACTGTGACTTTTATTCATTCCCGGCCGGGGAAGAGATTTTCCAAAATTATACCAATCGCATTTGCGCCGCTGTTGAGCATTATTTGCGGGGAACCGGGCGGCCCGTGGCCTCCGTCTATTTCGGGGGCGGTACCCCGACTCTTCTCGGCGCGGAGCGGCTGATCCGGATTCTTGAGACGGCGAAGGCCTGCGTCCCGTTTTTGCCGGATGCGGAGATCACCGCCGAGACAAATCCCGGCGTCGGAACCGGTGCGGGCATGCCGGATATAGGAGCCGATTTCGCGGCGCTGCGGCGGGCAGGTTTCAACCGGCTCTCCGTCGGCCTGCAATCCGCGGAACAAAACGAGCTTGCGGCGCTCGGGCGGATCCACACCCCCGGGGATGCGGAGGAGACCTTCCGTCGGGCGCGGGAGGCTGGTTTTGATAATATTTCCTTGGATATCATGCTGGGCATCCCCTATCAGACGGAGGAATCCCTCGGTCGGACGCTCGATTTCTGCAAACGTCTCTCGCCGGAGCACGTCTCCGCGTATCTTCTGAAGATCGAGGAGGGTACGCCGCTCGCCTCCTCCCCGCTGAGGGATTGCTGCGCCGGCCCGGACGCGGCGGCCGCGCTCTACGAGGCGGCGGCGGAGGGGCTTTCGGCGCTCGGCTACCGGCGATATGAGATCTCCAATTTTGCAAGGCCCGGCTTCGAGTCAAAGCACAATCTTGGCTACTGGCTCGGCACGGATTACCTCGGGCTGGGGCCGTCCGCCCACTCGCTGATGGAGGGCCGCCGCTTTTATTTCGGGAGAAGCTATCAGGATTTTATGGAGAAGGAATTCTCCGAGGCTGAGCTCGAGGAGGATTCCGAGGGCGTACCAGTCGGCGGTTGGGAGGAATTTGCGATGCTGCGGCTGCGGCTGGAGCGGGGCCTCTCCCTCGCGGAACTTTCGGAGCGTTTTCCGGATCCGCCGCCAGCGGGCGCGCCGTCGGCGGAGATCGGCCGGCGGGCGGCGTTTCTTGCGGCGCACGGCCTGTGCATATATGAGGAAGGGATCGTACGGCTCACGACGAAGGGCTTTCTGCTCTCGAACCCGGTGACGGCGGAGCTGCTTTACGGAGACTGAGCGGGGCAAAGACGCCCGGGAGGGCTCTCTGCGCCCGAACCCGGCTGGGCCGGCTGGAAAAAGAAACGGAGGCACGGCATGGAGCGCAGGTTACTGACCAAAAAAGACGCGCGGTGGATCGGTGTGATCGTTCTCGCGGCGGCCGCGGTGCTGCTGGCACGGCGGTATGCGCCGGCAGAGCAATATCCGGTGGCGGTGGTGACCGTCGGCAGTGAAGAGGTTCTGCGAATCGACCTTTCGGATGCGGAGGACGGCGTCATCGAGCTGGGCGACCCGGATGTCCGGCTCAAAGTCGAGGCTCATAAAATCTGTTTTTATGAGGCGAGCTGCCCCGATAAAATCTGTGAGAGAACCGGATGGCTCTCAAAGGCCGGAGATACGGCGGTCTGCATGCCGTTCCGCACGGCGGTGAAGCTGATCGAGCCATAGAAGGGTAATCGTTTTTATGAGGCGGGCCGCCCCGATAAAATCTGTGAGAGAACCGGCTCTCGAAAGCCGGGGAACCGGCAATAAGGCCGGTTGAATGATAAGGAGGATATCCATGAACGGAATCGGAAAATATGAGAGACGAAAGAAAAGGGCACCGCTGTTTGTGGTGCTGGGGTGTGTGCTGCTGTTAGCGGCGGGGGCGCTGGCCGTCTGGCTGCTGCCCGGTGCGGAGGGGCTCCGCAGCCGCATCACCGGGATTTTTGGGGAAGACGGCGTGCAGTCCGGCGAGGAGTCGCTCTCGCAGGAGGAGACGCTTTCCGATGATCTTATCTGGCAGAGCGAGCCCGGTGCGGAGGACGACTGCACCGCCGTCTTTACGACGGATGCGGGTGCCTTTACAGTAAAGCTGAAGCCGGAAAGCGCGGCGGCGGCGGAATTCGCGGAGCTTGCGAAAGCGGGCGCCTTCGACGGCATGACGATCGACCGCAGCGTGGAGGGACGCTACCTTCAGACCTCCATTGTCTCCGGAGATATCCCGGAGGAGGAGACCGGGCTTGCCCCGATCTACGGCGCGGTGGGCTTCGTTTCGCAGGATGGCGAGACTTCCCTCTTTTTTGTCACGACGGATTCCCTTACGGCGGAGTCGTCCGCTTTTGTGGCGGAGCAGGGGTTCGGCGCGCCGGTGGCGCAGCTCTATGCCGACCAGGGAGGGGTTCCGGAGCTTTCCGGCGTCTGTACCGTCTTCGGGCAAACCGTCTCCGGGAGTTCCCTGCTGAGGACGGCGGCTGCGGCGGAGACTTCCGGCTGGACGGCGGGTTATATGCTCACCACGCCGGTGACGGTGCTCTCCATTGAAATCATAGAACCGGTTTTGCCGGAGGAAGCCTCCTCCGAATAAATTTGGGAGGAATCCTCCTCCGAATGGGTTCCGGGGGAAGCGGCCCCCGGGAAGACCGGTCGGCCCGGCTTCCCGTGTGGAACCCGACCGCAGGTTACCGGAAACGGAGTTTTCCGGAAGCCTTTGCCGCGCCTTTGGTGCCGGAATCTTCTCTTGCAGATCAAATGGGAAAGTCGTGGCGGCGGAAGCAGGAAAGGCCCCTATGTGCGTTCCCTCTGCGGGAAATTCTACCAAAAGAGAGGGGAAAAAGCCTCTGTTGGGCCTCATCGAAAAAACTGTGGGCCGAACGGATTGACTTGCGGGTATTTTTCATATAATATGATAGCGACAAAACTGTTTTGGATAACGAAAGGGAAAAAAGAATGAGCGAAGAGAACGAAAAAGAACTCGAGACCCCGAAAGAAGAAGCAGAAGAGAACGAAGACGAGTATGGCCCGGATATCCTGACCCTCGTCGATGATGACGGCGTGGAGCATGAGTTCGAGGTTGTCGACACGCTCAACACGGAAGAAAACGAATATTTTGCGCTGGTTCCGACCGAGGATGCGGACAACGTCTCCGACGAGGACGGCGAGCTGGTGATCCTGAAGGTCGTGGAAGAAAACGACGAGGAATTTCTGGAGCCGATTGAAGACGAGGACGAATTCAACCAGATTTCCGAGATCTTCATGGATCGCCTCGAGGAGTACTATGATTTCGCCGACGACGAAAAAGAGGATTCCGAGAAGAAATAATTTTACACATCAGAAAACAGAATGCACCCTGCCTTGCACGAGAACTTGCCCCTTATTCTAATCCAACAGAAGTTGAAACGGGAGCCGGTCTCCGGCTGCGGAGACGCATGCCCTCATTCATGAAGGAGCGCGAAGTATCCGGGCTAGTTTACCCACACTGTCATGAGACGGGTTTCAATCCGGGGCTATTCGACAAGGCGGGGTATTTTGCTGAATTTTGACGGAGCCGGAAGGGGGCGGAGCGGGTTGAGCTGGACGGAACGGACGGAACGCGTGATCGGCGCCGAAAACGTGACGAAGCTGCAGAGCGCAAGAGTGGCGCTGCTGGGGCTCGGCGGCGTCGGCGGAGCCTGTGCGGAGGCGCTGTGCCGCGCCGGCATCGGCCACCTGCTCTTGATCGACGGCGACGCGGTGGAGGATTCCAACCGCAACCGCCAGCTTCTCGCCACGGCTTCCACCGTCGGGATGCGAAAAGTGGAGGCCGCAGAAAAACGGCTGCACGAGATCGTGCCGGAGGCGGACCTCACGCTTGCCGACGAATTTCTCCTGCCGGAGAACAGCGCCTTCCTGTTTGACTGGATGCCCGATTACGTCGTGGATGCGGTCGACACCGTGGCCGCGAAGCTCTTTCTCGCAAAGGAGTGCGCCGCAAGGGATATCCCGCTCGTCATGTGCCTTGGCACCGGCAACCGGCTTCATCCGGAGCTGCTGCGCCTCGGCGATCTTTCCGAAACCGCCGGCACCGGCTGCCCGCTTGCAAGGGTCATGCGCCGGGAGCTGCGGAAGGCCGGTATCGAGCATCTGAACGTCCTCTTCAGCACGGAGGAACCGGTCAGGGCACACTTCGACGGGGCAAACGGCCGCCATCCCCCGGGCAGCGTTTCGTTTGTGCCGCCCGCGGCGGGATACTTTCTCGCCGGGGAATGCGTGCGTGACCTTATCGGCGCAAAGTGATCCGAAAATAGAACAAGACCCGGTTCCGGAGCACCCGGAATCGGGTTAATTTTTTATCTTGCCGCCGCGTTTTCCCGTCTCGGCCGACGCTCCGGTCGCGCCGCCCCAGGTAGGGGTTTTCATGCCGGATTCTTTCCTGCTTTGAAGAAGAGCGTTTTTTGTGCGGCGGTTTTATCATTGAGCGGCGGTTCCGCCCGAAGCGGCCGCCTTTTCCGGGAGAACCTATTTATCCCTTTCCTTTTTCATTCGTCCGAAAAGCTGTTGCAGGCCAAGGAGCAGCAGAAAGACAGCAAAGACATCCCGCAGGCGTTCCGGCCCGAGCAGCCCCGAAATCCAAAACCCGACGAATACGGCGGGCAGCCCGGCGAGGATGCAGAGCGCCGCCGTTTTCCAGCGGATATAACCGCCCCTGCCATGCAGAAACAGCGAAACGGCGGAGCAGACAAGAAAAAACAGCAGATTGACGCCTTGAGCGGCGGGCTGGCTGTATCCGGCGCAGGCGGTGAGATAGAGGATCAGGAGGGTTCCGCCGCCGAGCCCCATCGCGCCGGCCGCACCGGAGAGAAACGCGGCCAGAAAGTCGCTCATTGAAGCAGCGTCCGGAGCGCGAACCAAATCATGAAGACGCCCATCGCCCTTTGCAGAAACCGGGAGGGCAGCCTGCGGAAGAGAAGCGCCCCGGCTACCGCGCCGAGGATTCCACCCGGCAGGAACTCCGCCGCCTCTCCGAGGGAAAATCTGCCGCCGCCGAGGTAGAGCAAAACGCTTATCACCGAGAGGCTGGCTGTCAGCGCAAGGGCGGTGGCGTGCGCTTCCTTGACGGAGAGGCCGCCCTTTTCGAGTGCCGGCACGGCGACGAGCCCGCCTCCCGCGCCAAAAAACCCATTGAGCACGCCGGCCGCCGCTCCGGCAAGCAGGGCGGTTCTTTTTTTGAGCACGGCGCATCCTCCTTTTTGAAACGATAAACTCCAATGCTTTTAGTTTCCCCGGGACGTGCGCAAATATCATTTTTTCAGGGGGTTTCGCCGCGCCTATGCTCAGAAAACCGCTTTCGGGCAATGTGAAAAATGAGCGGACAGAATCGCCATTTTTCGGGAACGCAAAAGGGATGCGTGTTTCAAAATTTTATGGATAGTTTTCGGGTGGTTTCGGCCTTTTTCCGCGCGGATACATTTTTATTGAAAAAAGCGGAAAACTACAGCCGGAAACATTGAAAAAGGGGGCATACCTTTGTCCGTTTCGCCGGAAGAATATAAGAAACTCAACGAAAAAGCTTCCCCGCCGACCAAGGAACTTCGCAATCTGAGCGGTGCGTTTTTGATCGGCGGCGCGATCTGCTGCCTCGGTCAGGCGCTGATTAATCTCTATCTCAGAGCCGGGTTGGATCAGGAGCTCGCCGGGACCGCCTGCTCCGTCACGCTGGTCCTGCTCTCCGCCGTTCTGACCGGCTTCGGTGTCTACGACAACATCGCAAAGTTCGGCGGCGGCGGGACGCTGGTTCCGATCACCGGATTTGCCAACGCGGTCGTCTCTCCTGCCATGGAATTCAAGAGCGAGGGCTGGATCCTCGGCGTCGGCGCCAAGATGTTCACGATTGCGGGGCCGGTCATAGTCTACGGGATCTGCGCCAGCGCAGTTTACGGTCTCTTTCTCGTATTGTTCGGGTCGGCATAAAGAAAAAAACCGCACGGAGCCCCGTGCGGTTTTTTATCCGAAAAATCAGTATCCGTAGATTTTTTTCTGCTTGATCAGCAGCGGGATGGTGATGGTGCAGGCGGTCAGGAATTCCGCAACGACAATGGCTGCCCAGACCCCATTCAAACCGAAAATTTCCGGCAGCAGCAGGATCATCCCCGCCTGGAAAATGAGCGTGCGGAGAAACGAGATCAGCGCGGAGAGTTTGCCGTTGCTGAGCGCCGTAAAGAAAGACGAGCCGAAAACATTGATCCAAAAGATCAGGTAGACCGGCGCATAGGCCCGGAAGCCGTAGGCGGTCATCTCGCAGAGAGCCGGATTCGCAGAGACAAAGAGGCCGGCAACCACATCGGCGAGCAGCTCGGCCAGCACGGTGATTCCTACGCCGGCGATGGAGAGGATGACCAGGCACTTTCGAAAGACGTTGTGCAGTTCCTCATGGTTCTGCGCGCCGTAATTATAGCCGACGATCGGCGCCATACCCATACAGAATCCCAGAACGGCCGCCGCGAAGGCAAAATCGACATAGATAATCACCGTAATCGCCGCGACGCCGTCCTCGCCGATAAAGCGCATCATCTGCAGGTTGAGCAAAAACATGACGACCGAGGCGGAAAGGTTGCTTACCATTTCGGAGGAGCCGTTGGCGCAGCTCTTGAGCAGAATCTTCGGATAAAGTTTTGTCCTTGTGAGGCGCAGGAGGCTGTCGTTCGGCAGAAGAAAATAGAGGAGCGGCACAATGCTCCCGACCGTGCAGCCGATGATATTGGACCACGCGGCGCCGGCGATTCCCCAATCCCACACATAGATGAAAAGATAGTCGAGGGCAATGTCGGTGAGACCGGCGGCCACGGTCAGTCCGAGGCCGATTTTTGGTTTTTCCGCGACGATCAGGAAGGATTGAAACATTACCTGAAGCATAAACAGCACGTTCCCATACATTTGAATCGTGCCATAGGCCACACAGTCCTCGATCAGCAGATCGCTCGCACCCAGAAGATAGGCGATCGGCCGCATAAAGAAAATGGAGATGGAGGAAAAGATCCCGGCGAGCGCGATCACCGCAAAGACCAGCATGGTAAAATACCGCCGGGCAAGCTCCGGGTTCCCTTCGCCGAGCGTCTTGGCGACGACAGCGCTGCCTCCCGTGCCGAGCATGAAGCCGAAGGAGGAGACGACCATACATAAGGGCATCATGATATTGATGGAGGAGAGGGCATTGCTGCTGACGCAGTTGGAGACGAAAACGCCGTCTGCGATGCTGTAAAGCGAGGTGAACAACATCATCACAATTGAAGGCAGCGTGAAACGGAGCAGGTGTCGGTAAGTAAAATGATCGGAAAGTTGGATTCTCATAAGTCCCTTTCTGTCGGAAAAGAAATACAACAATTCTAATAGTCACACAATATAAATTGTTTGTCAAGAGGATATTGCGCGCCGGATCCGAGAAAAACATCCCCGTTTTTGCAGGATCGGCGTCCGGATGCGGAGCGAAAATCCCGTCGGGCCGCAATTTTTTGACGAAAAAAAGCTGCCCATAAGGGCGAGATTCCGCCGAGAGGAAAGGGTTTCGTTTTCCCGCACTTTCCCCAAAAAACACGACGGAAAGCCCGGGGAAAGGTTTCCCTGATAATTTTCTTTTCGGCGGAGAAAATAACAAGTGAAAATCGTACATGTTTATGGGGTGATGCTATGGCATATAAAATCGGAAAGGACACGCTGGTGACGCCTTCCTGCCCGGCAGTGCTCTCCACGGCGGCGGTCGGCTCTGAAAAAGAGGGCGACGGCCCGCTCGGCAAGGAATTCGATCTGATCAAGGAGGATTCCCACTTTGGGGAGGAGACCTGGGAGAAGGCGGAGAGCAGGATGCAGGAGCTTGCCTGCAAAATCGCATTGGGCAAGGCGGAGCGGAAGATGTCCGATATAGATTTCATCTTTGCGGGAGACCTGCTCAATCAGTGCATCGCGTCGGCCTACGGGGCGAGAAGCTCCGGAGTGCCCTTCATCGGGCTCTATGGCGCGTGCTCCACCTTTGCGGAGGCACTCGCCCTCTCGGCGGTGTTTGTGGACGGCGGCGCGGGGAAAAACGTGTTTGCAGTGGCCTCCTCGCATTTCTGTTCCGCCGAGCGGCAGTACCGTTTCCCGCTCGAATACGGCGGGCAGCGGCCTCCGACCGCCCAGTGGACGGCAACGGCGGCGGGTGCGGCGATCGTCTCCGCAGAGCGGAAATCGCCCTTCATTCAGGCCGTCTGTTTTGGCAGGATCCAAGACCTCGGCATCAACGATCAAAATAATATGGGCGCGGCAATGGCGCCTGCGGCAGCCTCCACGATCAAAACGTTTCTGGAGGATACCGGCACGCGGCCGGAAAATTACGACCTGATTCTGACCGGGGATCTCGGCAAAGTAGGCTCGGATCTGCTGGATCAGCTACTCCGGAAGGACGGGATCGATATCGCCGATCGGCATCAGGACTGCGGCCTTTTGCTCTACGACCGGGAGCGTCAGCAGGTTGAGGCCGGCGCTTCCGGGTGTGGATGTGCTGCTTCGGTGGCGTCATGCCATCTGCTTCCGCATATGGAGAAAGGCGACGGCCCCCGGAGCGCGCTGCTGATCGCAACCGGTGCCCTGCTCAGTCCAACCAGCATCCAGCAGGGCGAAACCATACCGGGCGTCGCGCACCTCATCTGCTTCACTGCTGAGGAAAGGAGGCTCTTCTGATGGAATATGTGAAGGCTTTTTTGGTCGGCGGTATTCTGTGCGCCATCGGGCAGATTTTTATCGACCGCACGAAGCTCACGCCGGCGCGGATCCTCGTGGGCAATGTGGTGACGGGCGTGTTCCTTTCCGCCATCGGTATTTATGAGCCCTTTGTAAAATTTGCGGGGGCCGGTGCGACCGTGCCGCTGACCGGATTCGGCAACCTGCTGGCAAAAGGCGTGAAAGAGGCCGTCGCGGAAGAGGGCATTCTCGGCATCTTTTCCGGCGGGCTGACGGCCTCCTCCACGGGCATCGCGGCCTCGATTCTCTTCGGCATGGCAATCGCGCTGCT
>CAZLMO010000004.1:25325-33170 GCA_964560915.1 uncultured Oscillospiraceae bacterium
CCTCCTCCACGGGCATCGCGGCCTCGATTCTCTTCGGCATGGCAATCGCGCTGCTCTTCCAGCCGAGGGATAAATAGCCCCGAAAATCCGGGCAAAAAGAAACGCCCCTGCGTGTTGCGGCAGAGGCGAAGCTTTTCTCATGATTTCAGTTTGCGCTGACAGCATTGAGTTTACGGGCAAGCGCGGATTTTCTTCTCGCAGCAGTGTTTTTATGAAGAACACCTTTCGCACAGGCTTGGTCGACGCGCTTAATAGCAAGACGTACCGCTTCTTCACGGCCTTCCGTACCGGTGGAGCAGGCGAGCTCGGCTTTCTTAATATTGGTCTTCAGGTTCGTCCGGATCGCTTTATTGCGTTCAGCCTTGACGGCGGTAACCTTAACTCTTTTTTTGGCAGATTTAATGTTGGGCATCAGTACACCTCCTTCACTACCGGATACATTCACAAATAGACATCATACACGATATGCCCGATTCTGTCAAGTGGAATTTTCTTTATAGATAATAGAAATCTCCCATAAAGGGAAGGAATCTGGAGGCGATCATTTGCTGCGGAGAAGCGATCTTGCACTGGAAAATCTGCCGGAATCCGGCGGCGTGCCCGGCATCCTGAGCTGCGGATACCGGAGATTCGGCGCCGCGGTGACGCGGGTGACGGTGGAGGGGCAGCCGGCGGCTGAGGCCGCCAAAAAGCCGGAGGGCTGTTATATTACCATCGAAACCGGCGCCTTCGGGGATCCCGGGTGCAGCCGGGAGGGAGAAATCCGGGCGGCGGCGGCGGAGATCCGCAAGCTTCTGCCGGAGGAGGGCACGGTGCTGGTCGCCGGGCTCGGGAACGATGATCTGACCCCGGATTCCCTGGGCCCGCGGACGGTAAGGCGGATTCTCGTGACGAGGGGCATGTCCGAAACCATAAAAAATCAGCTCGGCGGCAAACTGCGCCCGGTTGCCGCGGTAGTTTCCGGCGTCTCCGGCAGAACCGGCATGGAGGCTTCCGAATTGATCGCCGCCGTTGCGGAAAACATCCGGGCGGCGGCGGTAATCGCGGTGGATTCCCTTGCGGCCAGAGACGCCCGACGCCTCGGCCGCACGATCCAGATCTCCGACAGCGGCGTCATCCCCGGCTCCGGTATCGCCGGAAGCGGAAAGGAGATCTCGGCGCGCACGGTCGGAGTTCCGGTCATTGCGGTCGGCGTGCCGACGGTGGCGGATTGCGAATCAGACGGGCAGAGGCTTTCCCTGACGCCGCGTGACATCGACGTGCTCATCCGCCGCGCGGCCGCAACCCTTGGGGATGCCGTCAATCTTGCGTTGCAGCCCGCACTCAACCTCTCCGACCTGCGCGAAATTACGCAAGGATAAAAAGCGCGGGGCCGGGAAAAAACGCAAATTCGGATGCCGGGGCTGTTTCAGTCTCGGCATCCGAATTTGCGGCGAACCCTTCCTGAAGGGACTTTAAAACCGTTTTAAACAGCAGTTTCCATTCCGGCGGGATCAGCCCGGTCGCAGCGGAGACGATTTTTGACGTTTGCGGGGGCAATTCCGGCAGAGAAACTTCCTCGCCCATAAACTCGGCTCTCTCCTCTTCAATTGCGAAAAGCCGGTCCGGATAGTCCCCGCTGCTTGTCCGCGCGAGGTCCACGAGGCCGAACGCCGCCGCGCCGCAGGTCAGGATCATGCCGGCAGTGAGCCAGATTACGGTATCCCGAATCAGTCGTTTCATAAGATCCCCTCCGGGAAGAGTCTTCCTCCCGCGGGATCTTTTTATTCCTTCAGCAGCGAAATCAACGCCTGCCCGAGGAGCTCCGCGGAATATTCGGCCTCATCAAGCGTATTGCCGGTGGAGCCGACCTCGATCAGCAGAAGCTCCGGCAGCAGATCCATATTGTATTTTCGGTAGTCGAACAGAATCGGCCGCGTCAGACCGGGATAGAGACTTTCCATCCGGTCCTGCAGCGCGGCGGCAAAGCGCAGGTTTGAGAAGAAATCCGGCATATTCATCTCGCCGTCGTCGCAGCCGGAGATAATCATGATCTGGGCCGCGTTTTTTCCGCTAATCTCCGCGGTCGGCTTGAGGATCACGTTGCCGTCCTGCTCAATGGCATCCCGGTGCAGATCGATGGCGAAGCGAATCGTCGGATAGGTCTCCAGATATTGTTTGACGGTGACGGCACTGCGGTCATAGGAACCTTTATAGGAGGGATAGTCGTGGTAGGTCTTGTCGTGCAGGACGATGATGCCGGCGCTTTTCAGGGTTTCGGCCAGCACGTCGCCGACCGCGGTCATGTTTTCATCTGGATCGGTGCTGTGCCAGTCCGAGGAGGTGTCGTAGTAACCCCGTTCGGCCGGCTCGTAGCATTCCGTCGCGTGGGTGTGGTAGATGAGCACGGACGGCTGTGAAAGATCGGCGGTATAATCCCCTTCCTCGGTCTGCGCAAGCTCCTTTTTGATAAGGGCGGCTGAGTACTCGGTGCAGTTTTTGATGAGTCCGCTGCCGCAGGCAAGATAGAACCCGCTTTCGCTGTATTGATATTGCAGCGTGAGCACGGTACCGCGCCGGCTCTCCGGAACCTCCGAAAGCAACTCCCCCTCCCCCGCAGAGTCTTCGTCTGACGAGGAAACGGCTTCCCCTCCGGAAAAGCCGGATTCGGGAGCCCCGGAATTATCCTCCGGGCCGCCGGTCTCCGATTCCTCGCCGAGCTCCGGGCCTTCCGGGAAATAGCGATCTCTGAGCACGCTGATGGTGCTGCCGGGGGAAGAGACCGCCGCCGAGCAAAAAATAAGTGCTGGCATCTTTTTCGCAACAAAAAAAAGAGAGACGTAAAACACGGCCACCGAACCGAACGCCGCCAGAACCCGGAGCGCCGCCCGGCCTGCTTTTGAGATGCCCGTGTGAAGATTCCGCAGAGAGATACTGCGGTAAGCTGGTCCGCTCCTGTTTTTCAAATTCCCGCCCCCGATCTTTCCTATCGGGGAAAGTTATGAGAAATTCAAAGAAAATATGCCGGGCCGAAGGGCGCTCCCGCCATGACGAAGCGATTCTTATGGGCGTCGGCGCCTGCTATACGGGCCGGGGAAGGATTTTTATCGCAGCTATAAACCCAAAAATCCGGAAGCCCTGAACCTATAACGGCATAAAAAGGTCGCGTTCGAAGCGCACGCCTTTTGCGGACTGTCCGTGTCCGCCCTGCTTTTTCAGGCCGGGTCACACGGTTTCCCACCGACAAAAACAGCCGGAGCCGCCGCTTCCACAAGGGCGCAAAGGCCATAGCTGAAACGGTTTTTGGGCGCGCTTTCAAGCGCGCGCTTTCAGCGGCGCATATAAAGAACCCCCCATCTCAGGACGGGGGGTTCTTTAAAGCAATTCGGCAGAGCCGGTCAGGACGACGGTTGGCCGGCGGCTTCGCCGAGGATGGCGATGATCTCCCGCTCATTTTCAACATCGGAAGCGTAGGGGTAGCGCGCCGCCGCTTCCCCAAAGGCGCGGAGGGCGGCCGCGGCGGTTTCGGCTTTGCGGTTGAGCAGCAGTTCGTAGGCATAAAACAGGCGCTTTCGGGAGACATAGGAGCCGGTTGTCTTGATGTATTTCTGCAGGCCCGGGGTCAGCATTGCGTCGGCCTCCGCCTTGGTACAGCCGTCCATAATCTTCAGAAACAGCAGCTCACAGGAGAGCTCGTTGCGGTGCACACCCAGCAGACCGTGCCCGTTTCGGAGCATGTAGGCGCAGGTCTCCCGCGCACCGGAAAAGTCATGCCGGTCGAATTGCCGGTCATAGCGCAGCACCCCGATCGTGCAGGTGAGCGGGTTTTCGAGCGCGCTTCCCGCCGGCAACGGGAACCATTCGTCCGGGAGTTCGCCGATGCGCTTTCCGGAAGCAATCCAGCCGTTGGCATAGAGCTGAAGCCAAAACGCCCTCCGCACCTCGGCGCTTTTTCCGAGCAAAAAGGTGTTTAGACCGTCGTTCGCGACGCCGCCGGTGTTCATCGGGATCAGGTTCATCAAAGCGGTGGTGAAGCCCGCCGCGGCAAGCATGAGAAAGAGAGCCTTGGCTGTCGGAGAAGGGCTTGCGGCCGACAACGCAAGGAACAACGCGGAAAACGTAAGGTTGGAAAGGCCTCCTCCCAGCAGATAAAGCCGGTAGGGCGCTTCTTTTTCCGTCATGGCGGGCGGCTGCATCAGACATTGCCCACCGGTGCCGGAGATCATAAAGATACGGACCACGAAGCGGCCGCTTTCACGCAGCAGCATAAGATTCCCAACGCGAAACGAGATGAATCGGTAGCCGGAAAGCAAACCGCATACGAGATGGCCGCATTCGTGCAGCACGGTCTGAATAAAAAACGACGCAAGGAAGCAGGCCAGGACATAAAGGGCCGTAAATACCGGAGGGTATCCCTCCAGAATATTGAAGGCGGCCAGCGCCGTGCCAAAACCGATTCCCAACGAAAGAATCGTTACGATGAGCGGCGTATAGGCTGAAATCCGATGCGACAGGGACTCTTTTTCCATGAGACCGTCTCCTTTTAAATGAAGAGAACCTCCGGATCAGCCGGAAGTGATGGACTATATGAGGGAAGTATATCATGCAATCGTTGCCGGAAAAAGAAGGAAGCGTGAATAATTTGTGAGCATCCGCAAAAAAGCCGGAAGAGCGGCACGGCAGGGCCTCTCTTCCGGAAGGCTCGGTTTCTGCGGCGGTTCAGACCCGCTTTTCTCCCCAGAAGAAGAGAGCGACCGTGCCTGAGCCGGTATGGTGCCGACGCGGCCCCCGCGCGGATAAAAAAACTCCGCCCAGAGGCGGAGCGATTTTCTTTGCGGCGGTTCAGACCCGCTTTTCTCCCCAGAAGAAGAGAGCGACGGTACCCGGGCCGGTATGGCTGCCGATGGTGGTGCCGACATTGTTGATGAGCACCTTGCCGTCGAGATGCGGGAAACGCGCCTCAACCAGATTGGCGACGGCGAGGGCGTCCTCATAGCAGGCGGAATGAGAAATATAGCATTTCCCGGAATAGTTTGTGCCGCCCTGCGCGTATTTTTCCATCCGGGCGACAATCTCCTGGATAACTTTTTGTTTCGTGCGGACTTTGCTGCGCGGAATCAGGTGGCCGGCAATATCCATATCGAGCAGCGGGCAGATATTGAGCAGCCCGCCGATGACCCCCGCCGTTTTGGAGATACGCCCGCCGCGGATGTAGTGGGTGAGGTCGGTGGAGAAGAACCAGTGATGCACGTCGAGCTTATGGGCCTCCGCCCAGTCGCGCAGTTCGTCAATATCCGCACCGCCATCGCGCAGGTCGGCGAGTTTATCCATCAGCAGGCCATAGCCCGAGGAGGCGCCCAATGAATCGACAATATAGATTTTTCGGTCCGGAAAGCGTTCCCTTGCGATCAGCGCAGCGTTACAGGCGGAGCCGTAGCTGCCGGAGATGCCGGAGGAAAGCGTGATATGCAGGATATCCTTCCCTTCCTCAAGGAAACGGGTGAAGTAGTCGAGATATTCCGTGATGTTGACCTGAGAAGTCCGCGTCTCCACACCCTTGGCGACCATCCGATAAAATTCGTCGAACGGGACCGAGGCGCCGAGGTCGTCCTCATATTCCACTCCATTTAAAAAATAATGGAAGCAGATGAAGGGAATGCCGCGGCGCTCCAGATGCTCGCGTGAAAGATCTGCAGTGGAGCAGCAGCTCAGAATATAATCAGACAAGGCAGGATTCCTCCTTACAGATGGGATGCTTTTATTCTGCCGCCGCCGCGCCCGGAAAACAAGGAATTTATCGGCCACCGCGCTCTACAGATAAGAAAAAGAGTAGAGCCACAAGGAAAACGGCTCTACTCCTCATAGGAACGGCTCTACGGATCGTAGAATCGGCTTATTTAACAGGTTTTTTAATGCGGAAACTTAAAATTACAATCAGAGCGGACGGAATCGCCAGCAGCAGGAGCTGCCACCAGTTGTAGCTCAAAAACGTCAGATAAACCGTCATAATTAAGCTTAGTACCAGGAAAAGCACAATATACATATTGTGTCTTCCCTCGTACCAAACCGAGTTGAGCACGAGCACCGTGACGAGCGAGACCGGGACCGCATAGACAAAGAAAACCCAGTGCAGTTCGCCGAGGATCCAGAACAGAATAAACAGGAGCAGCGCGGCCGTCCAGATGCCGGCGACGGCAAGGGTCGTGATCATCGAGCGGCGATAGGGCAGAAACGGCTGCGCATTCTGCGGCGTGACGGTATCCTTCTCGCCGGTCATCGAGTCGATCGTGACGCCAAAGATTTCCGACATCTGTTTCATGACATAAATATCCGGCACGGATTCGGCGCGCTCCCATTTGGAAACGGATTTGTCGGAGTAATTCAGTTTTTCTCCCAGCTCGGCCTGCGTCATCCCGGCGGTGGTGCGAAGTCGGATGATATTGCTGGCGATGACGGTCTTGAGTTCATCCATAAGGGGTCCTCCTCGGGGTTAATGGTACTATTATCGCTGTAGAAGAGGAAAAAATCAAGGAGAAAATTGTGAATTCGGCGTTTTTCGGAGAAAACACATTCCCGACGAGCGGTTCTTGCCTGAAAGCTCATCAACTAATGGGTGACGACGACCATCGTCATGCCGCCCCTTTGCGCTTTTCGCCGGCACAGAGACGATTTACTCGTTCCGCCGGCGCTTATATCAGAATCTTGCTGAGGAAATCCTTGAGGCGCGGGCTTTCCGGGTGCTCAAACATTTTCTGCGGGGTGCCCTCCTCGATCAGCCTGCCGGATTCCATAAAGAGGACCCGGCTTCCGACTTCCTTGGCGAAGCCCATCTCATGCGTGACAACGACCATCGTCATGCCGCCGAGGGCCAATTCCTTCATGACTTCGAGCACCTCGCCCACCATTTCGGGGTCGAGGGCGGAGGTCGGCTCGTCGAAGAGCATCACCTGCGGCTCCATCATCAGCGCGCGCACGATGGCGACGCGCTGCTTCTGGCCGCCGGAGAGCTGAATCGGATAGGCGCCGTACCGGTCGTCGAGGCCGACGCGCCGGAGGAGTTCGTGGGCCTTTTCTTCGGCATCCTTTTTGGAGAGATGCTTTACATTCACCGGCGCGATGGTCATATTATCAAGAATGGTCTTGTGCGGGAACAGGTTAAAATGCTGAAACACCATACCCATCTTCTGGCGGTGGAGGTTGATGTTGCAGCGCTTATCGGTGATTTCCACGCCGTCGAAGAGGATCGTCCCCTCGGTCGGCGGCTCGAGCAGGTTGAGACTGCGCAGGAAGGTGGATTTCCCCGAGCCGGAGGGCCCGATCACGACGACGACCTCGCCGGGATAAATATCCGTATCAATGCCGTCCAGCGCCTTGATTTTATTCTTATTATAATATTTTTTGAGGCCACGAACCGAAATCAGGGCCTCTTTTTGCGCAAAGTTATCGGATGTCTCCACGGCGCATCCTCCTCTCAAAATACCCGATGAGCTTCGAGGTCGGGAAGGTCAGCACAAAATACAGCGCCGCCGCGATCAGCAAAGGTTCGGCGATGATGAAGGTTGCGGACTGGGCGGCCTTGACGCCGTACATGATCTCTTGTACGCCGATGGTGTAGCAGATCGAGGATTCCTTGATGATGGTGACAAATTCGTTGCCGATGGCCGGCAGGATATTCTTGATGGCCTGCGGCAGTACGATCAGACGCATATTCTGAAACTGGGTGAGCCCGAGGCTGCGCGCGGCTTCGGTCTGGCCGATGTCGATGCTCTGGATACCGGCGCGGATGATCTCGGAGGTGTAGGCGCCTGAGTTAAGCGCGAGCGCCACGACGCCCGGGAAAAAGCGGTTAAACTTAATAAACCCGAA
>CAZLMO010000005.1:0-32499 GCA_964560915.1 uncultured Oscillospiraceae bacterium
ATATCGGAGCGCATGGCGGAATTATCCGGCACCGTGAGCGTGAAATACGGATGATCCGCATCCGCAGCGTGCGTATAATCCGCCGTGACGTCGGCGGCGGTGAAGCCGCCCGTCAGCAGCAGACGGATATTATCCGGGTAAACGTATTCAGCGGTGCCGTCGCTGCTTTCGAGGCCGCCTGCGCACTCCGGGGCAAAATCGACGCCGTAGAAGTTGTTGAAGCAGTAATCGAAGAGGGCAATGGAATCCTTATATTTGTCGTATTTACTGCTGCTTTTCAGCGCGGTGCAGATCAGCCGTACGCCGTCCTTCTCCGCGACGGTGATGATGGTGTGCTTGGCCTCTTCCGTCCAGCCGAGTTTTCCGCCGATGGCATAGTCGTAACCGAAAGCGCCGTTGTTTTCCGACCCGACGATCATCGCGTGGTGGGTACCCATCACGCGGGGTTCGCTCTGTTTGTTGGTCGGCTCGATGGTCCACTCCCAGGCGTCGAAATACGTCCCGAAGCCTTTGACCGTCAGCGCGTATTTTGTGATGAGGCACAGGTCGTAGGCGGAGGTGTAGTGGGCGGGGTCCGGCATGCCGGTCGGGTTGACAAAGTGGCTGTTTTCGCAGTGGAGCGCCGCGAGCTTTTCGTTCATCTGCGCCACAAAGTCGCTGACAGAGCCGGCGGCCGCGTCGGCAAGCCCCTGCGCACAGTCGTTGGCGGATTCCACCATCGCGCCGTAGAGCAGATCCTCGATCTTGCAGGTCTCACCCTCGGAGAAGGCGAGATGGGTGGAGGTGCGGTCGTAGGTCGCGGCCTCTTTGGAAAACGTGTAGCTGTCCGTGGGATTGAGCACTTCCAGCGCCATCGCCGCGGTCAGGATCTTTGTCAGGCTGGCCGGGTACATCTCCGTATATAAATTTTTACCGACCAGCACCTGGCCGGTATCCGCATCCATAACGCAATAAGCGCTGGAATAAATGGAAGGTGGTGAAAGCGTATCCGCACTTGCGGAGAACGCCGATAAAACAAGAAAGCACACGGAACACACCGCGCAGAGAAGTCTTTTCATGGGTCGATTCCTTTTCTGTTTGGATTTCATCTTGCCTTTTCAGGCTTCAAACGTCCGTTTGAAAGGGGAAGATATTCGCCCTGCGGGGGAAAGATCGGGGGAAACGTCGGCCGTGAAGCGGCATAAAAGAGAAGTTCATGTAAAAGAGCGCAGACCAAAATGCGGCCCGCCACCTGCGTGTTTTTTTATAAAGCGTATACGGCGGGCATCTTTTTTTGTATTTTATTATACAACTGTGATGCCTGTTGTGTCAAAGCAGCGCCCATGGAATATTTTTATCTTTTTTTGCAGATACTACCGATAAAATAAAAACAAGGAGCTGTTTTTTATGATGAACGCATTGGATAAGATCGCTCTGACGCTGGTGATTATCGGCGCAATCAACTGGGGGCTGATCGGCCTTTTCCAGTTAGACCTGGTCGCATGGCTGTTTGGCGGCGCGGCGACGCTGGTTAGCCGGATCGTCTATACTCTGGTCGGCCTCGGCGGGATCTGGAGTATTTCCCTGCTCTTTAAAGATTACGAACCGGGAACCGCATCCCAGGCGGGCTGAGCATGGCTTGCCGGGCCGCCGCCCACAATCCGCTTACCTAAAATGAAAGGGAAAAGCATGATACAAAAATACCAGCCTTATCGGCTGGTATTTTTGTATGTGGAAGCTGAAATCAGCCGAATACCTTCTCGACGGTATCCCGGGCGATCATGATCTCTTCGTTGGTCGGGATAACCCACGCCTCGACCTTGCTCTCCGCGGAGGAAAATTTGCTCTCTTTGCGGCTGGCGTTTTTGTTGAGTTCCTCCCCGACGGAGAGGCCGAGGAACTCCATATCGGAGCAGATCTCGGCGCGGATGGTATCGGAGTTTTCGCCGATGCCGCCGGTAAAGATGATGGCGTCGATGCCGCCCATGGCGGCCGCGTAACCGCCTACAAATTTCTTGATTTGGTAGGTGAACATATCCAGAGCAAGCTCCGCGCGTTCGTTGCCTTCGGCAGCGGCGGCCTGCAGATCGCGGCAGTCATTGGAGATGCCGGAGATGCCGAGGAAGCCGGATTCCTTATTCATCAGGTTGGACATGCGCTCCGGGGTGAAGCCCTCTTTTTCCATCACATAGGTGACGACGGAAGGATCGATGCCGCCGCAGCGGGTGCCCATGATGAAGCCGTCAAGCGGGGTGAGGCCCATGGAGGTATCGAGAACCTTGCCGTCCTTGACGGCGGAGAGGCTGGAGCCATTGCCGAGATGGCAGATGACGAGTTTGGTGCCCTCCGGTTTTTTGCCGGTGATTTCAAAATACCGCTTGGTGATGTAGCGGTGGCTGGTTCCGTGGAAGCCGTAGCGGCGGATGGAATATTTTTCGTAGTATTTGTACGGGATACCGAACATGTAGGCTTTCGGCGGCATGGTCTGATGGAAGGAAGTGTCGAAGACGGCGACCATCGGAACCCCTTTGCCGAAAACTTCCTGGCAGGCTTTCATGGCGACGGCCTGAGGCGGGTTGTGCAACGGGCCGAGATCTTTGAATTTGACACCGATATCCTCAATGACTTCGTCGGTGATCAGCGTGGAGGTCTTATATTTTTCGGAGCCGTGGAGCACGCGGTGGCCGATGGCCTTGATCTCGCCGATATCGTTGACAACCTTGTTTTCCCCGGTGGTGAGAAGTTTCACAAGTTCAATAAACGCTTCCTTATGCGTCGGGAAGCTTACGTCGTATTCGGTCGACCAGCCGGCTTTGGTCTTGTGGCTGATGTGCCCGCCGAGGCCGATTCTTTCACAAAGGCCTTTCGCGACGACGTCTTCGTTATCCATCTCTATAAGCTGATACTTAAGAGAGGAACTTCCGGCGTTGATAACCAGTACTTTCATTTTTCCAACCTCCAAATAATAAATCCGATTTATTTGGTAGATGGCGTACTTGACGCCACCACAACATTCCTATATTATTACACTATGGGTAAAATTTCAAGCCCCATACACTTTAGTGGGCAAATTTAGGCATTTTTTGCATCAAAACTTTTAGAATGAGGGACGTCGGATATGAAAATCGCCGGGATTATCGCGGAGTACGATCCGTTCCACAACGGCCATGCCTACCAAATCAATAGGACGAAGGCGGCCGGCGCGGAGGCGGTGGTGGCCGTTCTCGGCGGGGATTTCACGCAGAGAGGCGAGCCGGCCTTCTGCCCGAAGGAGCTCCGCGCGAAGGCCGCCCTGCGCGGCGGCGCGGATCTGATCCTCGAACTTCCGCTCCCCTATGCCATCGGCAGCGCGGAGCGGTTTGCGTTTGGAGGAATCTCCCTGCTTGCGGCGCTGGGCTGCGTCGACGTGCTCTCCTTTGGGAGCGAGAGCGGGGACCGGGCGGGCATATGGGCCGCCTCGGAGGTTCTCTCTTCCCCGGAGTATGCGGAGGAGCTCAGATCTTGCCTCACGGCCGGCATTCCGGTAGCCGCGGCGCGGGAGGAGGCCGTCCGGAGGATCCTGCCGGAGAAGGCCGATCTTCTCAGAAACCCCAACGATTCCCTTGGCGCAGAATACTGCAAATGGGTGCGGAAGCTGATGCCAGGGACGGAGATTCTGACGATAAAGCGCTACGGAGCGGGGCACGGCGAAATGACGGCCGCGCGTTCCGGCATCGTATCCGCGTCGTACCTGCGCGGCTTCGGCGCGCCGGAGGAGATGCGGCCTTATATGCCGGAGGCGGCGTATGAGGTGCTGGCGGAAGGCTATGCGGCCGGAAAATTCCCCGCCGATCCGGAAAAGCTTGCGACTGCCATGCTGGCGAAGCTCCGCACGCTCTCCGAGGAGGAATTCGCCATGCTGCCCGACTGTGCCGCGGAGGGGTTTTCACACCGCATTTATAACGCCGCACGGAAGGCCGGCACGCTTTCGGAATTCTATGCGCTTGCCAAAACAAAGCGCTACGCCATGAGCCGCATCCGGCGCATCGCGGCGGCGGCCTTCACCGGCGCGGATCTATCCGTGCAGAGCCTTGACGGCCCGCCCTATTGCCGCGTGCTCGCCATGAACGAAACCGGAGCCGCCGTGCTCAAGGAGGCGGCGGGATGCCTATCAGGAATTCCGATCGGAAGCTCACTCGCGAGGCTCGAAAAAACCTCCCCAGAGGCGGCACGCCTGGCAAAGCTTGAGAGCCGGGCGGAGGATCTGTATCAGCTCTCCCTGCCTCATCCCGGCCCCTGCGGCACGGAGTACCGCCGGCAGGTCATCAAGGAGTAAAGCTATGACGGAAGAAAGGCACAGCATGTGGAATTATCTTTGGCCGGCGCTCCTGATCGTCGGTGGAAATGTTTGCTATCATCTGCTTGCAAAGGTCACGCCCGCCGGGGTCAACCCGTTTGTGACGCTGACCGTCACCTATTTGACCGCCGCCGCGGCCTGCTTCGCCCTCTCCCTTGTAGCGGTGGGTACGCAGGGGCTTACGGCGGCCATCCGGCAGGTCAACTGGACCGGCTGGCTGCTGGGGCTTGTGATTGTTGCCCTTGAGTTTGGCTCCATCAGCCTCTATCGTGTCGGCTGGGATATCAGCGTCGGCTCGCTCGTCACCAACATTGCACTCGCGGTCTGCCTTCTGGCGATTGGCCTCCTGCTTTTCCACGAGACGCTCAGCCTGAAACAGCTTCTCGGCGCGCTGCTGTGCGTCGGCGGGCTGGTTCTGCTCAATCTGAAATAGAAAAAAACAAAGACGGCACCCCGCGGATAAATTTTCGCGGGGTATTTTTTATTTTTCCTGAAGAATTTCTTTCAGCTCCCAGAGATTTTTGATCTCATATTCCGGCGCGTCCTCCGGCTCTCCGGGGAAAGGAAGCCCCGCCGGGTTGTACCAGCAGGCGTCGATGCCGGCCGCATGTGCGCCGCGGATGTCGCTGGTCGGCGAGTCGCCGATTGCGAGCGCGGATTCCGGATCGAATGCCGGAATATGGGCGAAACAGAAGTCGTAGAACGCCTTCTGCGGCTTCGGGATGCCGACCTCCTCGGAGATGAAGACGCCGTCCATCAGCTTCCCGAAACCGGAGAACTCCATCTTTCGGCGCTGCGTCACGGCGACGCCGTTGGAAATCGCATACTGAAGGTAATTTTTCTTAAGCTCCGTACAGAGCGTATAAGAATCATCCAAGGAATAGCAGACGCCGCCCAGCGCCGCCTGATAGATCTCCTGAAATTCCGCGACGCCGATCTCCGTGATCCGGAGCTCCCGAAAGAGGATCCGGAAGCGCTCGAGCTTCAGCTCCTCCTTCCCGATGCCGCCGCGCTCAAAGCGCTTCCAGAGATCCTCGTTGATGCCGGAATACAGGGAGACGCTTCCGTCGTCCACGTCGCGGCCGAAGCTCCGAAATGTCTCCCGCAGCGCGTGACTTTCGGATTTTTTGAAATCCAGCAGCGTCTGGTCGACATCCCAGAGCAAAAACCGGTAACTTTTTCCCATGACGGCCTCTCTTTCTTCCCGGGGTGGAGCAAAAACATCCGCCGCGGCGTTTTTAAATAAGTCCGAAAAAATCATAAGACACCCGGACAAAAAAAGCAAGCCAAGGCAGAATTTTCCCGGGGTTCCAGATTCTTTTTGGGGCATACTACAGGCAAAAAAGGATTCCGGGCTTTTTTAAAACCGATTTTGTGGTAAAATAAGATCGAAAACGGTCGAAACCGCAAAAGCAGGCCGCCGGCGGCCGGAGCCCGATTCTGCCGGAGAAGGGAGTATCCCATGAAAACAATCCGTATGATAACCGCCCTTCTGGCGCTGATTCTCCTTTTCGGCATATCCGGCTGCGACAGGCAGAAGAAGGAGCAGGGCTCCGCGAATCTTACCGGAGACGGGGAGCTTGTTATCACGCCGGTGGAGCCGGAGATCGAGTCGGAATCCGAACCGGAGATCTCCTCCGAGCCGGAGGACGAGACCTATATCAACAATCTCCGCGCGCTGGAGGCGATGGGCGAGGATTTCGTGGAGATCGCGGATCTCAGCGCGGAGAGCGTGCCGTGGGGGCCGGGCGTGAATTTTAATGCGGAAGGGAAACCCACGGCCTGTGTTCAGCTGCAGGAGCTGTACGGCAAATATAACGCCGATTTCCTCCGCACCGGCGACGAATATAAAGGGAAAGTTTATCTCACTTTCGATGAAGGCTACGAAAACGGCTATACCGCGATGATCCTTGACACCCTAAAGGAAAAGGGCGTCAGCGCGGTCTTCTTTGTCACACTTCCCTATGCAAAAAAAGAGCCGGAGCTGATTCAGCGCATGATCGACGAGGGCCACATCGTCGGCAACCACTCGGCCAACCATAAGAATTTCACACAGATCACACTTGAGGAAGCCTATGCCGAGGTCGCCGACTGCCACAATTATGTGCAGGACAACTTCGGCTACAGCATGTACCTGTGGCGGTTCCCGGAGGGCGCGTTTTCTGAACAGAGCGTCGCCCTGCTCCAAAAGATGGGGTACCGCAGCCTTTTCTGGAGCTTTGCCTATAAAGACTGGGACGCCGCCGCGCAGCCCGATATGGACACGGCCTTCTCCAAAATCACCGGCTCCCTGCACGACGGGGAGATATTTCTGCTGCACGCCGTCTCCGCGACCAATGCGGATGTTCTCGGCAGCGTCATCGACTGCGTGCGCGATCAGGGCTACGAATTTGCAAAATACTCGCTGGACTAAAGCAGCAAAAAACAAAAACAGGAAAAAATGCCGCACTCCACTTTTTATGGGATGCGGCATTTTTATGCTTATCGCTTTCACTTGAAAAAGTCCGCGCTTTTATCGGGGGCCAACAAAAAATATTTTAGCTTACAATATCGGGCGAAGCAAGCAAAGCGTTTTTGGCAGCAAGTATGCATCGAACCACCGGTTTTCGCGGGGCAGGCAATGCAGAAATAGCCTTTCTTCAGCGCCCATAATAGGTTTGACGGTCGCATGTCCTTTTAAAGCGGGTATAAACCATTGGTTAAACGAGTGGGTCTGTTTTTATTTGCCGGGCAGAAGTTTCTCCCTTGCCTCCTCGACCGCGTGCGCGAGCTGGTCGGCACAGGAGGTTGGGTTATCCCCGCAGCGGTTGCCCTTGAGGACGGCAACAATTTTATCCGCCGGCCAGCCCTCGAGGATCTTCGGGATCGCGGAGAGATTGCCCTGGCAGCCGCCGGTAAACCGGATGCCGGTGACGATGCCGTCCTCGGAGATGTCGAACCGGATCTTTCTTGAGCAGACGCCGTGCGGCGTATAAATGTATTCCATGGTTTTGATCCTCTTTATTTTAAAAATTAAATGCTTTTTAAAAATTTTCGGCCGGACTGTCTTCCGAAATTTTCCGGAAGATAAGCAAAGGGGTTCTCCGTGAGAAAAGCCAAAGCACCGCCGTTTAAAAATCTTTTATAAAAACGTGCAGATCGAAGGCAATCTCCGTTTCGAGCATTTCAAGCCGGGCCGCTCTTTTTGCCCTCTTCTCTTCCGGAAGCGGAACAGATGGGGTTTCCTTTGCGAAGAAAGCCGGAGCACCGCCGTTTAAAAATCTTTTGTAAAGACGTGCAGATCGAATTCGATCTCCGTTTCGAGCGTTTCTAGCCGTGCCGCTCTTTCGGAGCCTTTTTCCGAGGTATTCCAATAATACGGCGTCATCTGAAACAGGGCGGCAATATCCTCTTTATTATCCAAAAAGATCGTGCCGCGAACTTCCCGCACTTCTTTGTAGGTGAAACCGGCGTAGGGCGTCAGCTTCTCCTCGTTTTCGTAGGGCTCGTCATAAACGGCCTCCTTGAGCCCCCAGAGGTGCCGCCTGCCCGGTACGGCGTAGAGGAATACGCCGCCGGGCTTGAGCACGCGCCGGAATTCCTCCGCCGCGAGCGGAGAAAACAGGTTGAGCACGACATCCGCGCAAGCATCCGGCGCGGGGATCGAAAACACCGAGGCCACCGCCCACTCGATCTCTCCGGAACGCCTGGCCGCGCGCCTGACGGAAGGCTTTGAAATATCGAATCCGGCGACAACCGGGGAGAACCCCTTCTTCACGAGCACCTCCCGGACGCCGGCGGTATAATAGCCCTCTCCGCAGCCGCAATCCAAGATGACGGGCGTGTTTTTCCCGGAGCAGGCATCCGCGGCAAGCGCCGAGACCGCCTCCAGAAGCGGCGCGTAGTAGCCTTTTGACAAAAACCGCGAGCGGGAGGCCGCCATCTCCCTGCTGTCGCCCGGCTCCTTTGAATTTTTTCGATTCGCCGGAAGCAGGTTGCAGTAGCCCTCCGCCGCGAGATCGAAGCAGTGGCGGTTTGGGCAGCGGAGAGAGCCGCCCTCTTTTTCCAGCGGCATGCTGCAGACCGGGCAAATAAAGACGCTCATGGTTTTCCCCCGAAGAAACAGAAAAAAGTCGGCGCCGGCTGAAGAAATGAGAAAAACGAAGCCGGAACGCTGGATTTCCGTTCGCAATTTTTCTTACGTTGCAAGAAACCGCCGCAGACCGGGCAAGTAAAGACGCTCATGGCTTTCCCCCCAAAAGATACAAAAAGATCAGCACCGCCGCATGGAGAAGCAGAAACAGCGGCACCAGAACGGTAAATTTCGGCTTCCGCGTCTTGTGGCGGAAGATCCGCATGCCGCAAAGGGCGCCGGCCGCGCCCCCGAGAGCCGCCCATCCGAGCAGAACCGCCTCCGGAATACGCCAGCGGTTCCCGACCGCAAGCCGCTTGTCGTGCAGGAACAGAAAAAACGTGATCAGGCTGATTAAAAAATAATAGGCGAGTGCGATCCGCACGGGGAAGGGCAGAAGAGCGGAAAGCGCCTCATAGGCGGCGGAAAGCCGGCCCGAAATCATCTGCGGCATCTCCCGTCCCCCTCCCTCCGCGTTGATGAATAGCTGAAAGTTATTTTATCATGAATCTTTTCCTCCGTCAAAGGGCCGTCTTGCCATCGCGGTGTTTTTGCGGTAAAATCTTTAAAGAAAAAGGGGGGGACCGCGATGGAAGGGGAAACTTTCGTATTCCGTGTTCCGGGCAGAACCGAGCTCGGCGGCAACCATACGGACCATCAGGGCGGCAGCGTCCTCGCGGCGGCGATCGACCGCTATGCGGCGGCGGCGGCGAAAAAGACCGGGGACGACCGCGTCACCGTCCGGTCGGAGGGATTCGGGGAGTGCTCGTTTGATCTCTCCGAGACCGGACAGGAATTTGCAGAGCCCGGGACGTTCGGCGCGCTCGTGCGGGGAGTCTGCGATTCCTTTCTGGAGAGCGGCAACTCCTTCGGCGGGTTCGAGGCGGAGGTCACGTCGGAGATCCCGGTCGGGGCGGGGCTCTCCTCCTCCGCGGCCTTTGAGGTGCTGATCGGCACCGTGATCAGCGGGCTTTATTTCGGCGAAGAGGTGCCGCCGGAACATCTGGCCGCCTTCGGCCGGCGGGCCGAGAACCTGTTTTTCGGCAAGCCCTGCGGCATGATGGATCAGCTGGCCTGCGCGGCGGGCTGCGTCATCTCGGCCAACTTTCGCAATCCGTATGCGCCGCAGTGCGAGCGGGTCGATTACGATTTTGCCCGGAGCGGCTATACGCTCGTCATGGCGGATTCCGGCGTCGGGCACTGCGACCTGACGGAGGACTACGCCGCCATCCCGCGGGATATGTGCGCCGCCGCGAGGGCTCTGGAATGTGAGCGCCTCTGCGACGCGGAGCCGGCGGAATTTTTCGCTCAGGTTCCGGTCATCCGGGACCGGTTCGGCGAGCGCGTCATGCAGCGCGCGTGGCACTATTTTTTCGAGACTCAGCGCGCCGAGGACGAGGCGGAAGCCCTCCGCTGCGGCGACTTTGAAGAATTCCTGCGGCTTTTCCGCGAATCGGCGGGGAGCTCCGAGCAGCTTCTAAAGAACATCGTCTCCGAACGCGAGCCGGAGCACCGCCTCGAAAAGACCATTCTGACGGCAAGGGAACTGCTCGGGGAGGACGGCGCCGTGAGGGTGCACGGGGGCGGTTTCGCCGGGGCGGCACAGTGTTTTGTAAAAAATGAACGCGCCGGGGGGTTCATCGCGGAGATGGAGCGGAGGGGCTTCCCCTGCGTGATTCTGCATATTTTATAAATCAGGCACACTTTTTCTACTTCTGCTCGCCGCGTATCGGATGCATGAAGGGCCTCAAGTGGCTTTGCGGGCCGGATGCCGATTTCACCGGTTTCCGTCTGCCGGATATATAAGCATTGACCTTCCTAATTCAGTCAAAGCCTCCGGCTTAGCCGGAGGCTTCCTATACGGGTAAAGCCCTGTTTTGCCGGCGGCACATGAAGGCGCTTATAGTTTTTAAAATTCATAACGAATGTTCTTACTCCATACCCACTCCCTGCAAAGGCTCTTCCATGAAAGCTTTTCTATTCCCCGGCACAGTCGGGGGGCATATTACAAACAAGGACCGGGCCGCCCTTTCGGGGCGGCCCGGTCCTTTGTCTGCATGGTTTTTACCCGAGAATCTCGGCGATCTTCCGCAGTTTCTCCGCAAGGGCGTCCCGCTCCGCCAGGAGGGCGGCGCAGGGGTCTTCCGGTTCCTTTTCCGGGAATCCGTTTTTGCCTTCTTCACGGACCAGAGCCGGATAATCCTTATAAGAAATATCCAGATCCACCGCCGTTTCGATGCCTGGGGCGGTGCCTTTGCTGCTCCACTGCCAGAGGCCGCTCATTTCCTCCAGGGAATTTTTGCTGCCCCACTGGGCGCACCAAATTTCGTACTTTTTCAGACGCTCCGGTTCCGCAGCCAGCAGCTTTTCGAGGTTGGCTTTAAAGGAATAGAAGCCGCAAAGGTAACCTTTTTCCAGCGCCTTTTCAAAAAACGCGTCGGCAATGTCGAGCTGCTCTGCGGCAGAAAGCGCGGTCTGGGCCGAAAGCTCGATGTCGCAGAAAACCGGGTATTCCGGTTTCGCTCCGCCGATCGCATTCAGGAAGGCGGCGCCCTCCTCCTCTGCGCTCTGCGTATCCGTGGATTTGCAGAAATGGTAAAAACCGAAAGGAATTTCCTCGGCGGTGCAGCCCGCGAGGTTTGTTTTCAGCATGGAATCGACCGCATTCCCGATACTCGCCCGCAGGATTGCAAAGCGGATACCGGCTTCCCGGACCTTTGCCCAGTCGATCGTTCCCTGATACTTGGAGACGTCGATGCCGTCAAAGGCTGTCATCCGGATTTTCCCCCTCGTCGCAATAAGGGTAGTTGTAACAGAGGGCGCGTTTGCTGTCGCAGATGCCCTCGGTTGTCGGGTCAATCAAGACGCCGAGTTCCGCCAGCAGGTTGATAATCAGGGTGAGCGCATTGACCACATCGGATTCACTGACCGCAGGGACGATATCAAATAAAGCGAGCGCGGAATAGATCGCGGCCGCGGTGACCGGGATGGCGGTCATCAGCCAGGTCTTGTTGCGCAGACGGACTTTCCAGTTAATCATAAAAACACCTCTCATGCGCGTGGGATGTGCGAAATCCCAACGAGCCATTCTTTCACGGAGATCGTTATCCGCCTCCGTCTTGTGGATCCGTTCCACAAGATTGTTGTGTCTTTCCACCTTTCCCTCCAGAACATCGAGCCTGCCGATCAGAAGGACCACCTGACGGCGGAGAAGGTTTTCCTGCCCCGCGCGTCCCCGGTGGCTGATGAAAAGCTGCACGATCCCAACGGCCGCATCTGTAATCCGGGCGGCTGGGACAGCTTCCTGTATATCCTATGCCTTCCGGCCGGAAAGTGCGCCGTTTTTTTCATCCGGTATGAATCTCTGCGTATTTTCCCCTCTTTTTTCATCAGAGGTCTCCTTACGGACTCCGGGCGCCGCCCGCGGTACGCCGGCCCGCCGCTCACAGAACGGAGAGGCGACCGGGAGATTATGCACCCCGCGAGGGGGTCGGCCTTTCCCATGCGTTTTGGGAAAAGAAAGAGCCCCTCAGTTACGAAAAGAAAAGCGATGCTCATGCGTTATTTAGGAAACCTCCCGTTTCACGGGCGGCAGCGCCCGGCTCCGCAGGGGCAAAAAAACCCGCCGCGGCGTGAAAAAGCCGCGGCGGCAGTCTGCGATCGGTTTTCAGTATGTAATAAAATTGAATTTGCCGATCAGCGGCAGGAATCTCGCCTCGCCCTTCCAGGCGCGGACGAAACCCATGACGGTCCAGACAAGGCCCACGATCATGCCGACGCCGGAGGCAACCCACCCGAGGAACGGGATGATGGCCACCACGCCGCAGGCCAAATAGAATAGGGTCAGGACGAGAACCTGATTCGCATGGAACCGGATGAATTTGGAATTCGGTTCCGCGATCATGGCAAACGCCGCGAACACAATGGAAATGTACTGCAGGGCGGCAAGCTTGCCGAGCGCGGTACGTTCCTCGACGGAATAGTTTTCGGTAAAATCGGTCTGTTCCTCGACGATCGGCGGTTTTCCGTCAACGGGTTTTCCACAGGAAGGGCAGCAATTGGCGCCCTCCGGAATGTTGGCACCGCAGTTGGGACAAAATGCCATAGACGGTCACTCCTTTCAGTTTCTGACTTTTAGTATAATAGTATTTTCCATCCAAAACAATGCCGGCATTCTAAGAAAAATATAAAAAATTCAGAATTCGGCAAAATTCGAACCTTTTTAGTTGCGAAGGCTGTGGATCGGAGCGGGGATCCTTCCGCCGCGGGCAATGAATTTTTCCGAGGAGAAGAGGGAGACCTTCATCACCGGGGCGCTGCCAAGCAGCCCGCCGAAATTCACATGGTCCCCGGGCTCCTTGCCCAGGGCCGGGATGATGCGGACGGCGGTGGTCTTGCTGTTGATGACGCCGATTGCGGCTTCATCCGCGATGATTGCGGAGATCGTGTCGGCGGAGGTACTGCCCGGAATGGCAATCATGTCGAGCCCAACGGAACATACGCAGGTCATGGCCTCCATTTTTTCGATGCAGAGGCTGCCTCTCTCGACGGCGGCGACCATGCCGGCGTCCTCGCTGACCGGGATAAACGCGCCGGAGAGGCCGCCGACGTGGCTGGACGCCATGATGCCTCCCTTTTTAACGGCATCGTTGAGCAGCGCAAGGGCGGCGGTCGTGCCGGGGGCGCCGCAGCTTTCAAGCCCCATCAGTTCCAGAATTTCCGCAACGGAATCCCCTATGGCGGAGGTTGGCGCGAGCGAGAGATCCACGACGCCAAAAGGTACGCCGAGGCGATCCGAGGCCTCCTGCGCGACAAGCTGGCCGACACGGGTGATTTTGAACGCGGTGCGTTTGATCGTCTCGGCAACCGTGTCGAACGGCATACCGGCACACCCCTTGAGGGCATGGGCGACGACGCCCGGCCCGGAGACGCCGACGTTGATGCAGCACTCCGGTTCTCCCTCGCCATGGAACGCGCCCGCCATGAAAGGGTTATCCTCCACCGCATTCGCAAAGACGACCAGCTTCGCGCAGCCGAGGCAGTCCTTCTCCCTCGTCAGGTAAGCGGTGTCTTTGATGATTTTGCCCATCTGAGCAACGGCGTCCATATTGATACCGCTTCGGGTGGTGGCGATATTGACGCTTGAGCAGACGCGGTTGGTCCCGGCGAGCGCCTCCGGAATGGAGCGGAAAAGGGTGCTGTCGCAGCGGGAAAAACCTTTATGCACCAGGGAGGAAAACCCGCCGATGAAATCCGCGCCGACCGTCTCTGCGGCACGATCCATCGCTTTCGCGAAGGGAACATAGTCGTTCGCATCGCAGGAGGCCGCCACATCCGCAGCGGGGGTGACGGAGATGCGCCGATTGACGATCGGGATGCCGAATTCCTGCTCGATGGCCTCGCATACCGGCACCAGATCTTTCGCGTAACGGGTGATTTTTTCGTAAACCTTTTCGCAGCAGCGCTCCATCGACGAGTCGGCGCAGTCCTTGAGCGAAATGCCCATCGTGACGGTGCGGACGTCGAGGTGCTGCTCATCGATCATCTGAATGGTCTGAATGATATCTTCGGTATTAATCATAGCAACTCCAAATCGGCAGGCCAGCGTCATTTTTGACGCGCGCGGCCCGGGAACTAAATTTTATGCATCGCGTTAAAAATATCTTCGCGCTGGATGTGAACGACGAGCCCTTTTTTGTTGCCGGCCTCCAGCAGAGAGGTACGCAGCTCGTCAAACGGGGTGCTGCACTTGGAAAGATCCACCAGCATGATCATCGTGAAATATTGCTGCAGGATGGTCTGGCTGATATCCATGATATTGATGCCTTTTTCGCTGAGGAAACCGCTGATGTAGGCAATGATGCCCACGGAGTCCTTCGCCACGACAGTGATGATCGCGTTCATACTGCGCCTCCGGATTTATAAATGTATTTTTGGATTATAGCATGCTTTCTGCATTTTGAAAAGTACTGTTCCTGCATAAACCGAAAGGATTTTAAAAAATTCCGGAACGGAAAACCTTCGCGCCCGAAAACGGAGAGACGGCAGGAGGGATGTTACCGCCCTCTCTGCAGGCAGCCCGCCTCTCGGAGACTGCGAAACGGGGCGCGTTATGGGTGAAACGGAGCGAAAGGAGGAAGCTTGTTTTTTGCGGAACCGTTTTCGAGGAAAGCCGGAACGGAACTTATAAGTCGTTTTCCGTTTTGACCGGGATGCCGTTTTGCAGGAAGAGCTCCGACGTGGCGCCGTTGCCGGGGATCAAGGTTCCGGTGAAGGTGCCGTCGTAGATGACGCCGCAGCCGCAGGAGGGGCTTTTGGATTTGAGCACGGCATAGTCGGCATGAAGTTCCTTCGCAAGACGCAGAGCGATCTGTGCGCCGCGGCGGTAATTTTCCGTGACATCCTCGCCGGTTTTCATCATGACCCGGCCGTCGATGCGTTCGCTGGGGGCGCGCGGGGTCGGCAGCCCGCCGTCGCATTCCGGGCAGACGCCGATCAGAATATTTTCCTTTCCGAGATCAAGGACTTTTTCGTTCGGGCAGCTTTTGCCGTCGTAGCGGCAGACACAGCCCAGCAGGCATCTGCTGACAAGAATGATCCCCATGGCGAAGCCTCCTTTTTCTTTTGTCCGATTATATCAAAAAATATAAAAATAAGCAAACCTTGCCGCCAAAGATCCGCCGGATTTTATTGACAGAGCTTCCGGCCGAGCCTATAATAAAAAAAGCAAAGTTTTGAAATCAGTACAGAGATGCTGATAAGACGGAATCCATCGGAATAGCGGAGTTCCGGCCGAAATCAGCGTCTCGCCATGCGGGGCGTATTTTTATGCCTCCCAAAAACGACACGCCGGAAGGAGCTCTCTCAAAATGGAAGATTATATGAAAAACGTGACCATCTTTCACCACCCGCTGATCGATCACAAGATCACCCACCTGTGTGATGTCAATACGAAGACGAAGGAATTTCGCGAGATCGTCAGTGAACTTGCTATGCTGATGGGCTATGAAGCGTTCCGCGACCTCAAAACCAAGATGGTCGAAATCCAGGCCCCGCTCTCCAGATTCGAGTCCCCGGTCATCGGCGAGGAGGTCACCATTGTTCCGATCCTCCGCGCGGGGCTCGGCATGGTCGACGGGCTGGTCAGTCTCTTCCCGAACGCCCACGTCGGCCACATCGGCCTCTACCGCGACGAGAAGACCCTTGAGCCGCACGAGTATTATTTTAAACTCCCGAAAGAGGCTCCCGACAGCACCGTCATCGTCGTCGATCCGGCGCTTGCGACCGGCGGCTCCGCCAAGGCGGCGATTGATTGCCTGAAACAGCGCGGCTGCAAAAAGATCGTTTTTCTCGCTCTGATCGCTGCCCCGGAGGGCATCAGGCGCGTGATGGAGGCTCATCCGGATATCAAACTCTACGCCGCCCATTTTGCGGATGCCCCGCTCAACGAGCATGGGTATATTATGACTGCCTTCGGCGATGCCGGGGACCGCATCTTCGGGACCATGTAAAATCGCTAAATTGAAAATCGGAAAAGTCGGACAATATTTTTATTAAAGCAGCCGAGAGGGCTTGCTGTCTGTGAAGTGCAGGCGGCAAGCCCTTTCGTTTTGCCTTTCGGCGCAAGTCATGGGCATAAAATCACCCCAATCGTTATCCCAGTATATCCTACTGGTTAACAATTGGGGCGCAGTTCGGAAATCCGCCGGTCGTTTTTTAGCTGCCTTTGCGTTCTTGCTCCCCAAAAACCGGTTTGAGCGTTTCCGCCGGCCGGGACGCCGCTTTCGAGACGGGAGCCGGCCGATTTTTGGAGGAGAAAAACCGGCTCACAGGGCCTCGGACGTTTCGGCCTCATCCAGCTCCATCAGCAGAACCCGGGTCTCCGGATCAAACGGCGGGATGCGGACGGATACCAGCTCGCGGCGGGAGGTCGGAATGGATTTGCCGACGTAATCCGCGCGGATCGGCAGCTCGCGATGGCCGCGGTCGATCAGAACGGCGAACTGAATGCTGTCCGGCCGGCCGAGGGAGAAGATCGCCTCAATGGCGGCGCGGGCGGTTCGACCGGTGTAGAGCACGTCGTCCACCAGAACAACCTTTTTTCCGACGATGGAAAAAGGCAGGTCCGCTTTGCGCACAACCGGAGAATCGGTGATTTGCGAGAGGTCGTCCCGGTAAAAATAGATATCGAGATCCCCGCAAGGGACATCCACGTTTTCGATTTTCAGAATATCGTCATGGATCAGCTTTGCGAGAGACTGGCCCCGGCTGCGGATTCCGACGATACAGAGGTCTTCCGTGCCTTTGTTATGCTCCACGATTTCATGCGCAATCCGCATCATCGCCCTCTGAAGGCCGATTTCGTCCATCAGAACCGCCTTTTCCTTCGTCATCTGCGCGTTCCCTCCCCGGTCAGAGAAATATATTTTCACAATACTATCTGCGCGCCCTTTTGTCAAGCCGAAAAGTTCTGTGCTGATGCCATTTTTTACGGAGAGGACTTTTCCACGGGGATAAACCGCTCTTGAAAATTGAAAGAGAAATTGGTATATTGTAATAGTAGATAAGGATATCCGGGAAAAAAGGAGGCAACGGGATTGACAGAAAAAAAACAGCGCAGGGATCTTGACCTTCCGATCTATCTGTTCCATCAGGGGACGAATTACCGTTCCTATACGTTTCTGGGTTCTCATCCGGCGCGGAAAGGGCATACGGCGGGAGCCGTATTCCGTGTTTGGGCGCCCCACGCCAAGGCGGTTTCCGTCGTAGGCGACTTTAACGGCTGGGATCACCTTGCAGATCCGATGGAGGAGATCAGCGGCGGCGGTGTCTGGGAGGGCTTTCTCCCCGGCGTCAAGCAGTTCGACCGTTACAAATTTGCCGTTACGGCGGCTGACGGGAGAATCCTTCTGAAAGCCGATCCCTACGCCTACCACAACGAGACAAGGCCGGCGTCCGCCTCCATGTTTTACGATTTGGACAACTACCTCTGGCAGGATTCCGACTGGATGAAAAACCGTCCGGAGCATCTGCGCGACCTGCCGATGAATATTTACGAGCTGCACCTCGGCTCATGGAAGCGCTATCCCGACGGCAGCTTTTTCTCCTACCGCAAAACCGCCGATGAGCTTGCGGCATATGTCACCGAGATGGGCTACACGCACGTCGAGGTGCTGCCGCTGACGGAACACCCTTATGACGGCTCGTGGGGCTACCAGTCCCTCGGTTATTTTGCGCCGACCTCCCGCTACGGCACGCCGGAGGACCTGATGTATTTCGTCGATACGCTTCATCAGGCGGGCATCGGCGTGATTTTCGACTGGGTGCCGGCTCATTTCCCCAAGGATGCCTACGGTCTTGCCGAGTTTGACGGCGCGTGCTGCTACGAGTACCGCAGCCCGCTGATGGGCGAGCAGGGCGAGTGGGGAACAAAGGTGTTTGATTTTGGCCGCAACGAGGTGCGGTGCTTCCTGATTTCGAGCGCGAATTTCTGGTGCGATAAATTCCACGCCGACGGAATCCGCGCCGACGCGGTTTCTTCCATGCTCTACCGCGACTACGGCAGGCACGGAGACGACTGGGAACGCAATTCCTCCGGCGGGCGCGAAAATTTTGAGGCGGTCTCCTTGCTCCGTGACCTCAATACTTCCGTACTGACCGGCTTCCCGGGCGTCTTCACGGCCGCGGAGGAATCCACCGCCTGGCCGATGGTCACAAAACCGCCCTACACCGGGGGACTGGGCTTCAGCTTCAAGTGGAATATGGGCTGGATGAACGATATGCTGGAGTATATCTCCCTCGACCCGGTCTACCGCGCCTACAATCATGACAAGATCACTTTCGGCCTGATGTACGCCTTTTCCGAGAATTTTATCCTGCCGATCTCCCATGACGAGGTCGTCCACGGAAAAAAATCCCTCATCAACAAAATGCCCGGAAGTTACGAGGAAAAATTCGCCGGGGTGCGCGCCTTCCTCGGTTTCATGATGGCCTATCCGGGCAAGAAGCTGCTTTTTATGGGGCAGGAGTTCGGCCAATTCATCGAGTGGGATGAAAAGCGGGAGATCGACTGGATGCTCCTGGATTTCGAGTCGCACCGCCGGCTCCGGGATTATACAAAGGCGCTCAATCACTTCTATCTGGAAACTTCCGCCCTCTGGGAACGGGACGACGGCTGGGAGGGCTTCCGCTGGTCGGTCTGTGACGACAGTGCGAGCTCGGTCGTGGCCTTCTGCCGCATGGATGGGCACGGCGGGGAAATCCTCTGCGCCGTCAACTTCTGCCCGGTAGAGCGCCCGTATTACCGCGTCCCGGTGCAGGGGCCTTCGGCCTGGGAGGAAGTTCTTTCAAGCGACGACACGGAATTCGGCGGCGCGGGAGCCAAAAACGGCACCGTGGAAGCCGATCTTTCCGAAGACGGCGGCTATGCGGTCGCGCTTCATCTGCCGCCGCTTTCGGTGGTCTATCTCAAAAAACTTCCGGAAGGGGTCTGACGCCGTGAAGCGTAAAAAGATGATCGCTATGCTTCTTGCCGGTGGGCAGGGCAGCAGACTCTACGTTCTGACGAAGGATATGGCGAAGCCGGCGGTGCCCTACGGCGGAAAATATCGCATCATCGACTTTCCGCTTTCCAACTGCGTCAACTCCGGCATCGACACGGTCGGCATCCTGACGCAGTATGAGCCTTTCGAGCTCTCCGAATACGTCGGAAATGGCCAGCCATGGGATCTTGACCGCATGGGCGGCGGCGCATTCATCCTGCCGCCCTATCAGCGCAGCGGCGGCTCGGCATGGTATAAAGGCACCGCCAACGCCATATATCAGAACATGGCCTTCATTGACCGTTTTAGCCCGGAATACGTCGCGATCCTCTCCGGCGACCATATTTACAAAATGGATTACTCCGAGATGCTGGCCACCCACGAGGAAAAGGGCGCCGCCTGCACGATCGCCGTTTATGAAGTTCCGTGGGAGGAAGCCTCCCGCTTCGGCATTTTGAGCGTGGATCAGGACGGCTTCCTCACCAAATTCGCAGAGAAGCCGAAGCACCCCGAAAGCAATCTTGCCTCCATGGGCATTTACATATTCTCCGCGGATATACTTCGCACCTATCTGGAGGAGGACGAGGCAGACCCCGCCTCCTCCAACGATTTCGGCAGGAACGTGATCCCGCGGATGCTCGCCGCCGGGGAAAAAATGGCAGCCTACCCGTTCCGGGGCTACTGGAAGGACGTCGGCACGATCAACAGCCTCTGGGATGCCAATATGGACGTGCTGAACCCGAATGTCCCCCTCGACCTTTACGACCCGGATTGGAAGATCTACAGCCGCAGCCCGGTGATGCCTCCGCATTACATCGGCAAAGACGCCTCGGTGCAGGATTCCATGGTCACCGAGGGCTGCGACGTGGACGGCACCCTTGATTTTTCCATCCTCTCGGCCGGCGTGACGGTCGAAAAGGGGGCGGAGGTGCGCTACAGCATCGTGATGCCGAACGCGGTTATCAAAGAGGGCGCGAAGGTGGAATACGCCGTCGTCGCCGAAAAGGCCGTCATCGGGGAAAATGCCCGGGTCGGCCGCAAGCCGGAAGAAATGGTGCACCCGGAGGAATGGGGCGTCGCGGTCGTCGGGCCGGGGGTCGAAATTTCGCCGGGTGCCGTCGTCGCTCCAAAGGAGATCATCGGCAGGAAGAAGGCGAGGGCGGAATGAACGAACGGAACGTCCTCGGCATCGTCGTGTGCAACATGCACGACGAGCTGATTTCGGAGTTGACCGCGCACCGCACCCTCGGCTCCGTGCCGTTCGGCGGAAGGTACCGCCTCATCGATTTCGCCCTCTCCAACATGGTAAATTCCGGGATCCGGGATGTGGCCGTCGTGCCGAGCATCCATTATCAGAGCCTGCTCAACCATTTGGGCAGCGGCCGCGAATGGGATCTCGCCCGCAAGATCGGGGGCTTAAGCATTCTGCCGCCGTACGGCAGAAGCTCCTCCGCCGGCGTCTATCACGGCCGGATGGAGGCGCTCGCCAACATTGAGGATTATATCGAGGCGAGCCCGGCGGAGACCGTCGTGCTCAGCGACTCCGACGTCATCGCCAACATCGACTTCCGCCCCGCCATAGCGGAGCACCTCGGCTCCGGCGCGGATATCACCCTGCTTTATAAAAAAGCGGAGGTCGCGCCGGATGTGCATGCCTATAATGCCTTGCTTTTTGATGAAAACGGCCGGCTTGCCGACCTTTATATTACGCCGGAGCTTTCCGGGGAGCAAAACGTCTATCTCGACATCGCCATCCTCCGAAAGCCCCTGCTCGACGAGCTGGTACAGGAGAGCATCCGGCACCATGAGCACAGCTTTCTTCGTTCCGTGCTCATGGGGAAGAAAGAAGTGCTCAATATCCGTGGCTTTTTCTGCCCGGGCTGGGGGGATAAGGTCAACAGCCTTGCGGATTTCTTCCACGCAAACATGGCGCTGCTCCGTCCGGAGGTTCGCGCCTCGCTGTTTCCAAAGGACCGCCCGATCTATACAAAGGTACGGGATGAGGTCTCCGCACGATATGGGCTTGCCTCCGAGGTGAGCAACACGCTGGTCACCGACGGCTGCATGGTCGACGGCAATGTCTCCGACAGCGTCCTGTTCCGCGGCGTCCGCATCGAAAAAGGCGCCGTCGTGCGCGGCTGTGTCCTGATGCACAACACACACGTCTCATCCGGCGCCGTCATTGAAAACGTCATCACCGACAAGAACGTTGTCATCACGGAGAACCGGATTTTATCCGGAGCGGAAAACAGCCCGGTCTATATCCAGAAAGGAAAGACGATTTAGCCGAAAATCCGACCGGTTTGACAAAAAACAGACAGGAGGATGCCTATGAAGATTTTGTTCGCCGCCAGCGAAGCACGGCCGTTCCTTGCGACGGGCGGTCTTGCCGAAGTGGCAAACGCGCTGCCGAAAAGCCTCAGTGAATCCGGCGAGGACTGCCGGGTTATCATGCCGCTCTACGCCGACATTGCGCCGGAACTGCGGGAACTTATCACCTATCTGACGGATTTCAGGGTTCAGCTCGGCTGGAGGAACCAGTACTGCGGCCTGCTGACCGCAAAATACGACGGCGTCGTCTTTTATTTCATCGACAACGAATATTATTTCGGGCGCCCCGGCATCTACGGCCACCACGACGATGCGGAACGGTTCGCGTTTTTCTCCATGGCGGTGCTTGAGGCGATCGCACACATGGATTTTACACCGGATATTCTTCACGGAAACGACTGGCAGACCGGGCTGATCCCCGTCTTCTACGATGCCTTCTACCGCAACCGGGAGGGCTACCGGGAGATCCGCACGCTCTTTGCGATTCACAACATCCAGTATCAGGGCCGCTTCGGCATGGAGATCACGGACGACATCCTTGGCCTGCCGAAAGAACGCCGCTGCACCGTCGAGTGGAACGGCGACTGCAACTTCATGAAAGGCGGCATCGACCAGTGCGACGCGGTCTGCACGGTCAGCCCGACTTATGCGCAGGAGATTCTCGACCCATGGTTCGGCTGCGGCCTCGACAGCTTCCTGCGTGAGCGGAAATATAAGCTCGCCGGGATTCTAAACGGCATCGACTACGACGTCTACGATCCGCAGTACGACCCGGCCATTAAATATACCTACACGGCGGAGGATCTTTCCGGCAAGGCAATGGATAAGGCCGCCCTGCAAAGCGAGCTCGGCCTGGACCCGGAGCCGGAGACCATGCTGGTTGGCATCGTCTCCCGTCTCGCCGCCCATAAAGGATTTGACCTGATCCGTTATCTCGGCGACGGGATCATGGAGCTTCCGATCCAGCTCGCGATCCTCGGCTCCGGAGAGGCGGCCTATGAGGGATTTTTCCGTGGCCTGCAGAGCCGGTTCCCGGGCAGGGTGCGCATGGTGACGGGCTTCGACCCGCATCTCGCAAGGCACATCTATGCCGGCAGCGATGCCTTCCTGATGCCCAGCAAGAGCGAGCCCTGCGGCCTGTCGCAGATGGTTGCTTTGCGCTACGGCTCCATTCCGATCGTCCGCGAAACCGGCGGCCTAAAGGACAGCGTCCGCGACCTTGACGGGGAAGACGGAAACGGCTTCACTTTTAAAATTTACAACGCCCACGATATGCTGGATGCCGTTCGCCGCTGCGCCGCGCTTTACGCGGACAAAGAGAAGTGGCGCGCCACCGTCGCCGCCGCCATGCGCTGCGAAAATAGCTGGCGCCGCTCCGCAAAGGCTTATCAGATGCTTTACAAGAAATTAATGGGCTGAAAAAACTTAAAAAGAGAGGCTTTTCACGAAAAAGGAAAAGTCTTTTTTTAATGCTGTTTTTGGACAGGCGAACGGCCTTATCATACGGAACGGAAACGCTCGGTATGCGGCGGAAGAAGGCAACTCCGGCGCATCAAAGATTCAAATTTGCATAAGCCCAAAAAGTTTCGCGCCGCGCACCCGGGTGGTGTTCCGGATAGCTTTCTACGCGGTGTCCCGGGCGGCGGAAATGGCGGCGCGCCGGGCGCTTTCCCGTGGAAGAGGAATGCGAAACTATTTCGCCGCGCGCCCCGCGGAAGGTCTGCATCCCCATGCCGGGGCCAGGGCCCCCGGGCGGTGTCCCTGATAGCTTTTTGTGCGGCGTTCCGGGCGGCGGGCGCGCCGGGCGCTTTCCGGTGAAAGAGGAACGCGAAACTATTTTGCCGTGCGTCCCGCGGAAGGTCTGCATCTCCATATCGAGGCCGGGGCCGCGCCCCCGGGCGGCGGAAACGGATTCTTTCCATGGCGTCCGGGCGGCGGAGACGGGCTTTTTTTGTGGCGTCCGGGGTTTTGGGGGTAAAATTTGGGGGAATTCATCTATATTTTATATTTATATAAAAAAATCTTGGAAGAAGGGCGCTCTTCGTGATATAATTCATACTGGATTTTTATCGGCGGAGGTGGAATGCTTGCCACAGGACAACATTCGGAATTTCTGTATTATTGCCCATATCGACCACGGCAAATCGACGCTTGCGGACCGAATTCTTGAAAACACGCAGGCCGTCGCTCCGCGCGAGATGGAGGATCAGATCCTCGACAACATGGAGATCGAACGCGAGCGCGGCATCACGATCAAGGCGCGGGCCGTGCGGCTGAGCTACACGGCGGACGACGGGAAGAGCTATATTCTTAATTTGATCGACACGCCCGGACATGTGGATTTCAACTACGAAGTCTCGCGGTCGCTTACGGCCTGCGAAGGCGCCGTGCTGGTTGTGGATGCCTCGCAGGGCGTGGAGGCGCAGACACTCGCCAACGCCTACCTTGCGGCGGACCATGGTCTGGAGTTGGTGCCGGTAATCAATAAGATCGACCTGCCTGCCGCCGATCCCGATCGTACGGCCACCGAGATCGAGGATATCATCGGCATTCCGGCAATGGATGCGCCGCGTATCTCCGCCAAGACCGGTGAGAACGTCCACGCGGTCATGGAGGCCGTCGTGCGCAGCATTCCGGCACCGAAAGGCGACGACAACGCACCCTTCAAAGCCCTGATCTTCGACTCCTATTATGACAGCTACCGCGGCGTCATCGCGTATGTCCGCGTGTTCGACGGCTGCCTTCATACCGGTGAGCGCATCCACATGATGTCCACCGGCGCCGAGTTCGACACGGTCGAGATCGGCTATATGGGCGCGAAACACCTTGTGCCGGCAGAGAGCCTCAAGGCCGGGGAGGTCGGCTACATCGCCGCCTCGATCAAAACCGTCGCGGATACCGCGGTGGGCGATACGATCACAACGGCGGAACATCCCGCGGCGAAGGCGATGCCCGGCTACCGTAAGGCAAACCCGATGGTCTATGCCGGCATCTTCCCGCTCGACGGGGCCAAATACCCCGATTTGCAGGATGCCTTGGGAAAACTGGCCCTCAACGACGCCGCGCTCAGCTTCGAACCGGATTCCTCGGCCGCGCTGGGCTTCGGCTTCCGTGCGGGGTTTCTTGGTCTGCTCCATATGGAGGTCATCCTCGAGCGGCTGGAACGCGAGTTCGGGCTGGAGCTCATTACAACCGCACCGAGCGTCATTTATCGCCTGCATTTGACCGACGGCACGACCGTTGAGCTTGATAACCCGACCAACTATCCCGATCCCGCGACGATTGAGTCCAGTGACGAGCCCTATGTCAACGCAACGATCCTCACCCCGACCCAGTACATCGGCAACATCATGGATCTGTGCCAGCAGCGCCGCGGCATCTTCAAAAACACCACCTATCCGGCGCCGGACCGCGCCGAGATCCGCTATGAGCTGCCGCTGGGGGAGATCATTTATGATTTTTTTGACGCCCTCAAAAGCCGCACCAAGGGATACGCCTCCTTCGACTACGAGCTGAGCGGCTACAAGCCCAGCCGGCTTGTCAAGCTGGATATCCTTCTCAACGGCGAGATGGTCGACGCCCTCTCCATGATCCTCTTTGCGGACAACGCCTATCCGCGCGCCCGCCGCATGACGGAGAAGCTCAGGGATAACATCTCCCGCCAGATGTTCGAAGTGCCGGTGCAGGCCGCGATCGGCGGGAAGATCATTGCGCGCGAGACGGTAAAAGCTCTGCGCAAGGATGTATTGGCCAAGTGCTACGGCGGTGATATCACCCGCAAGAAAAAGCTGCTCGAGAAGCAAAAGGAAGGAAAAAAGAAGATGCGTCGGATCGGCTCTGTGGAGCTGCCGAAGGAGGCCTTCATGGCGGTGCTCAAGCTGGATGACGACTAAAGCGAATGCCATACCGCACGGGCCGGACGCTCTGCCGGCCCGCCGAAATACCGCGCCGCCGAAAGCCGGCATCGCGCGCCAAAACGCGCGAATGAGAATTTTGTCGGAAATTTTGCCGGAAAAAAGGTTTTGCCCGTTTTTCGGCGTATATATTTATAGAAGCAATAAAGATTTTACCCCGAAGGCGCGGATTTCGGCGCCCGAGGGACAGGATGGGAGGCGAACGGGATGACGATCTGCGAGAGGACGGAACAGCTTGAACGGGACACGCTGTCCCCTTACGCCTGTCTCTCCGCCGAGACGAAAGGCAGGGAGACGCCTCTTCCTTCCGACGGCATCCGCACCGAATTTCAGCGCGACCGGGACCGCATCATTCACTGCAAGGCGTTTCGCCGGCTCATGCACAAAACGCAGGTCTTTCTGAGCCCGGAGGGCGACCATTACCGCACGCGCCTGACACACACCCTGGAGGTTGCCCAGATTGCCCGGACCATGGCGGTGGCGCTTCAGCTCAACGAAAATCTGACCGAGGCGATTGCCCTCGGCCACGACCTTGGGCACACGCCGTTTGGCCATGCCGGGGAGCGTGCGCTGGATGAGGTGGCTCCGGAGGGATTCCGCCATTACGAGCAGAGCGTCCGCGTCGTGGAGCGGCTCGAACGCGACGGCGCGGGGCTCAACCTCACATGGGAGGTCCGCGACGGGATCGGGACGCACACAACCGGGCGGGCCTGCACGCTCGAGGGGAGGCTCGTGAAGCTCGCGGATCATTTCGCTTACGCGCATCACGACCTGGAGGATGCCATCCGCGCCGGCATGTTGTCGGAGGAAGATATCCCCGCGGCGATCCGGGAGGAACTGGGTGCGGATCGGGAGACCCGCCTCACGGCGCTCATCAACTCCGTCATCGAAAACAGCTCCGACGACATCCGCATGGACGAGCGGACGGAAGACGCTTTCAAAGACCTCGAGAACTTTATGTACGAGGCGGTCTACACCAACCCGGTGGCTAAATCGCAGGAGCAAAAGGCCATGGCCATGCTCAAACAGCTCTATGCGTTTTTCCTCGAGGATACGGATCGCCTTCCGGCCGAATATCTGGCCATTGCATTTCGCGAGGGCGCCGACCGCGCCATCTGCGACTACATCAGCGGCATGTCCGACCGCTACGCCATCAAGCTGTATACCGACTATTTTATTCCGAAGGGATGGAGCAAGGAGTAAGAGGGGAAGAAATTCCGCGAAAAACCGCACTTATCGGAAGGAGGGGATGACATGATTCCGCAAAGCTTCATCGAAGAGCTGAAATTTCAAAACGATATCGAAACCGTCGTCTCCGCCTATGTGCAGTTAAAGAAAAAAGGCCGCATCTCCGTCGGCCTGTGCCCGTTCCATTCGGAGAAGACCCCTTCCTTCACCGTCTACACGGAGAGCCAGTCCTTTTACTGCTTCGGGTGCGGCGCGGGCGGCGACGTCATCGGCTTTATCCGCCGCATCGAGAATCTCGGTTATGTGGAGGCCATCCGCTTTTTGGCCGAGCGCGCCGGGATGCAGGTGCCGGACGAGGCTGCCGACGACAAAGAGGCGCTGCAGAAGACCGCCATCCTCGAGATGAACCGCGAGGCCGCCCGTTATTTTCATGAACAGCTGATGGGCCCGGCCGGGAAGAACGCGCTGGATTATTTATTGAGGCGCGGCCTCACCCCGAAAACAATCACCCATTTCGGCCTCGGATACGCGCCGGCGGATTTCTACGGCCTCAGTGACCGGCTTTCGGAAAAGGGGTACAAGCCCTTCCAGATGGAGGCGGCCGCCCTTGCGCGGCAGGGCCGGAACGGGAGGGATTACGACGTGTTCCGCGACCGTGTGATGTTCCCGATTTTCGACCTGCGGGGAAATGTCATCGGCTTCGGCGGGCGGAAGCTCGCGGGGGACGGCCCAAAATACTACAACTCGCCGGATACGCCGGTCTTCAAAAAAACGAAGAACCTCTTTGCCCTCAATTTTGCCAAAAAAAATAAACCGGAGGACTTCATCCTCTGCGAGGGCTATATGGACGTCATCTCCATGCACCAGGCGGGCTTTACCGGGGCGGTGGCCTCGCTGGGTACCTCGTTGACGGAGGATCAGTGCCGGTTGCTTTCCTCTTACACGTCGAATGTGATCCTCGCCTACGACGCGGACGAAGCGGGCAGAAAAGCCTCTCAGCGGGCGGCCGGCCTTCTGGATGAGACGGGCGTCCGCTCACGGGTGCTGGTCGTCGAAAACGCCAAGGATCCGGACGAATACATCAGAAAATTCGGAGCGGCTCGGTTCGGCCAGCTTCTCAAAAAAAGCAGCGGCGCAACCGAATACGAGCTTAACCGGATCAAATCAAAATATGACACGAACGTGCCGGAGGGGGTCATCGCCGCCGTAAGGGACGCCACCGTCATGGTGGCCGGGCTCAGGAATCCGCTGGAGCGGGATGTCTGGGCGGCAAAGGTGGCCGCCGACTACAGCCTTCCGAAAGAGGGCGTCCTTGCACAGGTGGAGGCTCTGCTCAGACGGCAGATCCGGGGCCGGGAGAAGCGCGAGGAGATGCAGCTGCGAAACTTCGGCCTTGTTTCCCGGGACGACGCCGTTCCCGAGCGGGCGAAGAACTCTGCTGCCGCGGCGGCGGAGGAGCGGCTTCTCGGCACGCTCTACCGCCATCAGGAACTTTTGCCGGAATATGCGGCGAAGGTGCGGCAGGACGATTTCGTCTGCGGGCTCTATGCCAGGATGTTCGAGCGGATGGCGCAGGCAGCGGCGTTACATAAGGAAGTCGGCGCGTCGCTGTTTGTGGATTTCAGTCTTGCGGAACAGAGCGCAGCGGAGAAGGTTTTTGCCTTTGCACGGGAACACCGCTACGAGCCGGGGGAAGCTGCAGACGCTTACGATGCGATGGAAAAGGCAAAAGAAAAAAAATCGGACGCAGAAATTAAGGATATGCCGAACGCAGAATGGGAAGAATTCATGAGAACCAAACTGGCGGCCAAAAAGCCGGATAACATACAGGGAACGGATGCGGAATCGGCAATCAACAGACATTCAGGGGGATGAAAGAATGGCAGAAAAGAAAAACGGGCTTAACGAGCTTCTCGAAAACGGAAAAGGCAAGGGCAAACTGACCACCAAGGAGATCACCGATTTTCTCGAAGAGCAGGATTATGATGTGGAGCAGGTGGACAAGCTCTATGATTTGATTGAAGGTTCCGGCATCGAGATCGTCGAGGATTTCACGCCGCCGGTCGACGAGAATTTCGACCTTTCCGATATTGAGGAAGAGGATCTTGGGGAAGAGGACGGCACCGTTCTCGAAGGCTCCGGCATCGACGACCCGGTTAAGGTTTATCTCAAAGAGATCGGGCGGGTCCCGCTGCTGACGCCGGATGAGGAAGTCGACCTTGCCGAACGCATGGCGCAGGGCGACCCCTATGCAAAAAAACGCCTCTCGGAAGCAAACCTTCGTCTGGTTGTCTCAATTGCGAAACGCTATGTAGGCCGCGGGATGCAGTTTTTGGATCTGATCCAGGAGGGGAATCTCGGCCTTATTAAGGCTGTCGAGAAATTCGATCACACCAAAGGCTTCAAATTTTCCACCTATGCAACCTGGTGGATCCGTCAGGCCATTACCCGCGCCATCGCGGATCAGGCCCGCACAATCCGGATCCCGGTGCACATGGTCGAAACCATCAACAAGGTAAAAAAAGTCGGCTCGCAGCTGCTTCACCAAAACGGCCACGAACCGACCGCGGATGAAATCGCCGTCGAGCTGGATATGTCTGTCGATAAAGTACGGGAGATCATGCGCGTTGCGCAGGAGCCGGTTTCGCTCGAGACGCCGATCGGCGAGGAGGAAGATTCCCACCTCGGCGACTTTATCCCGGACGACGACGCCCCCGCGCCCGCGGACGCCGCCTCCAACATGCTGCTGAAGGAGCAGCTTGCCGAAGTGCTCAAGACGCTGACCTCCCGGGAGGAGAAGGTGCTCCGCTTGCGTTTCGGCCTGGATGACGGGCGCAGCCGTACCCTTGAGGAGGTCGGCAAGGAATTCAATGTCACCCGGGAGCGCATCCGCCAGATCGAGGCCAAGGCGCTCCGCAAGCTCCGCCATCCGAGCCGCAGCAAAAAGCTCCGCGACTTTCTGGATTGATTCAGGAGCCGTAATCCTCGAGCAGTTTCACAAGCTCCGCCTCATCCGCGACCGGGATTCCGGCCGCAAGGGCTTCCTGATCCGCCTGCGGCAGACTTCCGGCGTAGATTTCATAGATCTCGGCGGGGTAGACGCTGCCGTTGCGGAAGAGAGCGAGCTTTCCGTCATAAAGGCCGAGCACCATTGTTTCGGCCTCGGCTTCGGCCGTGACGGGGATGGTTCCGGTTTCGGCGGGCTCCGAGGGGCTCTTTTCCGCGATATGATAGACGATCGTGGTGATCAGCGCAGTGAGCGCCAGCGCCGCCGCCGTGACGACAAAGGTGTGTTTCAAGGCCGCACTCCCTTTCTTTCTTCAGTAAATTAGTATTGCCCGGCGCCGGAAAGGCTTATGCAGGGCGGCGCATTTTTCCGGGGCGTTCATACGGCCTTCATTTATTTTTGGTAGAATTCATTCATTCACATGAATGATTTTTGCTTTCCGGGAGGACAAGGCATGTTATTTCAGAAAAAAACCGTTTCCGGTAAAAAGAAAGAACCGGCTGCAAAAGAGCGGCCGCGCTGGCTTCGGGCCTCCGGAGAACTGTTCCGGATCCTGGGCCGGATCCTCGCGACGGCATTCTCCGTCTTTATCATCACAGGCTGCATTGTCGGATGTGTACTGGCGGTGACGATCCTTGGCATGGTCCAGGATAAGTCGGAGATCGATCTCACCAAGCTGGAACTCAACTACACCTCGATCATTTATACCAAGGATGAGGACACCGGCGTCTATGTGGAGGATACCAAGCTCTATGGAGACAACGGTAAGCGCGTCTGGGTCAATTACGAGGATATCCCGGACTACGTCATCGATGTGACGGTCGCCGCGGAGGACAAACGCTTCTGGGAGCACCAGGGCGTCGACTTCACCCGCACGCTTTATGCGACGGTAAAGTTCCTTACCGGCAATACGGACGGCGGCGGCTCCACCATCACCCAGCAGCTCATCAAGAATGTGACGGGCGAGGATGAGGTTCGCATCGACCGCAAGGTGAAGGAGATCTTCCGAGCCATCGCGCTCGAAAAACAGTATTCCAAGCAGCAGATTCTGGAGGCGTACCTCAATGTCGTCACGTTCGGCTACAACACCTACGGGATTCAGGCGGCGGCCAACATGTATTTTGACAAGAATGTCTCGGAACTGACGGTTGCGGAGGCCGCAGGCCTCATCGCAGTCACCAACAACCCGAGCATCTATGAGCTTTTTGGCCATGAGGAAAAGAACGCCGAGCGCCGGTGCTACATCTATTCCCAGATGAAAGAGATCGGTTACATCGACGAGGAAGAGTACGAGACGCTGTGCAACACGCCGCTTTCCACCTCGCGGGGGCAGATCAGCTCGGATGAATCGAGCGGTTACCAATCCTGGTTCATCGACTATGTGATCGAGGAAGTGATCTCCGACCTGAGGGATGAGTACGGTTGGACCTACCAGCACGCAGAAGAGGAACTTTATAACGGCGGCTACCAGATCTACGCCACCGTCGACAACCACGTTCAGGATATCCTCGAAGATTTCTACGAGAATGCGGATAGCTTCCCGCAGATGAAGAATGAGGTTCAGCCGGATTCCTGCTTCGTCATTTTGAACTATGACGGCGAGCTGGTCGCAATGGTCGGCGGCAGGGGCGAAAAAACCGGCTCCCGTCTTTTCAACATCGTTTCGGACGGTCGACGGCACCTCGGCTCCGCCATCAAACCTATCTCATCCTATGCGCTTGCCATCGAGCGCGATCTGATTACTTATTCCACCATCGTCAGGGACGAGGCGGTCCATTTCGCCGGCGAGGAGGGCTTTACCGCAGACTGGCCGGTTAACTATTACGGCAGTTATCTCGGCGACGTCACCGTCGAATACGCCGTGCAGCGTTCCATCAATACGATTCCGGTCAAACTGGTCGAGCTGCTGACGCCGCGCGTCGTCTTTGATTTTCTGAAAGACAAACTTCATGTCACCACGCTGGTCGAGAGCGGCACCAACAACGACGTGGCGGTGGCGCCGATGGCGCTGGGCTCGCTCACCGACGGCGTCTCTCCGCTTGAAGTGGTCGGCGCCTACCAGATGATCGGAAACGGCGGCCTTTACATCGAGCCGCACGCGTATACCGAGGTACTCAACAGCGACGACGAGGTGGTGCTCAAGGCCAACATCGCGCCGGAGCGCGTGATCTCCGCCGAGACCTCCACCATCCTCAATAAACTTCTCCAGCGCGTCGCGAACGGCCCGAACGGCACCGGTACCCGGGCAAGCCTCAACAGTGTCGGCTATATCACAGCCGGCAAGACGGGTTCCGCAAGCGAAAACACGGACCTGTGGTTTGTCGGCATGACGCCGTATTATCTCGGCGCGACCTGGATGGGCTACACCGAGGGCATGGAAGAAGTCCGCTATTCCACCTATCCGACCCCGATCATCTGGCGCGACGTTATGCTCAAGGTGCACCAGGGCCTTGATACCAACAAGGATTTCCCGATCAGCAACAACGTGGTCTCCGCAGCCTACTGCACCGAGACCGGCGACCTGGCCACCGAGTATTGCCCCTCCACGGCGATCGGCTGGTATAAAAAAGACAATATGCCGGGCTACTGCACCGAGCACTATTCCGGCGCCTCCGCCAGCGAGGACGATGAGGATGATGAGGATTCCTCCGGATCCGACAGAGTCATTACCGTTGAGAACTGAGCTCTTGGAATCCGAAGGCCCGGACGCAGGGCCCTCCCCGGAGCGTCCTTGCCCGAAAGAGGGTTCTTTATGGGAAGGGCGGCCTTGTTTCGGGGTCTTTAAATGGAAACCGAGCGCTCCGGATCCGAGGGACCGGACGCAGAGAAGCCTTCCCCTGAGCGTCCTTGCCCGGAAGAAGGTTCTTTGTGGGAAGGGCGGTTCGCTTTTGGGTCTTTAAAAAATGCCGTAAAAAATCCCCGCCTTTTTAAAGACGGGGATTTTTTTTCATGTTCTCTTTTCGCGTCAGACCGGATGGTTTATCCGGCTTGTAGGCGAGTTACCGTTTTCGCTGCTTATTTCTTAAGGGAAATCGCGGCGGCGGAAACCAGGGCGATCATGCCGAGAGCGATGACAGCGCTGATGGAGGAGG
>CAZLMO010000006.1:0-32177 GCA_964560915.1 uncultured Oscillospiraceae bacterium
CCTCGGGGCTTCCGTAGAGAACGCCAACCTTATCGCGCAATTGGTTGATAAAGATGACGACACTGTTGGTCTTGCTGACGACGCCCGTCAGCTTCCGGAGCGCCTGGGACATCAGCCTCGCCTGAAGCCCGACGTGGGTATCTCCCATCAGGCCTTCAATTTCGGCTTTCGGCACCATGGCGGCAACGGAATCGAGCACAATCACATCGATTGCGCCGGAGCGGACCAGCGCCTCCGTAATTTCGAGCGCCTGCTCGCCCGTGTCCGGTTGGGAGACGAGAAGGCTGTCGATATCGACGCCGATCGCTTTCGCATAGACGGGGTCGAGCGCGTGCTCCACATCGATAAACGCAGCCTCGCCACCGGCTCTCTGCGCGGAGGCAACGATCTGGAGCGCGACGGTGGTCTTTCCGGAGCTTTCCGGCCCAAAGATTTCGACGATCCTGCCGCGCGGCACGCCGCCGATGCCGAGCGCGCAGTCCAGCGTGATGGAGCCGGTCGAAATGGCCTCGACATTGAGCTCCGGCGACTGGCCGAGTTTCATGACCGTACCTTTTCCGTACTGCTTTTCGAGCTGTGCGATGGCTGTTTCCAGTGCCTTTTGTTTATCCGCCATATCTCCCACATCCTCCGTATACGCCGGCCGAAATTCTTCCGGACGGGCGCAATTCTTTCTTTACACATTCTATTATAAATGAACTCCTCTTTAAAAGCAACCGTTTTTTGAAGAAATACGAACAAATGTTCTTGAATGATTTTCCACCGGAAAACAAAGAATAAGGCGGAAGGAGGTGGATTCCATGAGTTTTGAAAACGTCGCCAACCTCAGTTCCGAAGAGATCGAAAAGATCAACAACCTGCAGGAAGAAATCAAAAAAACCTGCGGCAAGAGCGTTGTCCTTATCGCCTTTAACGACGCCGACCATCCTTCCTGCCAATAAAGCCGAAACCAAAAACGCCGGAGGGCTTTTCTCGGTCAGCCCTCCGGACGGCCACACAACTGATCGTCCGTTTTTCCGCCTGAAATTGCGTGATTTCTGAGGAATTCCTGCGAATTATGCAAAAAGCGAATTGACACCGGACGGTTTGTTTGTTATGATAAGAGAGCTAAAAAGCGTGCGTTGATGCGTGAGAAACGCCGGCGGAAAACCCGCCGTGGGAATCGGATGAAAATTCCGGGCTGTACCAGCAACCGTGATGCGGATGAAAGAGCAAATGCCACTATCTTCGGATGGGAAGGCGCTCGAGTAAAGTGATGCTAAGCCGGGAGACCTGTCCATGCATAGAACTCCTGGGATTGAGTGTATTTGCTATAAGCTTATCATGGACTTATGCAAAAAGGTTGCTTCTCAATCGGGAGGAGCAGCCTTTTTTTGTTGTATCTCTATATTAACATTAAAAAAGAGAAGGAGTCTACAACATGAACCGCACCAAGATTTTTGCGCTTATTCTGGCGGTACTTATGATTCTGACGGCCCTGTCCGGCTGTAATGCCGAGCCCGCCGAATCCTCCGTGCCGGAGACGAGCGAGGAGCAGAGCCTCCCGGCCGAACCGTCTTCCGAATCGTCCCCCCTTATCACCATCACCGACATGACGGGCAAGGAGATCACGCTTGATGGGCCCGCCAACCGCATCGTTGCCCTGACCGCCTCGGACTGCGAGATCCTCTATGCGATCGGCGCGGGTGATCTGCTGGTCGGCCGCGGCGAATATTGCGACTACCCGGCCGAGGTGGAAAGCGTCCCCGCCCTCCAGTCCGGCGACAACACCAACATTGAGCAGATCATTACCCTGCAGCCGCAGGTTTTAATTATGAGCGCCATGGCCCAGACCGAAGAACAAATTGCTCAGCTTGAAGACGCCGGAATCAAGGTTGTGGTCAGCGACGCGCAGGATATCGACGGCGTCTACACCGCAATCGAAATGATTGGTGCCTTGACAGGCAAAAGCGATGAGGCCGCCGTGCTCATCGACAGTATGAAGAACACGTTCAGCACGCTCTCTGCGGAGGCTGCCGAGAAAAACGCCGACGGCACCGCAAAAACCGTTTATTTTGAAATCTCCCCGCTCCAATACGGCCTTTGGACCGCCGGCAGCGGCACCTTCATTAACGAAGTCGCCGAGATGCTTGGCCTCACCAACTGCTTCGCGGATGTGGACGGCTGGGGCGAGATCTCCGAGGAACAGGTCATCGCGCGCAACCCCGATTATATCGTGACTCTTGCCATGGATTCCGCCCCTGAGGAAGAAATCATGTCCCGCTCCGGCTGGGAAAACGTCACCGCGGTAAAGAATGAAGCGATTCTGAATTTGAAGAATAATGAATTGTCCCGCCCCGGCCCGCGCCTTGCGGAGGGAGCGCAGATGCTCTTTGATTTCGTTTACAAAGACATCGTGTAATCAAAACTGCAAAAACGAAAGGGGCGGCGTCATGCTGTCCCTTTCTTCTCAGGAGGATTTGCCTTGAAACACAGCGCGGAAAGTTTTCACCTATGGGAATACGTCTTGTTTTCGCTCGTCACGCTGGGGATGCTGATCGTCTGCGTCTGCGTCGGCAGCGTGAATATCCCTCTCAAAGAGACAGCCACGATCATCTGGGACGCCATCTGGAAGCTGCCGATGCCGGAGGGGGTTTCGGATTCGATTGTCCTCTCCGTCCGGCTGCCGCGCGTGATCTGCGTCGCCCTTGTGGGCGCTTCCCTTTCGCTGTGCGGCGGCGCGATGCAGGGTCTTCTCAAAAACCCGCTTGCCGACGGTTCCACCCTGGGGGTCTCTTCGGGGGCTTCCCTCGGCGCGGTGATTGCGATTGCCTTCGGGATCACCATCCCATCGCTCCCGTTTGCGGGCACCATGGTCATGGCGATGCTCTTCGCGTTTCTTTCGCTGGTCATCATCCTCACGCTTGCCTATAAACTCGATTTTTCCCTCTCCACAAACACGATTATTTTAATTGGCATCATCTATTCGATGTTTGTGTCGAGCATTTTGAGCCTCATCATCACCTTTGCCTCCGACAAGCTGAAGCACATCACCTTTTGGACGATGGGCAGCCTGCAGGGGACGAGCTATGACAACGCGCTTGTTCTTCTCGTCTCCCTCGCGGTATTCGGCGGCGTAATCCTCGGCAAGGCCAGGGAACTCAACGCCTTCGCGGTCGGCGAGGACGTCGCGAGAAACATCGGTGTGGATGTCAGAAGGGTGAAATTTCTGATCCTCATCTGTGTTTCGGCACTGATCGGCGTGTGCGTTTCCATCGGCGGAACAATCGGCTTCGTCGGCCTCGTCACGCCGCACATGATCCGGCTGATCGTGGGGCCGAACCACCACAGGCTCCTGCCCGCTTCGCTGTTTGCGGGCGCCGTTTCGCTGATGTTTGCGGATCTCGTGGCTCGGATCCTGCTGAATCCGCTGGAGCTTCCGATAGGCGTGGTCACGTCGTTCATCGGTTCCATCGTATTTGTCTACATTTTCTATCGATCCAGAAAGGCGGCGTAACAATGCTGGAAATCGAGAATCTGACCGTAAGTTTCGGGGAACGGACCGTGGTTGACAACGTGAGCTTTTCCGTCCGGCCGAATCAGTGGCTGATGATTGTCGGCCCGAACGGTGCCGGGAAATCGACGGTCATCAACGCCGTCTCCCAGAATACTTCTTTCAGCGGTACGGTACGCTTAGGCGGCACCGATATCCGCAAAATCCGGCAGCAGGACTTTGCGCGCAAAGTCGGCGTGCTCACGCAGAATCACTACGTCGGGTATTCCTTTACCGTGGAGGAGATCGTCCGCATGGGGCGGTACGCCTACGCGCCCGGCGTCTTCTCAAAGGAAAGCGATGACGACCGGGAATTTGTCGAGCGGGCTCTGGATCTGACGGGAATCGAACCCCTCAGGAAGCAATCCGTGCTCACGCTTTCAGGCGGCGAGCTGCAGCGGACTTTCCTCGCCCAGATTTTCGCGCAGAATCCGAAACTGCTGATCCTGGACGAGCCCACGAACCACCTCGACCTTGTTTATCAACAGCAGGTATTCGACCTCATCAAAGACTGGATCCACGAGGGCCCGCGCGCCGTGATATCCGTCGTGCATGATCTTTCGCTGGCTCGCGTCTACGGGACGAGCGCGCTGCTGCTTGACCGGGGACGGATCGCCGCCTACGGGAACATTGACGAAGTGCTCTCCCCGGAAAATTTGAAAAGCGTCTACAGCATGGATGTCTACGCCTGGATGCAAAAGATGCTTTCCCAGTGGGATGATTCGGAGGAATCGCTGCCGATTCGGCTCAAACAGGCCTGATTCAAAATCGGCGGAAGCCGATATGGGTGCGCCGGCCGAACAGATCCAAAACAAATCTTTTCGAAATTTGGGCGAACACTTCATTCCGAAGAACGAAACGGCAGGGTAAACTATCCTTGCGGGGAGGCAAAAACGGATGTTGATTCTTTTGACCGGCGGCTCCGGCTGCGGAAAAAGTTTTTACGCTGAAAATTTGCTCCTACGTCTGCCCGCGCCGCGCTATTATCTTGCGGCCATGCGGCCGTACGGCGAAGAGATCCTTCAAAGAACCACGCAGCATCAAGCACAGCGTGCCGCGTCCGGAATCCGGACCGTCGAGCGGTATACCGATCTTGCGGGCCTTATCCTGCCGGAGCGCGGGACGGCTCTTTTGGAGTGCATCTGCAACCTGACCTCCAACGAGATGTTCGGCGAGGAAGGGGAAATCCGTGACCCGATCGGCCCGGTGGTCTCCGGCGTGGAGGCGCTGGAAAAACAGTGCGGCACGCTGATCGTCGTGACGAACGAGATCGGCGGCGATAAGTCGGAGGACTATGACGAGGTCACAGAGGAATATATCCGGGTACTGGGTGCCGTCAACGCGGCTCTCTCGCAAAGGGCCGATACGGTCTGTGAAATTGTGTGCGGTATCCCGGTCGTTTTAAAAGGGGATCTGCCGTAATCTTTTCCGGCAGATATTATTTCTCATATCTGAATCTTCGCGCTTTATACCCAAAAGGCATTTCCGTCTTTCGTTCCGGATGCGGCAGGTTCCATCCGGCTTTGGAATGCTTCCCCGCCGGATCGGTGCCTTCGGCGAAAAATGCTGCGCTTATCGGCATTCACAGGGATAAACTCACCTTCTATCTTTTAAAAAAGCACCCCATTCAGGCCTCTTCGCACCGGCCGGAGCGGCGGCAAGCGATCCTTTTGCGGAGCCGCGATAGGCTCCCCGGTTGTTTTCAAAAAGAATCAAAGAAAGGGGATCTTAACCGTGATCCTGATTATCGGGGCCGCCGCCGCCGGGAAGCGCGCTTTCGCCGAAACGCTGGGATATGCGCCCTCCGATATGGCAAACGCCTGCCTGGACGACAGGCCCGTGCTTTTCAATCTGCAGGAAATGGTCTGGCGCGACCCCGACTGCATCGGGGAGCTGCTTCCCCGTCTTTTGGAAAAAGACGCCGTCCTGTGCGACGAGGTCGGCAGCGGGGTCATCCCGGTCGTCCGGAACGACGCCGCCGCGCGCCGGGCCGTCGGAAAGCTCTGCATCCTGCTCGCCCGGCAGGCATCGTGCGTCGTGCGCGTGGTCTGCGGAATCCCGACCGTCATAAAGGGAACGCTCCCGCGGGCCGAAGACGTAAACTAAAAACATATCGAAAGAAGCCCTTTCCGGAACCGGAAGGGGCTTCTTTATATTTATGAAAGAAAACCGGAAATATAAAATCCGGGCCTCACGGTTGGAACGATCCGATCTCGACGAGGTTGCCTTCCGGGTCGGCGATATAGGAGGTACGCTGGCCCCACGGCTCGGTCTCCGGCGGCAGCACAGGTGTTCCGCCGTTTGCCGCCGCTTTCGCGTAGGCCTCGTCCACCGCGGCAAAGTTTTCCACGCTGAGCGCAGTCTCAAAATGGCCGTTGACTCCCTCCCCCGCATAGCGGAGCGGGCGGCGCACCAGCTTCTCCATGTCGCCGCGTCCGTAAAACATAAAAACCGTGCCGTCCTTCTTTAAATAAACACTGGGGTCTTTCCCGTCCCACTCGATCTCAAAACCAAGCACATCCCGGTAGAAAGCCGTCATTGCCGCCATATCCTTTACGATAATTCCAAATCCGTCCAGTTTCATGGCTCCGTCCCCTTCCGAAATCTTTCTTCTGTTTCTATATGAATGTAATTTTTGCAGCAGAAAATAGGTTGGGTATCCCGCCGCACAGCCCGCCGTATTTAAAATCAGGTCGTCCACATCCGAGACGCCGCTGCCGAAGAAAAACTGAAGAAACTCAATCAAAAAAGTAACCCCAAACCCCGCGAGCACGCCTCTCCAAAACGGAATTCTGCGCGCGGCAAACACGGCGCCGAGCGGCAGGAACCAGACGATGTTCCCGAAGAAAAGATATCCGAACCGGAACCAGTTCCCGGTCCTCAAAAGCTCGCCGATAATGCCCATCGGCTCCAGCAGGAAGCTCCCGGAAAAGAGCCCGTTCTGCCAGAAACCGGTGCGGAACACGGTGATCCGAAACAGCACGATTAAATACAGAAAAAACAGGATCCGGGCGGCCACTTTCCATTTTCGGTCCATCCGATCCCTCCTTTATTATTTTCATCGTTTTAAAGACGGCTGCGACGCGAGCGGCTTTCTTACGAAAAGCTTTTTTACTCCACGCGGGATTACTCTTCCCGTTCTGCGAGAAGCGCTTTGTAAATCTCGCCCTTCACACAGCCGGAGAGCTTTGCGGCCTCCTTCGCCGCGGTCGAGAGCGGCATATTCTCCTCGTCGATGAGCTTTCTTGCCAGGGAGACGGCGTCCTCAAACGGATCGGAGGCCTCCTCCTCCGGCGCACCCTCGAGGATCAGCACATACTCCCCTTTCGGCGGATTTGCCTCGTGATAGGCTACCGCTTCGGCGAGCGTGCCGCGCCAGGAGGATTCATGAATTTTTGTGAGCTCCCGCACGAGCACCACATTTTTGTCGCCGAGCGCCGTATACATGTCTTTGAGCGTGCTCAAAAGCTTGTGGGGTGCCTCATAAAACACCATGGTGCGGCGTTCGTGAATCAGGCTGCGCAGGTGCTCCATCCGGGAGCTGTGCTTGACGCTCAGAAAACCCTCGAACGTGAAACGGGTAACCGACAAGCCCGACACGGCCAGCGCCGTAATCAGCGCAGACGGCCCGGGCACGGCCTCCACCGGGATTCCCGCCGCAACGCAAAGTTTCACCAGCGTTTCGCCGGGGTCGGAGATGCAGGGCATGCCGGCGTCCGTCACCAGGGCGCAGTTCTCCCCCGCACAGAGCCTGTCGACGATGGCCTTGCCCTGTTCCCGCTCGTTGAATTTCTGGTAGATCACCATTGATTTTTTGATTCCGAAGCGGTTGAGCAGCTTTGCGGTGACGCGGGTATCCTCCGCCGCAATAAAGTCCACCGTCTCCAGAGTCTCCGCCGCGCGCGGAGAAAAATCCCCAAGGTTGCCGATCGGCGTGCCGACCACGTATAATTTCCCCATCTTTTTTACTCCATCAGATCGTAATCCGGTTGAATCTCCACCGCAAGACCCGGTTTTGCGCCTTTCTTTCCCTCCGCAAGGAAAAGCCATGGCTTCGTCGCGCCGGGATGACACAGGAGACGCAGGCGTTTCGGCTCCAGGCGGTTTTCCCTCATCAGGGAGAGCAGCTCCGCCATGCGCTCCGGCCGCTGGCAGACGCAGAGCCTCCCTCCGAACCGCAGGAGCCGGGCCGCCTCCGCGACAAGCTCCATGAGGGTACAGGCCGACTCGTGCCGGGCGGCATCCCTCTCCGGAGAAGTGCAGCCCTCTCCGGCGGAGGTGTCGAAATAGGGCGGGTTTGCCGTGACCAGCGTAAAGCTCTCCGCGGGAAACAGCTTTCCCCTCAGATCTCCGCAGACCGGAAGAAACCGATTCCCGAGGGCGTTCTCCGTGATCGTGGCCTCCCAGAGGGAGCGGACGGCGGGGCTGATCTCCGCCGCCGTGACCCCGCCCGGAAAGCCTCTTGCGATCCAGCGGATGGGGATGATCCCACAGCCGGTGCAGAGGTCGCAGGGCAGATCCCCCGTTTTCGGCACCGCAAAATCCGCAAGATACAAGGCGTCTTCGCCGAACCCATGAGTCTCCGAGACGGCGAGCCGGATCCCGAAGATATCTTCAAACGTATACTCCGTCAGAGCCGCCTCCCCCATTTCTTATAAAACGAAAAACCGGCGGAAAGGTCACCCTTCCCGCCGAAGTTTTCAGCCGTGAATCAATCCAGCTGCGGCGCGCCGACCGGGCAAACACTGGCGCAGGAACCGCACTCAATGCATTTTGCCGGGTCGATGACATATTTGCCCTCACCGTGAGAAATTGCGCCGGTCGGGCATTCATCCTGGCAGGATCCGCATTCGATACAGTCGTCGCTGATTTTATAAGCCATTTTCCGCACCTCCAAAAGATTGTACATTTATTTTATCACATCGGTGTCAAAATGCAATCGTTATTCGTCCGGAGTTTCGCTCTCCGCGTCGGATTCGTCCGGCTTCCGGTCCCTGCGCAGTAAGCGGGTTTCCGTCTTGTCGAAAACTTTCGGAGCCCCGTCCGGTGTGTCATCCATGCGGACTGTGACTTTCCCGGTCATCAAGTTGATCTCAATGACCGTGCCGGTGCCTTCCGGCGTCTTGACCGCCGAACCCATTCGCGGCATCGTGCGGATCAGTTCCTCATAGCCTTCCTGCTCGTATTTGAGGCAGCACATCAGCCTGCCGCAGGTGCCGGAAATCTTGGCCGGATTGAGGGAGAGGCCCTGCTCCTTGGCCATTTTGATGGAGACCGGTACGAATTCACCGAGAAAACTCGAGCAGCAGAACGGCTTTCCACAGATGCCGAGGCCGCCCAGCATCTTGGCCTCATCCCGGACGCCGATCTGGCGAAGCTCAATCCTTGTATGGAAGACGGAGGCGAGATCCTTGACAAGGTCGCGGAAATCCACCCGCCCGTCCGCGGTGAAATAAAAGATTATTTTGCTGTTGTCGAACGTGTACTCCACGTCGGTCAGTTTCATTTCGAGGCCATGAACGGCAATCTTGTTCTGACAGATGTCAAACGCCTGTTTCTCCTGCCGGTGATTCTCCTCGATATGGGCAAGATCCCCGGCCGTCGCGGTGCGCATGACCGGCTTGAGCGGCTGGACCGCTTTTTCCTCGTCGATCATGCGGTTTGCCGCGGCAACCTGGCCGCATTCCACGCCCCGTGCCGTCTCGACGATCACCTTGTCCCCCAAAGTGTATTTTTTACCCTCCGGATCAAAGTAATAGACTTTTCCGACTTCTTTGAACCGGACGCCGATGATTTCGATTTTATCGCTCATATATTCCCTCCGAATATCCGCGCCATTCCGGCGCAAAACCAACTCTGCAGCAGATCCATGCCGCAGTTCTGCCAGAGATCCTCCCTGGCTTGGGCGATCAGTTCCTCCGCTTTCAGCGCCTCGGCGGGGGTCACCCTCTGCCCGACCGGCAGCTGCCTGCCTTTTGCGCCGGAGACCGCCGTCCTGCCGACCCACTCGGAAAGTCGCCGCAGATAGAGATCGAACGTCTCCCTCGTCCTTGCCGAGGCGGAAAGCTTCGCCAGCAGGCAGTAGGCATTCCCGGCGCTCAGCATGGCCGGTGTGTCTGCCGCAAGACGCGGCAGCACCATGCCGTCCGGTGTGGAGAGCGCTTCCGACGCCGCGCCGAAATTGCCGCCGAATACCATTGCCGCAAGCGCGAGATCTTCCGGTTTCTCCTCCGAAAAACGCTCCCGCAGCATGGCCTCGCATTCCGCCGGCGCGGGCGCGTCCAGCGAATATACAGAAGCCCGTGAGACGATCGTCTCACAGAGGGCAAACCGGTTTTCGCAGGTCATGATGAACCTGACATGGGGCGGTGGCTCCTCAAGCGTTTTTAGTAAAGCGTTCTGCGCCTCGGTGCCCATTTCTCCGATCTCCAGAAGGACGAAGATGCGCTCCTCCGCTTCGCTCGGGGAGAGCCAGACCGACTCGCGGATATCCCGCACGTCCTCGATATGGAAGCTTCTCGCTCCGCCGCCGCCTCTTATCACCTCCACATCCGGGTGGTTGCCGGAGGCGATTTTTTTACAGGATACACAGGTTCCGCAGGGGAATCCGTCTTCTTTTCCGCAAAGCAGCGCCTGAGAAAGCCACCGGGCGAGTTCCGTCCGGCCAGTCCCCTTCTCCCCCTCGATCAAAACGGCATGGGGCAGGCGTTTTTCCTTTACTGCGGAAGCAAAAATCTCCCGCAGCTCCTTTGTTTCCGCCATCAGACTTTTTCGAAACGCTCGACGTTCATCACGAACACCGTTGCGCCGCCGACCGTGACCTCGATCGGCAGAGCGGAATACATGCCGACCTCGCTGAAAGAATTATCCGGCACGATCTGTTTGCGCTTTCTGCTGTGGTGACCGATGACGGTGATGGCGTCGTCCACCTTGTCGTCATCGACGCCGATGAGAAAAGTCGTGTTGCCGCTCATTAGAAATCCGCCCGTGGTCGCGAGCTTCGTCACCTGAAAACCGGCTTTGGTCAGTGCGGTGGAGACCGCGTTGCTGTCGTCTCCGGATACAACGGCCAGGATCATTTTCATATAGGATCAGCTCCTTTTTTCGGGGTTTGGGATCACCGAATCACATGGATGCGCCCGACGCCATAGTGAAGCAGCAGGCGCACGGTTTCCGCGCCGATGGTTTCGCCGGGCACGGAGAGGGCAATGCAGGGCGGGCACGGAATCCTGAGCGAGGCGGCCACCCTGCCCTCCGCCTCCTCGGTGGGAATCTCCTCGCTCTGTGCAAAGAGCGCCTCCCGCATGGGGATCTTCTGCTCCGGCACGAAATCCGGAAAAAGTTCCTCCGCGGGAATCCCGCTGCCGGGTGTCGAGCGGAGAAAAGCCTCCAGCCGGCAAAAATCCTCCTCCGTATTGAAAGGGGAGGCCATCAGCACCGCCCACGCAGGATTGACGTATTCCGGCTCGATGCCGAATTCCCGCAGCCGGGCGCCGAACAGCGCCTCCGTCAGCCCTGCGGCGGAAACCGAGAGGGCGAGCCTTGCCGGCTCAATCTCTCCCATAAGTGGGGCGAGGCCGTTTTCGGCGGCAAGGGCACGCAGGGTTTCCATCCGGGCCGCAAGTGCCGGGAAGTCGGCGCGGGCCCTCGTTTCGAGGTAATCGAGACAGCCGTCCGCCGAGAGCATGATGAGGTAACTGGGGCTGGTGCTGCCGAAAAGCCGCATCCGGCGCTTGGCCGTCTCATAAAGCGACGGGTCGGCGAGGTGCAGCAGGGCGCCGCCGGTCAGCACCGGCAGCGTTTTATGCAGGGAATCGGCACAGAGATCTGCGCCGAGGTGCATCGGATGAAGGTTCTCTTCAAAGAAGGGCAGGTGCGCGCCGTGGGCGTTATCCACAAGCAGCAGCGCGCCGTGCTCATGGCAGATTTTTGAGCACACCGCGATATCCGCAAGTCTGCCGAAGTAATCCGGCGAGGTGAAGTAGGCGGCTTTTATGCCCGGATGCCGCGAAAAAGCATGCTCGAGTGCCTCCGGCGTCTGCCTCATCAGCCAGACCGGCTCGAATCCGCACAGCGCCGCCGCATTGACCGCCGAGCTGTGGCAGCAGCGGCCGATCAGGAATTCCTCTCCCGGCCGCAGCACCGCCGCCAGCATCGTCTGGATGCAGAGCGTGGAGCCGCCGGCCGAAAGAAGGCAGTCTCCGCTCTCATAAAGCGCGGCATACCGCCGCTCGGTTTCGCGGATGGCCTCCCCGCATTCATAGAGGGAATCCGTGCCCTTCACTTCGGTGACATCATATTCGGAAATTCGGGCAAAAAGCCCTGCCGCCCTGCCTTTATGCCCGGGCATGTGGAAGCGGGCCAGGCCCTTTGCCCGATACGCTTCGACGGCTCCGGTGAGCGTCGTCATTTTTGCGCCTTTCGTTTCAGCTTTCGGATCGCCGCGTTGAGGTGGCTCGCGCACTTCACGAGTTTCGCCGCAAGCGGGCGGTAAACCCGGTCGAATTCGCCGGGCAGCTCGTCAACGCAGCCGTTGAAGCCGCGCTTAAATCGGTAGAGCCCGTAGAGGTGGTCGTCTTCATTCTCTGTGTCGCCCGAGATGCCCATGAAGTCGTAGACCGTGCAGCCGGTTTCGACGGCCCAGCGGATCATCTCCCACTGGATGAGGTAGTTGGGCATCACATTGCGGAAGTCGTTGTCGGATGCTCCGTAGACGTAGCAGCATTTGCCGCCGTAATTGGTGGTGATGGTGCCGCAGACGGCCTGCCCGTCATAAAAGCCCATATATAGGCGGACATGTTCGCCGAGCGCATCCATCATGCGGGCGAAATACGCCTTTGGGCGGATGTTGAAGCTGTCCCGCTCGCCGGTCACGCTCATGAGGCGCATGAATTCGTCGAGATATTCCTTGCCGACAACCCGGATCTCCACGCCGTGCTTCATCGCGACGCGGATGTTGTAGCGGGTCTTCTGCGTCAGATCCATCAGCACCTGCTCCTCCGTGCGGCCGCCCAGGTAGAGGCGGTAGTTGAATCGCACCTGAATCCCCTCGAAGCCGGTGGGGCCGTACCGGCGGATGAAGCCCATCTTCCGCATCGTGTTAAGAAATTCCGTGTTGGAGACGAGCACATCCGGGTCGCATTTAAACACGTGCGCCTTGTATTTTTTGGCGAGGATATCCGCGCCGGCAAAGAGGTCGGCGAGAACTTTTTTGTCGTTTAGGTCGCAGACCGGGCCGCGCGGCGCGTAGAGAAAGCTCGTGCCGACGAGCGGTATCTTCTGGATCAGCACCAGCATGCCGCCGACGATCTTCCCGGTGGCGTTCCGGGAGACGACGATCTCGCCGCCCCAGTTGGTTTTTACGTCCGGCCACATGGTGGACTGGGTGAAGCAGCTCTGCGGGGAGTGCGAGCAAAATTCCTCGTACTCCGGCCACTGCTCTTTTTTGAGGATCTCCAAGTTCAGCCCTCCAGAATTTTATAGTTGCGCTCCGGGATCTCCGGCCCTCTCCATCCGTAGGCGCGGTCGGAGAGATCCATCCCGGGGGTATAGACCGGTTTTGCGGTCTCTTTGAATTCCTTCCAGCCGGTGCCGTCGGCGTACCGGTTCATCGGGCAGACGTCGGTGCAGCAATCGCACCCGGAGACGAAACCCACCTTGCGGATCAGGTTCTCCTCCTCTTCGGTGAGCGCGCCCTTTTTTTGTGTGATTGCGGAGACGCACTTCGTTTTATCAAAGCCCTTAAGGGAAATAGCGGCGTTGGGGCAGGCTTCGACGCACTTGTTGCATAAAAAGCAAGTGCCCGGATGCTCCACCGATTTGGGAAACGGATGGGTCGTGACGATCTCGCCGATCGCACAGCGGGTGCCGTATCGGTCGCTTACCAGCTGGTTATTGCGCCCGCGGACGCCGAGCCCCGCCAGCACGGCGGAATGCACCTCCGCAACCGGGGAAGAATCCACGAAATAAGAAAACCGGTCGCCCGGATAGGCCTGCTTTAAATTCTCTGCGGCGATGCCGAGATGATTTTCCCCAATAAGATGATAATCCATGCCGACGCAGTAGCGCGCCACGTTCCTGCCTTCATTCTTCCCTGTATCCCACGGGATCAGACAGACGATGACGGATTGGATGCCTTCGAACCGCTCATTTTGTTTATATCCGGTGCCGGGAAGCGTATCCGCATAATCCGCGACGCCGTAGCATTCAAAACCGGCGGCCTCCATAATCTTCCCGAGCTGATCCGCAGGCATGTCAATTCCTCCAGTACTTCCGGTCGAGGCTTCTGTACTGCAGGGCTTCGGCAATATGTTTGGTATCGATCATCTCGCTGCCGTCCAGATCGGCGATGGTGCGGGAAACCTTCAGAATCCGGTCGTAGCCTCTGGCCGAAAGCCCCATCCGCTCGAAGGCGCGCATCAAAACTCCCTTTGCATCCTCGGTCATCACGCAGTATTTGGGGAGCATGGCCGGCGTCAGCATCGAGTTGCAGGTGATGCCGGTGCCCTTGTAGCGGCGGAGCTGGATGGCCCGGGCTTGATCCACCCGTTTGCGGATCTCCGCAGAGGATTCGCTCCGGGCGGAATCGGTGAGATCGGAAAACTCCACCGGCATGACCTCGACATGGAGATCGATGCGGTCGAGCAGCGGGCCAGAGACCTTCGCCATGTAGCGGGAGATTGCTCCCTCGCTGCAGGTGCATTTCTTGGTCGGATGGCCGTAAAACCCGCAGGGGCAGGGATTCATCGCCGCCACGAGCATGATGGAACAGGGATAGGTCAAGCTCCCGGAGGCCCGGGAAATGGTGACGTCTCCGGCTTCCAGCGGCTGGCGGAGGACTTCCAGCGCGGAGCGGCTGTATTCCGGGAGCTCGTCCAGAAACAGAACTCCGTTATGCGCGAGGGAGATCTCCCCCGGCCTCGGTATGCTGCCGCCTCCGGAGAGGCCCGCCGGGGAAACCGTATGGTGCGGCGCGCGGAACGGCCTCTGTGTCATCAGGGGAGTCCCTTCCGGCAGCGTGCCGCAGATGGAATGAATCTTGGTTGTCTCGATGGCCTCATCGAAGGTCATCTCCGGCAGAATGGATGGCAGGCGCTTTGCGAGCATGCTCTTCCCCGAGCCGGGCGGCCCGATCATTAAAATATTATGGAAACCGGCAGCCGCGACTTCTAAAGCGCGCTTCGCCTCAAACTGTCCTTTTACATCGGCAAAATCCGGGCCCCAGTCCGGATTTTCCTGCATGACAAAATCGGAAGCCTTCGCCGGGGGAATCTTTTCGCCGCCGGAGAGATGGGCGATCACCTGTGCGGCGGTCTTGGCCGGATAGACCTGGATACCGCCGACGATTGCTCCCTCCGCCGCGTTCTTTTCCGGAATAAAGATGCTCCGGATCCCGAGCTTCCTCGCCTCGAGCACCATCGGCAAAACCCCGGATACCGGGCGGATCTCGCCCTCCAGCGAAAGCTCTCCGATAAACGCGCAGGCGGAACTGTCGATCTCCACCTGACCGCTGGCGTTCAGAATGCCGACGAAAATAGGGAGATCATAGAGCGGCCCGGTCTTTTTGATGTCCCCGGGCGCGAGGTTGACGACAATTTTCCCCAGCGGGAATTCATAGCCGCTGTTTTTAATCGCGGAACGTACCCGGTCGCGGGATTCCTTGACGGCGACATCCGGCAGTCCGACAATATCGAAAGACGGGAACTGCCCGTCGATATCCACCTCTACGGAAACTTTGTATGCGCTGATCCCCAAAAGTCCCATACTTGCGCAGGCGCAGAACATGTTCCATCGCCGCCTTCCCCATGATTCAACATTTAACCAGTTTTATTATATATCAAAATCGATAGGAATTACAAGGGTCCCGGGAAAGAATGGCGGACGAACTCGGATTGCGGCGCTTTCCGTCCTCCGGCAAGCGGGAGGTCTTTTTGTTTTTCGGTTGGGGTCGGCCTGCATGGGAAAAAGCGGATGCCCTCGGGAACGGCTTCCCGGATATATAAAGAGCCCCTCTGACCGAGCTTTTTTCTGCCGTCAAAATTCTTCACCCGCAGCAAAAAGGAAACCCGAAAACCGCGTAAAAAATAAATCACCAAGGCGGCGGATTTCCTTAGGCATCGGTTTCTCCGGGAAGAAAGACCGGGAATCTTGCGTTTCTTTTTCAGGAAGGATATAATAAAATTATTGAATAATGACCGGAGGTTTTTTTGTGGACGAGAGAAACGAATACCTGCGTTGGCGCGGCGGCACCGACGAAAAAACTTCCGCCGAGCTGGCCGCGATCGAAGAGGATGAGGAAGAAATCCGGGAACGCTTTTACCGGAGGCTGGAATTCGGCACCGCCGGGTTCCGCGGCCTCCTCGAAGCCGGAACCAACCGGATGAACGTCTACACCGTGCGTCAAGCGACGCAGGGGCTCGCCGAATACCTGAAGCAATCCGCGGAGAATCCCTCGGCCGCAATCGCCTACGACACGCGGCGCTGCTCCGAGCTTTTTGCAAGAGAGGCCGCCTCCGTGCTCGCCGCGAACGGCATCAAGGTCTGGCTCTATACCGAGCCCGCGCCGACGCCGATGCTCTCCTATGCCGTGCGCGAACGCTTTTGCAGCGCCGGCATCACGATCACCGCAAGCCACAATCCTGCCGCCTACAACGGCTACAAAGTGTACGGCCCCGACGGCTGTCAGATCGGCCCGGAGGCTGCGGATGTCGTCTCCGGCTTTATTGCCGGGACCGATGTGCTGACCGGTGCGAAAACCTGTGATTTTGACGCCGCCGTGGCGGAGAAAAAGATTCTGCTTCTGCCGGAGAGCTTCTGGCTGCGCTACATCGCGCGCGTGGTTCGGGAGGGGGTCGACCGGGCGCATCACGCCGGCAGCGACCTCTGCATCGCCTACACGCCGCTCAACGGCACCGGGCGGGAGCCCGTCGTCCGCTGCCTCTCGCTCGCGGGGTTCGGCAATATCTTCCCGGTGGAGGAGCAGTTCCGCCCGGACAGCAATTTCACCACCTGCCCGTTCCCGAATCCGGAGCTCCCCGAAACATTGGAGCTGGGCATCCGGCTGGCGAACAAAGAAAACTGCGATTTTCTGCTGGCAACCGACCCGGACTGTGACCGTGTGGGTGTCGCGGCGAGGGACGGGGACGGATACCGCGTCCTGACCGGGAACGAAGTCGGCGCCCTGCTTCTGGATTTCGTCGCGCGGGCAAGGATCGAAAACGGAATCATGCCCGAGCGCCCGATCGCGGCGCGCTCCATCGTCTCCACCCGGCTCGCCGATGCCGTTGCCGCGCATTACGGCATCGAGATGCGGAAAGTCTTCACCGGCTTCCGCTACATCGGGCAGATTATCGCCGAGCTGGAAGCCGCCGGGGAGGCCGACCGCTACATCTTCGGATTCGAGGAGAGCTGCGGGTATCTGAGCGGCACCTACGTCCGTGATAAAGACGCCGTCAACGCCTCGCTGCTGATCTGCGAGGCCGCCGCCTACTGGAAACGAAACGGCCTCACCCTTGCCGGAGCCGTCGACAACCTGCGCGAGGAATACGGCTATTATCTTGATGCCCAATCCAACTTCTACTGCGAAGGGATGGCCGGCGCGGAGAAGATCCAAAACGCCCTGCGCGCCCTGCGCGGGCAAGCGCCGGAGACGCTTGCCGGGCGCCGTGTGACGGCCTTTGCGGATTATTTACCGGAATCCGATATGATCGAGCTGACGCTCGAAGGGGACGCCTTCGTGATCATCCGCCCCTCCGGCACCGAGCCGAAGGTCAAGGCATATTATTCCGTCCGTGAAACGGATCGGGCCACCGCCGAAGCCGCTGTCGCCGCGCTCATATCCGCCGCTTCGGAATTGCTCGGTCTGTGAGTTTTTCGCGGAAAAAGCCCCCCGCGGCCCTCTCGATTTCCCGAAAAAAATGGTTGCATTTCAAATTTGTTTGTGTTAAAATACCCTTACTGGTGTAAAAAAACGGGTTTATTTAAGATATAAGCTCTGGAAGAAAGAGGTGACATACATGAAGAAAGGTATTCATCCGGATTACGGTCCGACCACCATCACCTGCGCCTGCGGTGAGGTCTGGCAGATCTGTTCCACGAAAAAAGACATCCACGTAGAGGTCTGCTCCAAATGCCATCCGTTCTACACAGGGCGTCAGAAGCTTGTTGATACCGGCGGTCGTGTCGACCGTTTCAAAAAGCGTTTTGGGATGGAATAATCCAAACGAAAGCCCGGTTCTGCCGGGCTTTTTTTCTTAGATACGGGTTTCCGGAAGGGAGGCGGCCGCATGCCTGCCTACAAAACTGCCGCGAAGGATTCCGAGGCGGAATTTACCGAAAAAAAATCCCGCTTCATCGGGCATCTGGCGACGGCCTCCACTGAGGAGGAGGCGCTCGCTTTTCTGGAAAAGATCCGCGCGGAGAACCGCACGGCGAGCCATAACGTCTTTGCCTACCGCCTCCGGGAACAGAATCACGAGCGTGCCTCCGACGACGGTGAGCCGCAGGGCACGGCGGGTGTGCCGGTGCTGAAAGTTCTTCAGGGGCGGGAGCTTGTGGATTGCTGCTGTGTCGTGACGCGGTATTTTGGCGGTACGCTGCTCGGCACCGGCGGTCTCGTAAGGGCCTACACGCAGGCGGCTGTCCTCGCGTGCGAGGCCTCCGGCATCCTCACGATGGCCGAGACGCTGGATTACGCGCTGGAGACGGATTACCCCGGCTACGGCAGGCTGGAGCATTATGCGGCGGAGAAGAGTTTCGAGGTGCTCGGCACGGAGTTCGGCGCTTCGGTCGTGCTCCGGCTGCGCATTTGCTCGGAGGATGCCGCTTCGTTTGAGCACGACATTGCGGAGCTGTCAAACGGCGCCGTGAAACCGATGCTCACGGGGAAAGGATGGAGCCGTGTGACTGCCGGGCGATAAGCCGCGGCCGCCGGCTCTGCGGCCTCTTGGGCCGACGTAAAATGCCTTCCGGTCGGAATTCCCGCCGGGAAAAGGCCGGCTTGAGCGGGAACCTCCGGATCGTCGTCCCCCCGCATGGGTAAAAAGCGGATGGCGCTCGGCGCGGCGGCTGTACGGAACAATAAAAAAACGGTCTCCGGCTCTGCGGCCTCTTGGACTTACGTAAAATGGCTTCCGGTCGGAATTTTCGCCGGGAAAAGGCCGGCTTGAGCGGGAATTTGGTAAAATCGAAAAAAGAGGGTGCTACCATGACTTTGGAAGAAGCAACCGCGCGGTACGGAAATGATCAGTTTGCGACAAAGGCCCTCGGCGCCGTGATTGAGGGGGCCGGGGACGGCTACGCGAAATGCTTGCTGGAGCTCCGGGAGATTCACAGAAATTCCGTTGGGAACGTGATGGGCGGCGTCCCTGCCGTGCTGGCGGATTTCTGTTTTGCGGTCGCTTCCGATGCGGATGCCAATCACGTCGTCACCCTCAACAGCAACCTCACCTATCTCGGCATGGCAAAGGATGACCGCCTGATCGCCGAAGGACGCCGGATCAAGGACGGCCGCAGCACCTGCTGCTATACAGTGGATATCACGGACGGCATCGGCACCCAGGTGGCTGTCGCCAACATCACCGGGTTCCGGATGGGCTAAACCGATTTTACAGACCGAACCGGAGGATCGTCCTGTCGAAAAAGGGCGATCTTTTCTTTTGTCAAAACGTCCGCCCCGCCGTGGATTTCGTTGACGAAAGTGGTTTTTCTATTTATAATATAATAATAGATGAAAAGTTCATATTTTGGGCATAGACTAAGAAAAAGCGCTTGATGCGCACCCTATATTTTTTAAGGATGGAACAAAATGAAACCTACTTTACTCATCATGGCGGCCGGCATCGGCAGCAGATACGGCGGCGCAAAACAGATCGTGCCGGTCGGCCCCTCCGGAGAAAGAATCATTGATTATACCATATACGACGCCTATAAGGCCGGCTTCGGGAAAGTGATTTTTCTGATCAATCACGCGCTGGAAAAAGATTTTATCGAGGTTGTCGGCGAGCCGGTCTCCCATTATATGGATGTGGATTATGCCTTTCAGGAGATCCCCGAGAAATATGCCGGGCTCGGCCGCAAAAAGCCGCTTGGCACCGCCCAGGCCGTGCTCCTTTGCCGGGATCTGATCGACGCGCCGTTCTCCGTAGTCAATTCCGACGATTATTACGGTGCCGGCGCATTCCGGACGATCCTGCCCGCGCTGGAGGCGATGGAGCATACTTCGAACGAATATGCCATGCTCGGCTACCGCATCGAGAATACGCTGACGGAGCACGGCAAGGTTGCCCGCGGAATCTGCCGCATCGAGGGCGAGTTCCTTCAGGAGATCACGGAGCGCACCCATATTGAGAAGCGGGGCGCCTGCGCCGAATTTACGGAGGATGAGGGCGAAACGTGGATGCCGGTTCCGGCCGGGACGCCTGTTTCGATGAATTTCTGGGGATTTACCCCGGATATTTTCGGCTGCCTTGCGGAAGCGATGGCGTGCTTTGAAGCCGGCGAGCTGCGGGAGGATGTGGCGAAAAAGGAATGCTACCTGCCCAACGTGGTCGGTTCGCTGCTCCGTGAGCAAAAAGCCCGGGTCCGCTGCGTGGAATCCCCGGACCGCTGGTTTGGGGTCACCTACCGGGAGGATACGCCGACCGTCGTAAACGCCCTGAAAGCTCTGACCGATTGCGGCGTCTACCCTTCTCCGCTCTGGAATCAAAAATAAACCTCTTGCCTGTGCGGCACCGAAGCATCTGCCCGCGAGGCGGACGGTACGGCGGTAAAGCAACGGGCGCGGCTTTTGTAAAAATAAAATCTGTGGCGGCGCAAAGACCATCCCATCTGCGGGAGTCGGCGCCGCTTTTTTTCTTTTCAAAGTGCCCCGGCGGGGCCCGGGAGCCCCCGCCTTTCGTCGCATCCGGATTTCCTCATAAAATCCCACGAATGATATACAAAAATCCATCCGGAATTTTGGTCAATACTCCGTTTTGACAAAACGCCTCGTTTTCCCCATGCAATAGGTTTGACAAAGCGCCGCACTTTCCCATATAATAAATAGGGAAATAATAATTATACATAATTTTAATATGGAACCCATTTCCGGTATGCCCCTTGTATGCCGAATCTACTCCGAAAGGCGGGATTCCCCCGTGAAAAAAGAGCTCAAAGGCAAATTCAAAGAGACATTCACCGCCGTTCTTCCGGTCACCGGAATTATTTTGCTTCTTCATTTCACCATAGCGCCGATGCCCTCTGGTATTCTGGCGCTTTTTCTTTCTTCCTCCGTGTTCCTGATTCTCGGCATGACGCTCTTCACCCTCGGCGCGGATGTGGGCATGACGCCGATGGGCAACCAGATGGGCGCAAAACTGGTCAAGCTGCGCAACCTGCCGCTTTTTATTTTTACGGCTCTGTCTCTCGGCATCATGATCACCGTTGCGGAGCCGGATCTGCAGGTCCTCGGGAATCAGATGCCGAAGGCGACGCTGTTTATGCTCGGCAGGTTGGAAATTTCCGTAGGCACCGCGCTGATTTGTGCCGTGGCGCTGGGCGTCGGGCTGTTCCTTGTGCTCGCCGTGCTCCGGATTCTCTTTAAGGTCAACCTCTCCCTGCTGCTGATCGTCTTTTATGCGCTTACCTTTCTGCTCGCCGCTTTTACCGGCGAGGAATTCCTTGCGGTCGCGTTTGACAGCGGCGGAGTCACGACCGGCCCGATCACCGTCCCTTTCATTCTTGCTTTAGGCGTCGGCATCGCTTCCGTACGCGGCGGGGACAGCTCTCGCGACGACAGCTTCGGCCTCGTGGGGCTCTGCTCCCTCGGCCCGATCCTTGTCGTCACCGTCATGGGCATGCTGGCCCCCGGCGGAACCGTCTACCTTTCCGAGCCTGTTCCGGAAGTCGGCAGCTTCTCCGAATTGATAGAAATCTACGCGGATGCCCTTCCGCATTTCGGCGGGGAGGTTGCGCTTGCCCTCTCTCCGATTCTCGCGTTTTATCTGGTTTTTCAGGCCTTTATTCTGAAGCTTCCGAAACACGTCGTGGAGAGAACGCTCATCGGCGCGGCGGAAACTTTTGCCGGCCTCGTGATCTTTCTGACGGCGGTCAATGTCGGCTTTATGCCGGTCGGGAGCTTTATCGGCGGCGCAATTTCTTCTTTGGATAACAACTGGGTGCTCATCCCGATCGGTATGGCGGTGGGATTTTTTATCGTCGCCGCGGAGCCGGCCGTGCATGTGCTCAACGAGCAGGTGGAGGATGTCACCGGCGGAGCAATCTCCCGGAAAGCGATGATGATCGCCATGATGATCGGTATGTCTCTCTCCGTCGGTCTTGCGATGACGCGGGTGCTGACCGGCATTTCCATCTGGTATCTGATCATTCCCGGCTATGCGCTGGCCTTGGGCCTCACCTTTTTTGCCCCTAAAATCTTTACCGCCATCGCATTCGACAGCGGCGGCGTCGCCTCCGGGCCGATGACCGCAACCTTTCTGCTGCCGTTTGCGGTGGGCGCTTGTGAGGCCGTCGACGGCAATATCCTGATGGATGCGTTCGGCGTCGTCGCAATGGTCGCCATGACGCCGCTCGTCACCATCCAAATCCTCGGCGCCGTCTATACAGTCAAGGAAAAACAATCGGCGCGTGCGGAAATGCCCACCACGGAGACCGCCGCCGAACTGGAAGAGAAGGAGGAGGAGATCATTGACTTCTGAAGACCCTTCCCGCAGTAAATATGATCCTGTCGAGATGCTGGTCACGATCGTGGACCGTGGGCTCGGCGAGAAAGTGGTGGGCTTCAACCGGGCACAGCATGTCAGGGTCAATATGATCTGTCTGGGCCGCGGCACCGCCAACTCGCATATTCTCGACCTTCTGGGTCTTGGTTCCACGGAAAAGGACGTCGTTTTGAGCTTCGTACCCGTCAGCCGGGTGCAGGAGGCGCTTGCAAACCTCAGCGAGAAGATGGAATTTAAAAAGCCCGGAAAAGGCATCGCTTTTTCGATTCCGATCAACAGCATCGCCGGGGCGAATGTCCTCCATTATTTCACCACCGCATCCCTTGAGGAGGAGGTATGAACATGGATGAGCACAAAACCGAATATTCCCTGATCGTCACGATCGTAAACCGCGGCCATTCCGACGAAGTGATGGATGCCGCGAAAGAAGCCGGCGCGCAGGGCGGCACCATCCTCTATTCCCGCGGCGCGGGCATTCATGAGACCGAAACATTTTTTGGCATCTCCATCCAGCCGGAAAAAGAGCTGGTGCTGATCCTTGCAAAGGAGGAACTCCGCGCCCCCATCATGCAGGCCATCGTCCGCAGGGCCGGCCTCAACAGCGAAGGCCGCGGCCTCTCCTTTTCGCTGCCCGTCAGCGCGGCCGCAGGCATCTGCCATCTGAATAACGAAAAGGATCCCTGATTTTTCTCTTGTATATGAAAATCCCTTCCGCCGAAAGACAAAAGGGATTTTTTTATAAGGCGGGAAAAAGCATCTTCCCGGCGAATTTTTTATGATTTTATGTTCCCCGCCGGCCGGCGGCATCACCGCGCCCCCATCCGGTCTACGGGCTCCATGGGCCCTCGGAAGGCCCCGGCTTCGGCTCCGGCCTCAAGGCACCTCTGCCAATCCCCAAAAATATGCCGTGCGTCCTTTTGTGAAACCTGAAAATTTTGGCACGAAGCGGCAAGCGTCCGGCAGCATCACCGCCGGCCGGGCCTGTAATCTCCCGTATCCGCTCGGAGGCCGCATGCCCTCGAGCCCTCTGTCAGCCGTCCTGCGGCATTTTGGAGTCATCCGGGCGGGCAGGCGGCGATTCCTGTTTGTTTTCCGTATTGGCGGCAACCACCGCGGCAATCTCCGGATACCGCGCCATCAGCTTATCGTAATTTTCCCGCAAATGCGGAAACAGGCACCCGCTGCAGTTTTTTATGCCATCTTCCGTGAACGTGAACTTACCGCCGCACCGGTCGCCCAACATATAGAGCGGGCAGTAGCAAAACATACAGTTGAAATTATCGGGATCGTCGGTCTTGTGGCAGGGAAAGAATTCGCATTCCCTGTGCTGAAAATATTTGTACTTTTCCGTCTTCACACATGCTCCTTCTCGACTGTTTCCAGCAGCCCGCGTTTTTTCGCTTCCCCGATCAGATCGAGGAGCCGCCTGTTGCATTCGCCGATCGGGACGCCGGCGTTGATAACCCTCCGGCAGCGCCGCATGGCCTCCAGCGCCTGCCGGTAGGTTTCGTCGCAAATGGCGCAGAACGGTTTCTCTGTAATCACCTGCGACGCAAGATGGTAGGCGAGACGACAGTCAACATCATTATTATAAAGGATGCCGGTGCAAAATGGAACCCCCTCCCGCTGCAACTTTCGGAATACCGGGATCCCGCTGCCGCCGCCTGCGACCACGAAGACCTCAGGCTCCCCTTCCGGCTTCGGAAGCTCCACACTGCCGAAGGAGACGTCATAGGCTCCTTCCTCCAGATCATACAGCCAGCGGATGGATTCCTCCCGGAAGATTTCCTCCGGCGCGCCGTACCGGAAGATCGTATCCCCCTTGACGCAGATCACCTTGTCGGAAATCTTTTGCGCGAGGTCGATCTCATGCAGCGACATGATGACCGTGATCTGTTTTTCTCGGGCCATATGCCGCAGGATGTCGAGCAGCTCCAGCTTATACCGGATGTCGAGATAAGCGGTCGGCTCATCCAACACGATGATCTCCGGCTGCTGGCAAAAGGCACGGGAAAGCAGGATCCGCTGCCTCTGCCCGTCGCTGATCCGATTGAAATCCTTTTGGGCGAGATCCTGCACCCGCATGATCTCCATGGCGTTCTGCACGATCTTCTCGTCCTCGGCCGTCAGGAGGCCCATCCGGCCGGTATAGGGATACCGGCCCGTGGCCACGATATCCCGGCAGGTCATAAGCTCCGTGCGCACGCGCTCCGTGAGCACGACGGCCATGCGGGTCGAGAGTTCTTTAAAGGACATCTCCGCAACGTCGGCCCCGCCGATCCATACCGTCCCGGCGATAAGCCGCAGCTGTTTAAAAAGGCTCTTGAGGATCGTCGATTTTCCGGCGCCGTTCGGCCCGATCAGCGTAACGATCTCGCCTTTCCTGATATTGAGCGCGATGTCGTGGATCAGCGCCTTTCCGTTATATCCGACGCTCAGGTTTTTTGTCTCCAGATGCCACTCGCTCATATCTTCAATACTCCTGATGCTTTTTCAGCATGATCAAAATCACGATGGGCGCGCCAAAAACCGCGGTCACCGTGCTGACGTTGAGTTCCGTCGGCGCGAAGGCCGTCCGCGCGATCAAATCACAGAGCATGCAGAAGACCGCGCCGCCGAGAAATAAGGTGGGAATCACAATGATCGGCTTTGCCGTACGCAGGATCTTTTTAATCAAAAACGGCACCGCGATGCCCACAAAAGAAATCGGCCCGGCAAAGGCGGTCACGCAGGCGGTCAGGATGCTCGAAAGCAGGATGACGGCAATCCGCAGCAGCCGGATGTTGACGCCCACGCTCTGCGCGTAGGCCTCCCCCATCTGAAACGCGCCGATGGGCTTTGAAAGCAGAAAGGTCAGCAGGAACGCGGCGGAAACGATCCAGAAGGCGGTATGCACGTTGCTCCAACCGACGCTCGAAAAGCTGCCGAGCGACCAGTTATGCAGATTCACGATATCCGAATCGTCGGCGAAGGTCACGATAAAATCCGTGACGGCGGTGCAGATGTAGCCGACCATGATGCCGGCGATCAGCAGCACCGGCATCTGCCGGAGCCTGCGCGAAAGCAGCAGGATAAAACCGGTGACCAGCAGGGAGCCGAGCAGCGCCGCCAGAATGAGCACGGAGGAGGCCACCTCGTTATACCGCTCGAGAAAATAGATCATGACCAGCGCGACGACCATCTTCGCGCCGGAGGAGATGCCGAGCACATACGGCCCGGCGATGGGGTTGCGAAAAAAGGTCTGAAGCAGGAAGCCCGACAGCGCAAGCGCTCCGCCGAGCAGCGCCGAGAGAAAAATCCGCGGCAGACGGATCTGCCAGATGATCCGGTACTGCGTCGTCTCTTCCCCCGCGCGCCGAAAGATGATCTCAAATACCTCTCCCGGCGCGATCTGTACGCTGCCGGAGTAGATGTTGACGACCGCGATGGCAAAAAAAGCGGCGATCAGGAATAAAAAGATAAGCATATACCGGGATTTTGCCCTCAGGCGATCCGTCGTCCATGCGGTGGTTTTGCTCTCAGTGTTCATAATCCCTCTCAGACTGTTTCTCAATATAATTTATACAGGAACGTCGGCTGGATCTCCGTTCCGTCGCCGGAAGTCAGCACCAAATGAATATCATGTATGATCTCGCCGTTGACGTCGGAGGCTTGGTACAGGTACTTGGTCGTGCACCAGACGTTGCCCTCCCGGACGGCCTTAAAATCGGCAAAGAGTGCATTTTTTAAAAGCAGGTCGTCGATGGAATTCAGCGGCTCGTCGATGGAGGCGTTGTAGATGAGAAAATCGGCGTCCCGCGCAGAGGCATAGAAAGTCTCCATATCCATCGTCACCGAGGAGGAGGCCGTCTCGGAATCCCCGAGGTCCGAAAAGATGTAGCGGCCGCCGGCCATCTCGATCATCTTCGGGATGTAGTCGCCGGATTTTTTGGTCACGATCGCCCCGTTGGAATTTACATAGAAGAAAGCGACCGTCTTTTCGGTGTTGACGAAACCCTCGAGTTCCGCCGCATACTGTTTCTGCACGGCAAATATCTCCTTCGCCGCATCCTCCCTGCCCAGCAAAACGGCATAGGCCTTGATCCATTCCGTTCGCCCGAGGGGATCCGGCTCGTAGCTCGACAGATCGATCCACACCGGGATGCCGAGCTCCTCAAGCTTCTCCTGCACCTTCGGGGAATGCAGAATCATCGTGGATTCCACGGCGAGGTCGCACCCCTCCGAAAGGATCAGCTCGTAATCCGGCGCGCCGTATTTGCCGGCATAGAGGATCTTTCCCTCCTCCATCGCCCGGGCCGCATTCTCGATATACCAGCCGTCGGCCTCCAACCCGCAGAAGCGGATGCCCGAAAGGGCATCCAGCGCGTCGAACTGGCACATGGCGGCGGTCGCCGCAAGATAGATACGGTCAAGCGGCTGCCGCAGCACGACAAAGCGATCCTCCGCACCGGCGGGGACTTCCGCTCCCTCCGGCACAACCAGATAGCTGCGCGCGTCGCTGATCTGCACGACCGCATAGCCGCCCTCATAGAAATACACGTCAAAGCACTCCGCGTAATCCAGCTCCATTGTGGAGGCATAGATAAGCCCGTCGATGCCGGGGGCTTCCGGATCCGCGGCGCTCTCCGCGGTGCCGGATTGTTCCGATTCCGCCGGGCCGGTCAAAACCGGCCCGGCTTCGGCCTTGCTGCACCCCGCCAGAAGCACTGTCAGAAACGCAAGGATCAGCGCGGCAAACTTAATTTTCATAGATTGTAAATACATAATCGACCACATGCGGGCTGCCCATGGCGACGGTCTCGGCGCTGACCGGCGTCTCGCCGTTCAGGATGACCGGAATCACAAACGTGGAATCCCCGCCCTCGTTGGTATTATAATATTTCTCGCCGTTCACTTCTGCATAGGTGAAATTTGAGCTGCTGAAGACGATGGTGGCAAAGGCCGCTCCGTCCCGCATCTCAACGCCGCTGCAGGAGATCGTGACGCGGCCGGAGCCGCCGGTAAAAGTGAACGTATAGGCGTCCGCCTCCGCCGCAGGCTTTTCCCCGGTGGAAACAAGGGAATCGGAGCGGAAGGTCAACTTGCGGTCATACCATTTGGCGGTGCTCTCCGAATAGACGGCGACCGACATCTCGCTGTCGAGTGCCGGAACGACAAACGTGTAGGTATATGCGCCGGAGCCGTCCGCAACGGCCGCGACGCGGTCCGTCTCGGCGGCTTGAAGAGCATCCTTCGCAAGGCCGACGTACAGGACGCCGTAGGTGTTGTTGGCCGCGGTCACGCAGGCCGTCATCACGCCGTCTTTTACCGACAGCGTGCAGGCTGTAACCGTAAAGAGTGCGGAATCGGACGCCGCTTCCGCGGTATAGGCGCCGTCTTCCGGAATCGTGCCGGATGCGGCGGCGAGCGTTGCGGAATCAAAATAGAGCGTGTGATCCGCCCAGGTATCGCTGCCGGCCGAATGGAAAGCGACGGCGACATCCTTATCGAGCGACGGGATCTCCACGGTGAAGCGGAGCCCTTCGCCGGGCAGAGCCGCCTCCGCGGCCTCGCCGGCAAAGACGGCGTCGCAGTCGGCATCTTCCACGGTGAGCTCCGCCGTCATCACGCCGTCCCGAATGGAGAGCGCGCAGGCGGAGACCGCCAGGCCATCCGACGTGACGCCGACCGAATAAGAGCCGTCCTTCGGCACAAGGTCATACGGCTGAAGGCTTCCGGAAAGGAACTGCAGCGTGCGGTCGTACCACTTGGAATACTTGATGGACCAGGAGGCGACCGCCGTATCGGTATCCAGCGCCTCGATAGGCAGCGCAAAGGTGTGTGCGCCGTCCTCGTCAAGCACAGAGGGGATCCACTCGCTCTGCGGCACGGCATCCGCCTCGGCGCCGGTGCCGGGATAGAGATAGCCGTATCCGGTGCCGCTCATGGTCAGCACCGCCGTCATCTCTCCATCCCGGACATGCAGGATGCATTTAACGACGCGGAACATATCGGCATTGGTGTTGACCCCGATGGAATAAAGCCCATCCGGCACCGCGTCCTTTGCCTCCGGGGCCGAACTGCTCTCCCCGGCAGACGTGGCCGGCTCCGAAGAAGCTCCGGAGGATTCCTTCGCCGGAGACCCGGCGCAGGCCGAAAGCGTCAGAATCAGCAGCAGGCAGCAGAGCAGCCCGGCCATGCGGGAAAGTTCTCTTTTCATAGGTATTCTCTCCTTTAATGCTCGCGGCGGGCGCCGGTTTTTTGAGCACCGGCGCCTGCCGTAAATCCTCCCTGTTTTTTAAAATAACTGAGGATCAGAGCCCGGCATCCGTGATCGTGGCCTGCAGATGCTCAACCTCGATGGTGCGGACTCCTTCGTTCTGACCAAGGCCCTGGATCCGGCACTCCACCTCGAAGCCGGCGGCTTCAAGCGCGGATTTCCAGGAATCGGCCTCGTCGCCCGCCATGTCGTTGTTGGCGTGGTCGCCGGCAACGATCATGAACGGATACAGAACAATCTTATTTGCGCCGTAGGCGGTAACCGCGGCGATCACGTTGTCGATCGTGGGATAGCCCTCAACGGTGCCGACGAAGGTGTTTTCGTAGCCCTCGGCATGCAGCATGTATTCAAGCTCGCTGTAAGTGGCGTTGGCGAAGTGCTCGGTGCCGTGGCCCATAAAGACCACTGCCGTGTCGGTGGCGCCGGCCTCCGGAATCGTGGACGTCACGGCGTTGATGACGTTCTCATAGTCCGCCTCGGTTGTAAGCAGCGGATTGCCAACAATCAGCTTGCTGAAATAGTCGGAGTAGGCGTTCACATCCGTGACGATATCGTCGTATTCAAAGCCGGGCATGACGTGCGTGGGCTGAACGATCACGGTGCCGTAGCCGTCCGCAATCAGGCGTTCCAGAGCCTGCTGAACGTTGTCGATCTGCAGGTTGTCGCGGGTGGCCAGCTTGTCGATGATGATCTGGGAGGTGAAGGCGCGGCGAACTTCCCAATCCGGGAAGGCCGCGGTGACATCCGCCTCGATGGCCTCAATGGTCAGGGCGCGGCTGTCGTTATAGCTCGTGCCGAAGCTGACGACCAGAATGGCTTTCTTCGCAGGATCGCACGCGCCCGGCGTCACAACCGCGGGCTGCGGGATCACATAGCTTCCGCCGTCGATCGCCTCTTCAATGTGGGTGAGGTAGCGCTGCTGAACCGCCTCATTCTGGCCGAGGCCCTCGATCCGGCATTCCACTTCAAAGCCCGCATTCGTAAAGGCGGTCTTCCAGGAATCGGCCTCGTCGCCCGCCATATCGTTGTTGGCGTGGTCGCCGGCGACGACCATGAACGGATACAGGATGACCTTGGTCGCGCCGTAGGCGGTAACCTCGGCAATCACGTTGTCGATCGCGGGGTAACCCTCCACGGTGCCGACGAACACGTTTTCATAGCCCTCATCGTGCATCATGTGCTCGAGTTCGCTGTAGGTGGCATTGGCACAGTGTTCGGTGCCGTGGCCCATGAAGACCACCGCCGTGTCGGCGGCGCCGGCCTCCGGGATCTGGGACATCACCGCATCGATGACATACTCGTAGTCCCCTCCACTCGTGAGCAGCGGATCGCCGACCGCAAAAAAGTCGAACTGATCCGCATAGGGGGTGACCTCGGCCACGACGTCGTCGTACTCAAAGCCGTTCATGATATGGGTCGGCTGTATAACGACTTCCTTGACCCCGTCGGCGACCAGTTTCTCCATGGCTTCGGCGACGTTGTCGATCTCCGTGCCGTCGCGGGTGGCCAGCTTGTCGATAATGGTCTGTGCCGTAAACGCGCTGCGGACCTCCCAATCGGGATACGCCTCCGCGACTGCGGCATTGATCGCATCGATTGTCAGCGCACGGCTGTCGTTATAGCTCGTGCCGAAGCTGACCATCAGGATCACTTTTTCCGCTGCGGCGGATTCCTCCGGCGCTTCCGCTTCGGACGGCTGCTCCGGCTCGGACGGCTGTTCCGTCTCCGTACCCGCGCAGGCGCCGAAAGACAGCACCATAAGGAATGCCATCATCATCGCAATAATTTTTTTCATTTTTCTGTCCCTCCTGTTGTTGTACTGGCAAACATCCCCCAACCGTACCCGGTCATTTCACCCGTGCCGGATCCGATTTACAAAAAATCCCCCGGCGTTACGCCGAGGGATTCTGCTTTCTTCTATGGTTCCATGCCAAATACATGCTTCGAGGCACAGGAACCGTCGTCTACGCACGATATTATCCGAAATCCCGCGGAATCATAACGCAAACACATGGGTAAGTCTTCTGACTCCGGATTCACGTGCGGCTTCCCTTCCCAAAGTTTCCTTCAGTGGATATGAAACCGCACCATCCGATTACAGCAACGGCATTGTGTGGGAATTTCACCCAACTTCCTTCTTGGCCCCGCAGGCGCGGAGACTCATATGCGTGTAACGGTTGGTATTCAATTGTCGACGTTATTGTAGCCTTTTCCCCTTCCCCTGTCAACCTTTCCGGCCCCCCGGAGGCGTTTCCCGCAAAAACGGACATTGTTATTCGCGGCGGTCCATCGAGGCCCGATACAGCAGCGCGTTGCAGACGGCCGCGGCCACGTTGCTGCCGCCTTTGCGCCCGCGCGCCACAATATAGGGGATGGAGCGCTCCGAGAGCGTGGCGATCAGCTGCTCCTTCGCCTCCACCACATGAACGAAGCCGACCGGCACGCCGATCACGAGCAGCGGCTCCGGCACGGCATCCTCCTCGATCAACTCGCACAGGCGGATCAACGAGGTCGGCGCATTCCCAACGGCCCAGATCAGTGGAATTCCCAAAGAGGCCGCCTTCTCCGCCGCCGCGACGGAGCGCGTGCAGGAACGGCGCTTCGCCTCGGCCGACACGTCGGGATCGGCGACGAAATTATATACCTTCCCGCCGAAGGAGCCGAGCACGCGGCCGTTGATGCCGGCCTGCGCCATATGCGTATCCGTTACAACCGAGCAGCCGCCCCGCAGCGCCGAAACGCCCGCCTCTACGGCGCCCTCCGAAAAAACAAGGTTCTCCGCATAGTCGAAATCGGCCGTCGTGTGAATGACGCGCAGCACGACCGGCTCGATCTCCGGCGGGAATACGCGCCCGCCGAGCTCCTTTTTGATCGTCGCCATGCTCTGCCGCTCGATCTCCATGGGGGTCATGGGTTCAAACTGATAAATCATCGGTCTTCTCCAATATCTGATAGATTTTGCTCATATCCAGCGCCTCCCGGACGCCGGATGCGAGCATATCATACTGTTTTTCTTTATATTCCTCCCAATCCACCGCCGCTGCGGCCGGCGCAAGGCCCTTCGCGGCAAGCAGGCAATTCACAAACCGGGAGGTGAACTCTGCTTTTTCAAACAGCCCGTGCACATAGGTCCCGAATACGCCGCCACAGGAAAGCCCGTCCGGGCGCTCCCCATCCAGCAGCGCAAAAGGCGGCTGTTCAAAGGTTGTTTTACCCATATGGATCTCGTACCCGGTGAAGGGTGCTCCTTTTAAAGCCGAGAAAATGCCTTCCGCGTGCGTGACCGTCCCCTCCGTGCGGGTGCGGGTCTTGCCGGAGGTGAAGACCGTCTCGCAGGGCAGCAGGCCCACGCCCTCCGCCTCGCCGCCGGTTTCCACGCCCTGCGGGTCGGAGAGATGCTTCCCCAACATCTGATATCCGCCGCAGACGCCCACCACCGCGCCGCCCGCCGCCGCGTGGCGCCGGATCGGCTCCTCAAGCCCGACGGAACGCAGCCATTCGAGGTCGCCCATCGTGTTTTTGGTTCCCGGCAGGATCACCAGATCGGGATGCCCGAATTGCCCGGGCGCCTCCACATAGCGCAGGGAAACCTCGTCCATCCGCTGCAGGGGATTAAAATCCGTGAAATTGCTGATGTGCGGCAGGCGGATCACCGCGATGTCGACCG
>CAZLMO010000007.1:0-2476 GCA_964560915.1 uncultured Oscillospiraceae bacterium
ATCATCGGCGGCTTTGTTGCACCCAAAAGCGGGGACGTTTTTTTTGATGGGGAAAGAATCAACGCCCTCCCGCCGTATAAACGGGAGGTCAACACCATTTTCCAGAAGTACGCCCTGTTTCCGCATATGGATGTGTTTGAGAACATCGCCTTCGGGCTCCGTCTCAAAAAGATGCCGAATGAGGTGATTCGCCAGCGAGTTTCCGAAATGCTCGAGCTGGTCAACCTGAGAGGCCATGAGCACAAGGACGTGGATCTGCTTTCCGGCGGTCAGCAGCAGCGCGTCGCCATCGCCCGCGCCCTGATTAACCAGCCGAAAGTGCTGCTGCTTGACGAGCCGCTGGGCGCGCTCGACCTCAAGCTGCGCAAGGAGATGCAGGTGGAGCTCAAAAAGATCCAGAAAAACACACAGGTCACTTTCATCTATGTGACGCACGATCAGGAAGAGGCCCTGACCATGAGCGACACCGTTGTCGTCATGCGCGCCGGGCAGATCCTGCAGGTGGGCACGCCGGTCGATATCTACAACGAGCCGAAAAATGCGTTCGTTGCGGATTTCATCGGCGAATCCAACATCATCGACGGCATCATGAAGAAGGATTGCCTCGTGGAGTTTGCGGGCCGGGATTTTGAGTGCGTGGATTTCGGGTTCGGCGACCACGAGCAGGTGGACGTCGTGATCCGGCCGGAGGACATCAAGGTGTCGCGGCCTGAGAGAGGCCAGATCTCCGGAGTGGTGGAGAGCGTGATTTTTAAAGGCGTGCATTATGAGATACGGGTCTTTGCATGCGGGTACCATTGGAAAATCCACTCCACGCTGTATGAGGAACCGGGCAGGGAGGTCGGGCTTTCCGTCATCCCGGACGATATCCACATTATGCACCGCATGGAGGGGAACGGAAATGTTGAAGTCTAAATATCCGGCTTTTCCTTACCTTCTTTTTATGGTGATCTTCATCGTCGTTCCGCTGGGCATGGTCGCCTACTTTGCCTTTACCAACCTCGACGGGGAATTTTCGATCGCCAACATCGTGGAGGTCGCGAACTATTCTTCCGTCATCATCCGCAGCCTTTGGATGGCCTTAGTCGCTACGGTGATTTCCCTGCTGCTCGGGTATCCTTTCGCGTATTTTATGGCCCGAAGAACGGTGCATGTTCGCCGCACGATGCTGATGCTGATTACGCTGCCGATGTGGATGAACTTTCTGCTTCGCACCTATGCGTGGATGACGATCCTCGAAAATAACGGCCTCATCAACCGCCTGCTGAAGCTGCTCGGCCTCGGCACCCTGCAGCTCATCAACACGCAGGGCGCGGTCGTGCTCGGCATGGTTTACGATTATCTGCCTTTTATGATTATTCCGCTTTATACGGTGCTTATCAAGATGGATGTCTCCGTCATTCAGGCGGCGCAGGATCTCGGTGGAAACCCCCTGCATGTGTTTACGCGCGTGATCCTTCCGCTGAGCGTACCCGGCATCACCACCGGCGTCACGATGGTCTTTGTGCCGGCGGTCAGCACGTTTATCATTTCCCGCATGCTCGGCGGCGGCTCCGACCTCATGATCGGAGACCTGATCGAGATGCAGTTCCTCGGCAACACCTACAATCCGAATCTGGGCGGCGCCATCGCCTTCGTGCTCATGGTGATCATCCTGTTCTGCATGAGCGTGATGAACCAGTTTGACTCCGATAAGGAGGAAGAAGAGGAAGGGGGTGTCGTCCTGTGAAATTCCTTTCCAAATTTTATGTGGGCGTCATTTACTTTTTCCTCTATATTCCGATCGCGGTGCTGATTTTCTTCTCGTTTAACGAGTCCAAGAGCCGCACGCTTTTTACCGGCTTTACGACGAAATGGTATGAGAAGCTCTTCACAAACGACATCATCATCAGCTCGGTGCTCAATACGCTGTTTATCGCTCTGGTCGCCGGCGTGATCGCCACGGTTCTCGGCACGATGGCCGCCATCGGCATCTCTGCCTTTAACCGCAGGATGAAGGAGCTCGTGATGAACGTCTCCTACCTGCCGATCATCAACCCGGATATCATCACCGGCGTCTCGCTGATGCTGCTCTTCCTCTTTTTGCGCATCGAGCTCGGATACACGACCCTGATCCTCGCGCATATCGCTTTCAACGTGCCGATCGTGATTTTTAACGTTCTCCCGAAGATCGGCCAGATGGATAAAAACGTCTATAACGCGGCGCTCGACCTCGGCTGCAACCGCCGGCAGGCATTTTTTAAAGTGATGCTGCCGGAGATCATGCCCGGGGTTGCGGCGGGATTTTTGCTCTCAATCACCTATTCCTTCGACGATTTCGTCGTCAGCTATTTCACAAGCGGCCCCACTTCGCAGGTGCTCTCCGTCGTCATCTACTCGATGACGAGGCTCAAGGTGAGCCCGGAGATCAATGCGCTGTCGACGATCATGTTTACCGTCGTGCTGATGATCCTGCTCGCTGTGAATGTGTTTGAAA
>CAZLMO010000007.1:2486-31951 GCA_964560915.1 uncultured Oscillospiraceae bacterium
ATCAAAAAGGAAAAAAGGCTGCGGCAAAAAAGAATAGGCGGGGGGTCATGGCTATGAAAAAAACGGTTTCCGCGCTTCTGGCCCTGCTGATGCTGGCACTCTTCTCCTTTACGGCCGCTTCGGCGGAGGAGGAAGCCTACACGATCCATGTGGAGGACGAATCCTATTATCAGAGATTTCAGGGGCAGGGCCTTGAAATCAACGTCTACAACTGGGGAGAATACATGGCGAACGACGCCTTTAATTTTATTGACGTCAACCAGGAATTCGAGAAGTTTACCGGAATCAAGGTCAACTATACGCTGTTTGCCTCCAACGAGGAGCTATATGCGAAGATGTCCTCCGGCGGCACCTCCTACGACATCATCATCCCCTCCGATTACATGATCGGGCGGATGATCGAGGAGGGAATGCTCCAGAAGCCGGATTTCGACAACATCCCCAACTACAAATATATTGACGAGGAATATAAAAACAAGAATTACGACCCGGAAAACGAATACTCCATACCGTATTTCTGGGGCGTCGTCGGCATCATCTACAACAAGACGATGATCGACCCTTCCGAAGTCACCGGCTGGGATGTCTTCTGGAATGAAAAATACGCCGACAACATGCTGATGTTCGCAAACTCCCGGGATGCCTTCGCCATCTCCCTGCTTGACCTCGGCTACTCGTTCAACACAACGGACGAGGTCGAGCTCCGTGAGGCGGCGGCACACCTTTCCGAACAGAAGCCTCTCGTGCAGGCCTATGTCATGGATGAAATCTATGATAAAATGGAGGGTGGGGAGGCCGCTTTCGCGCCATACTATAACGGTGACGCCGTGCTGATGATGAGCGAGTGCGATGACCTCGACTTCTATATTCCGGAGAATACGAGCATCTTTGTGGATGCCTTCTGCATTCCGGAGGAGGCAAAAAATAAAGAGGCGGCCGAGATGTATATCAATTTCATGTGCGAACCGGAGGTGGGCGCCGCCAACAGCATTTTTGTCGGTTACTCCACGCCGATGGACGCCGCATGGGAGCTGCTCGACGAGGACCTGCACAACAATGAGGCGGCCTATCCGGATCCGGCGCTGCTGGCGAAACTGGATTCCTTCGCGACGCTCCCCAGAGAGACAAACGGGCTCATCGACCGGCTTTGGACAGAGATCATCGCCTCGGATGCCGGCTCCGGCGGCTGGCTGCTGATCCTGCTGCTCGTGCTGCTGATCGGAAGCTCCGTCGCGATCAACACGGTTCGCAAATCACGGAAACACAAACGAACGATGGACTGAATGATAAAATAATGGACTGAGGAAATATGTCGAAGAAAAAGATCAAACTGACCAAGAAAAAAATCCTGACCGTGACGGGGCTGCTGCTGCTTGCGGTGCTGACGGTGTTGGCCTACGTGTTCCGCGGCTTTATCGAGGTCTGGCTGGAGACGGGAAAAGTCAACAGCCAGAGCTCCGAGATCCAGAGCTTATATGAGGAAGGAAGCGCGGCTTCGGAGCCGCAGGCGAATGAAGAAATCCCCATCAACAGCCGGTTTTATGCGCTGCTTGAGCAGAACGAGGATACCATCGGCTGGCTGGAGGTGGAGGGCATCGACATCGGCCTGCCGGTGGCCCAGCGGGATAACTCCTACTATTTGAAGCATGACTTCTATGGCGAGGAGAGCAGCCACGGCACACTTTTCCTCTCGGAGTACAACTTCCCGGACCCGAACGGCGAGGATTACCCGGACGACTGTTTGATTATCTTCGGCCACAACATGCTGGATGGAACGATGTTTTCCGACCTGACGAAATACCGGAAACTGGATTTTGTTTCCGCCAACCCGTTTGTCTCGTTTGACACGCTCTGGGAAGATTCCGACTATGTGATCGTCGCGTTTTTTGTCGCGAACACGTTGGAAGAGCAGGGCGCGCCGTTCCTCTATAATACGATGCGCCGCTTCGACACGGAGGCGGAGAAGCAGGAATTCCTCGACGCCGTCATGGAGCGCTCGCTGATCGTCACGAATGTGGACGTGGGGACGGGGGATACCTTCCTGATGCTCTCCACCTGCGACTATGAATTCACCGGGGAGCGCTTTGTCGTCGTGACGCGGAAGCTTCGCGCCGATGAGACGAGAGAGAGCTTCGACCCGTATATCGTTTCGGAAAATCCCGCTCCGCTGATGCCGGATATCTGGAACGAGCTGTATAATAAATAATTTTCAATAAAAAAAGCCGCCGGAGAAACCTTCTCCGGCGGCTTTTTTTGTTGAAATACGGAATTTTGCGGGGCGGATGGGGAGCCGCCCGCGCGGCGCGGGTCGGAAGATGCGGCTTTGCGTCACTCTCAGGATTCCGGCTCCGGGGGATTTTTCTCTGTCTCTTTTTCAAAAGAATGGCCGTCTTTGGCGGGGAGGTTTTCCATTAAAGAATCGTCGTTCTCGTAGGAAGGAGCATCCTCGAAGGGATGGTCGTCTTCAGGGGAACGGCTGTTTTCCGGGAAGCGGATGCGGATGCGCGTGCCTTTGCCGACCTCGCTTTCCAGCTCGATTTTCGCGTTGTGATACTGGGCGGCGTGCTTGACGATCGAGAGGCCGAGCCCGGTGCCGCCCGTCTCTTTGGAATGGCTTTTATCGACGCGGTAAAAACGCTCAAACACGCGGTTTCGCGCCTCCGGCGGAATACCGATGCCGGTGTCGGACACGGTCAGCGTGATTTCGCCGTTGTCTTTTGAGATACCGACGTCCACATGGCCGCCGGGCACGTTATATTTGATCGCGTTGTCGCAGAGGTTGTAGATGATCTCATAGAGCAGGCGGCGGACGCCGGTTACGTCGGCGGGATCGCCATGAACCTCCACGGTGACGTCTTTCGATTTGGCCTCGTCCGCCAGCGCGGCGGCGGCTTCCTCCGCAAGCGGACGCATCTCCACATCCTCTTTTTGCATATCCTCGTTTTCATCGAGCTGCGAGAGGCGGATGATATCGTTGACGAGCGCCACGAGGCGGGCGGCCTCCGAACGGATATGGCCGACGAAGCGCGGAACATCCTCCTGCTCCACGAGCCCCTCTTGCAGAAGCTCCGCGGACCCCATAATGGAGTGAAGCGGCGTCTTGAGCTCATGGGATACATTTGCGGAGAATTCCCGGCGCTGTTTTTCCGCCCGGGCCTTTTCCGTGATATCAAACGCGAGGATGCAGACCCCGGCGATGCCGTCATCCGACATTACGGGGCTGGAATTTACCTGATAGGTTCCGCCGTCGAGCTCCATGACCGTTTCACCGTGCCTGCCGTTCTGCGCGTCGGAGAGGAGCTGCTGCACGGCAAGGCTTCTGTCCACCGTTAGAATATCCTTGCCAACGCACTCCGGGGCCGCCTGAAAGAGCCGCATGGCCGACCGGTTGATGCTGAGGATCACGCCTTTTTCATTCATCAGGATCAGGCCTTCGCTCATGCTGTCGGTGACGGCGGCAAATTCATCCTGTTTTCGTTTCAGCTCCCCGAGCTGGCTGTTGATTTGCCGGTGCTGATGCTCGATGCGCGTCAAAAGAGGGGAAAGCTCCTCGTAGGCGTCGTTTTCCAGAGGAGTATCCAGATTCAGCGCATTGAGCGGCTCGACGACCTGCCTGGAGAGTCGGTTTGCGAGCACGGCAGACAGGATAAGGGCCACGCCGAGCACAATGCAGATCGGCCGGAGCATGCCGAGCATCAGCGCGAAAACCGTGTACTGCCGAACCGACATGCGTAAAACCGTGCCGTCGGAGAGCCGTGCGGCATAATAGCGCGTCTTCTCGGCAAGCGTCGCCGACGCGCGCTCGCTTTCACCGGTGCCGGATTCCAGCGCCTCCCGGATCTCCTCGCGTTTCGCGTGATTCTCCATGGTGGCCGCGTCCGCCTCGGTGTCGTAAAGCACCGTTCCATCCGCATCCACCCAGGTGAGCCGGTAACTCTCCGTATCCAATCCATCGAAGTAGGAAACTCCTTCGTTTTCCACGCCGTGGGCGGCGAGAATGGTCTGCACTTTCAGTTCATCCTGCTGCATGTTTGTGAAGTACTCGTAGAGTACCCCCATGATAATCAAAAAGGAAGCCAAAAGAACCAGGGAAGCCACGAGAAAGATCGAGCGGAAAATTCGTTTTGTCATGCACTGTTTCCCTCCATTCGGTAACCAACGCCGCGTACGGTCTCGATCACATCTCCGCAGGCGCCGAGCTTTCGGCGCAGCGTACGGATGTGAACATCCACCGTGCGCGTCTCTCCGTCATAATCCATGCCCCAGATGTCGCATAAGAGTTGGTCGCGCGTAAAAACCATCCCGGGGTGCGACAAAAACAGCCGAAGCAGCTCAAATTCCTTCAGAGTCAGGAGGACGCGCCCGCCCCCCGCAGTGACGATATGCTCGCCGAGATTCATCGTAAGCCCGCCCGCCCGGAGAACGGATGCATCCTGTGCCGGAGCGGACCGCCGGAGCACCGCCCGGACGCGCGCGACCATTTCCATCATGCCGAACGGCTTCACCAGATAGTCGTCGGCGCCGAGATCAAGGCTCATGACCTTATTCGATTCCGCGCCCTTTGCGGTGGCCATGATGATGGGAAGACCGCTCGTGGAAGGGTTTGCTTTCAGTTTCCGGAGGATCATGGTGCCGTCCTCCCCGGGAAGCATGACGTCCAGGAGGGCAAGCTCCGGCGTCGTTATTTTGAGCGCCTCAAAGAAGGAGACGCCGTCCGCGAAGCCCTCGGCTTTGAAGCCGACGGATTCCAGCGTATAGACTTCAATATCCCGGATGCTGGCGTCATCCTCCACGCAGAAAATCATAGCTCACTCTCTCCCCGATAAACGCCGGTGACCGAAAACACCACCCATTCCGCGATGTTGACGGCATGGTCGCCGATACGTTCAAAATATTTGGCAATCATCAGAAGATCGACGGCATCTTCCGCATTCTGGGGCCTCGCCGCAATCAGGCCGATCAACGAGGCCTTTACTTTCCTAAAAAGATCATCCACCACGTTGTCGTAAGAGACAACGGCGGCGGCAAGCTCGGTGTCGTGCCGGACAAAGGCATCCACGCTGTCGGTCACCATTTTTATGGTCGCCCGGGCCATATCCCCGATGAGCCCGCATCCCAAATCCGGATTCCCGGAAAGGTGGCCGATGATCTCCGCCATATCCGAGGCCATATTTCCGATGCGCTCCATATCCGTGACCATCTTGAGTGCCGCCGAGATCTGACGGAGGTCGCGGGCCACGGGCTGCTGCTGAAGGATCAGCTTGAGGCAGAGGGATTCGATATTCCGTTCTTTTTGATCAATGGCTTCTTTTATGGGCACAACTTTTTCCGCATCGGCGAAATCCCCCTCCAGCAAGGCCTTTGCCGCCACGGCGATGGCCTCCTCGCAGAGGGCCCCCAGCCCGATCAATTCCCTGTTTAAAAGGGAGAGCTGTTCATCAAAACGAGCGTTCATCATCCGAACCTCCCGGTAATATAATCTTCGGTGCGCTGTTCCTTCGGCTGGGCGAAAAGCTTCTCGGTATCGCCGCATTCGACCAGCTCGCCGAGGAGGAAAAACGCGGTGTTGTCGGAAATGCGCGCCGCCTGCTGCATGTTGTGTGTGACGATAACTATAGTATATCTGTTTTTTAATTCCAGAGCAAGCTCCTCTATTTTTGCCGTGGAAATCGGGTCGAGCGCGCTTGTCGGCTCATCCATCAGAAGCACCTCCGGCTCCACGGCGAGCGCACGCGCGATGCACAGGCGCTGCTGCTGCCCGCCGGAAAGCCCCAGCGCCGATTTTTTGAGCCTGTCGCGGACTTCATCCCAGATCGCCGCGTCGCGCAGGGAACGCTCCACAATGTCGTCGAGCTTTGCTTTATTTTCTATTCCATGGGTGCGCGGGCCGTAGGCCACGTTGTCATAGACGCTCATGGGGAAGGGATTCGGTTTCTGAAACACCATGCCGATCTCCCGCCGCAGATTCGTCACGTCGACGCCCGGCCGGTAGATATCCTCTCCTTTATAAAGAACCGATCCGGTGATCTTCACGCCGGGGATCAGGTCGTTCATGCGGTTGAGCGTCTTTAAAAACGTGGATTTTCCGCAGCCGGAGGGGCCGATGTAGGCGGTGATGCTCTTTTCCGGAATCCCCATCGTGATGCTTTTGAGCGCCTGCGTGGTTCCGTACCACAGGCAGAGGTCGTTCGTTTCAAGAATATTCATAAGCCATTCCTCCGGTTAAGGCGTTTCCCGACGAGGGACGCCAAAAAATTGATGATGAGCGTCAGGATCATCAGAAGCGCCGCGATGGCGAACGCCACATCGAATTCGCCCTGCTCCTTCGCATAAACATAAAGTGCAACGGTGAGCGTGGCGCCCGCGCTGCCTAAGCCCTCAAAGAAACCGCAGAGCTCATGGGCAAAGCCGGCCGTAAACAGCAGCGCCGCCGATTCGCCGAGCATCCGGCCGACGGAGAGGATGCACCCCGTGAGGATGCCGTCCACGCTGCCGGGCAGTACAACGGTGCGGATGACGCGCCACTTTCCCGCGCCGAGGGCGAAGGCCCCCTCCCGGTAGCTCTGCGGCACCGTTTTGAGGCTCTCCTGCGTCGTCCGGATGACGGTGGGCAGATTCATGATGACGAGCGTTAGCGCGCCGGCAAAGAGCGAGGTTTTGAGGCCGAGGAATTGGCAGAAAAACAGCATGCCGACCAGCCCGTAGATGATCGACGGGATGCCGGAGAGCGTTTCGGCCGCATATTCGATTACGGCGACCAGTTTTTTATTTTTTGCGTATTCGTTCAGGTAGACCGCCGCGCCGACCCCCAGCGGCAAAACGAAAAACAGAGCCGCGAGGATAAGATACAGCGTATTGAGGATATCCGGCAGGATGCCGATGCGATCCGAGAGATAACTCGGCTTGGTGGAGAGCAGCTCCCAGGTGAGGTTCGGCAGCCCGCGCGTTAAAATATATCCGATTAGAAACAGCGTGAGCATACCGGTAAGCCCGGCCGCAGCTATCATGAGCACGCGCATCAGAAGGCCGTAGGCCCTGCGTTTTGGCGAGGAGGAATCTTTCATTTTCCGCCGCCTCTTTTCAGCAGAAAGTTGAGCCCGGCGTTAATCATCATGATGAACAGGAACAGCACCAATGCGATGGAGAAGAGCGCCTCCCTCTGGAGGCCGGAGGAATAGGACATCTCGCTTGCCACGGCGGTGGTCAGAAACCGCACGCTCTGGAAGAGGGAGGGCATATTCGCCACATTTCCGGCCACCATCATCACGGCCATGGCCTCTCCCATGGCGCGCCCGACCCCCAGCACCACGGCGGCGGCAATCCCGCTTTTCGCGGCCGGGACGGATACCCGGAAATAGGTTTCAACCGGCGTGGCCCCGAGCGCAAGGGAGGCGTCTTCGTACTCCTTGGGCACCGCGTCGAGCGCCGTGATGGATACCTTGATGATGGAGGGCAGGATCATGACCCCCAGCACCACAATCGCGGCCAGCAGGCTTGCGCCATCCGGAACATGAAAGAGATTCCGGATCGCGGGCACCAGCACCAGCATGCCCACAAGGCCGTAGACCACGGAGGGAATGCCGGCGAGCAGCCCCGCCGCGGATTCCATCACGCCCCGCACCCTCGGCGGGGCGACCTTGCTGAGGTAGACGGCCGTAAAGAAGCCGATGGGAACCCCCAGCAGGATCGCGCCCGCCGTGCCGTAGACGGAGGTGAGGATGATCGGCAGAATGCCGAAGGAAGGCTCGGCCGCGGTGGAGGCCCACCGCGTGCCGAACAGAAACGGAAACAGCCCGATTTCCCGGATCGCCGGGATGCCTGCGATCACAAGATAAACGGTAATCAGCAGGACGCAGCCCACCGCTACGAAACCGAGAACGAAAAAGATGCCGTGGATGACGGTTTCAAGCGGTTTTTCAGTTTTGGTCTTTTTCAGCATATTCTTCGTCCTCTATATGGATTTGCGGCGGCTGCGCGGAGAGCGGCAGCCGCCGTAGAATGCCTCGATTTATTTTGCGGATACTGCGCCGGCATTGGCAATGATCTCCGCGGCTTCGGGGGAGGTGATATAGTCGAAGAACGCCTGCGCCGTTTCGGAGAGCGCCGTGCCCGTTTTGGTCACCAGCATAAAGGGGCGCTGGATCTTATAGCTTTCGTCCTTGACCGTATCCTCGGTGGGCAGAACGTCATCCACGGAGAGCGCCTTAACGCTTTCCTTGACGGAGGCGAGGGAGGCGTATCCGACCGCATCCGGATTCTGAGAAACCGTCGTGATGACGTCGCCGGTGGAGGTCAGCTCCTGCCGGTATTGGCAGGCATCCTCGGTGCCGGTGATGGACTCGAAGCCATCCCGCGTTCCGCTGCCGGCTTCGCGCCCGATCAGCACGATCTCGGCGTCATTTCCGCCGACTTCGCTCCAGTTGGTAATTTCGCCCGTATAAATTTTTGAGATCTCTTCCAGCGTGAGACCGCTTACGGGATTCTCCGGGTGGACGATCACGGCGATGCCGTCGTAGGCGAGCACCGTCTCCGTGAGGCCTTGGGATTTTTCGTCTTCTTTGAGCGTGCGGCTCGAGAGGCCGATATCGCAGCGGCCCTCCAAAACGGCGGTGATGCCGCTGCCGGAGCCGGTTGGGTTATAGGTAAAATTCACATCCGCATTCTCATCCGTAAAGGCCTCTCCGAGCGCGCCGATCACTTTTTCCATTGAGGTTGAGCCATCTGTCGATACGGAACCGGAAAGTCCGCCGCTTGACGGATTCGTGCCCGCGCAGCCGGCAAGCAAAGAAAGCGCGAGGAACGCCGGAAGCGCCGCCGCAAGAATTTTTTTCATGTTTTTTCTCCCTTTCCTTTTTGATTATTTCCTGTTTTGCAATTTTTATGGTAAGGCCGGGAGGTAAAATCAAAAAGAGAGGGATTGTTAAATCGAAGTAAATTCCGACTTTTTTCGCCGCCGGCTGCCGCGGCGTGGAATTTTCCGCGCCCCGGGTGGGGCCCATGCCGCAAAAAAATCTCATGCCTCGGGGAACTTCGGCAGGGATGCAGCCATATGACGGTGATATTTTTCCCCAATACAACGAAACACATAAATAAGGCCCGCCGTACCTCCCGCCTTATGTAGAAACGATGTCGAGGAAAAAATTACGGAACCTGCCGGCCCTGTTGGAATATGGCCCGGCAGGTCAAAAAAGCGACGGGCCGGAGACGCTTCTCTGGGCAGGGCAAGAACCATTTTATGATGCTTTAGCATGTTCCGGATCTCTTAAAACTGCCCGCTATGCGGGTAAAATTACATGCTTCCATTTTAACTTGCGTTACCGTAGGGATGCCGGGATGGAGCCCTTATAGGACTCGTGCAAGCCACTCTTTTTAAACGTAGCCTTATCATATAAATGATCCCTATCGACCGAGGCGGAAACCACGAAAAGCAAGGCCGCCGGAGAACTATCCTCCGGCGGCCTCGCTGGTACAGGCAATTCCGGATTTGTCCGCTCATATATTCTTATTATCTTAATTTTGTGAGGTGTTTCGGTGGAACTTCTGTTGCTTCTTTCAGCGCTTTCGGGAATTCTTCTGGTTGCGCTGCATGTCACCTCCGGCAGTTCCTTTCCGCAGCCGCTGAACGCGGAGGAAGAGCGCCGCTGCTTTACCGAAATGGCCGAGGGCGACGAAAAAGCGAAGGGGATGCTGATCGAGCATAACCTTCGCCTGGTGGCGCATATTGTCAAAAAATACTACGGCACCTCCGCCGAACAGGACGACCTGATCTCAATCGGCACGATCGGCCTGATTAAAGCGGTGACCACCTTTGATTACGAAAAAGGCACCCGGTTTGCGACTTACGCGGCACGGTGCATTGAAAACGAGATTCTGATGTATTTTCGCAGCAAAAAGAAAACGGCGCAGGATATCTCCATCTGTGAGCCGATCGACTGCGACAAGGACGGAAACGCCCTAACGCTGATGGATATCGTTGCCGACGAGCGCTCCGTTTCGGAATGCATCGAAGAAAAACTGGGCTGCGAAAAGCTCTATCAATGTATCAATCATTATTTAACAAAACGCGAGCGGGAAATCCTGGTTTTCCGTTATGGGCTGTGCGGCAGCCGTACGTTGACCCAAAGGGAAGTGGCACAGCGTCTGGGAATATCCCGCTCCTATGTCTCGCGGATCGAAAAGAAGGCGCTGGACACCCTCCGGCAGCAGCTTCCCAACGACTGAACGGAGGTGGCTCTTATGGGAAAAAAGAAGGAGACCGCGGCCGAAAAACTGCGGGCTGCAGAGCGAATGCTGGACGTGCCGGTCGGCATCTTCGGCCCGTTCGTGCTGGATATGACCTCCAATCTGGAAGCGGTGCTCACCGGGCGGGCGGAAATCCTGGAGCTTGGGCGCGAGCAGATCGTTCTTCTCTGCGGAAAAATGAAGGTTGGATTTCACGGCAGCGGGCTGGATATTTCCTGCTACACGGATGAAGGGCTCAAGGTATCCGGCAAAATTTCTTCCGTGGAATTCGACTGAGGGGGGAGCCGGAATGATTCTTCAGAGGCCGGTCGACGCAGTCACCGGATATGTGAAATTCGAGGCGGAGGGCATCGACTGCGGGCGCCTCATCAGCAGGGCGGTAAACCGGGGAATCACCGTCACCGATGCTCGGGTTTCCGGCCTTCACATGACAGGAAACGTTTCCTGCCGATATTATAAGGAACTGGGCAGGGAGGCCGTCCGGCTCGGAATCCGGATACGGATCCGGAAAAAGGTCGGGCTTGTTTTTTTGCTGCGAAAAAATCGGGAGAAGGCCGGCGCGGCCGCCGGAATGGCCCTTGCGTTTTTGATGATCGCGTTTCTCAGCACCTTCGTCTGGGAGATCGACGTGAAGGGGATTCAAACCCTCCCGGAAAGCACCGTCCTCGCTGCGGCAAAGGCCTCGGGCCTCGCGGTCGGCAGGCCGTCAACAACCTATAACGCGAGACGGATCGAAGCGGATATGCTCGCGCTGCTCGACGACGTCGCATGGGTTTCGGTCAACATCCAGGGCGGCCGCGCGGTGATCGTGATCTCCGAGCGCATCCCCGAGCCGGTGATGTACCACGACGACGACGAGCCGGTCAACATCGTCGCGAAACGGGGCGGCGTGATCCGCAAAACGGTGGTCTCCGACGGGCAGTTTGTGAAAGAAATCGGAAAGAGCGTCGCGGAAGGCGACCTGCTCGTCAGCGGCGTGATCGAGGACGAATACATGAGGCTGACGCTCAAGCACGCCCGCGCAAAAATCTTTGCGGAGACCGATTATGAGATCACGGTGGAGTTTCCTCTGGAGCAGATCCTTTCCTCAAGAGGGGAAAAAACAGGCTCCGCTTACCTGCTTACGTTTTTCGGAAAAGAAATCCCCCTCCCGTTCGGGCCGCAGGAGGAGGAGCCGTATTATTTGAGCACGGAGACGAAGGATCTCCTGTTTTTTGATGTAAAGCTTCCGATTTCCCTGACAGAATACGCATTTTTCTCTGTAAAGCAAAAATATGTTACATATCAGGAACTGCAGGCGAAGGACGGCGCCATGGAACTTCTTGAGGCGAAAGAGGAACAGGAACTCGGCGACGCGGAGATCCTTTCCCGGGAGCTCTTCGGCAGCCTGACGGAGGGGGTCTATGTGCTGCGGGCGGAATACACCTGCATCATGGATATTGCCGAGGAGGAACCGATCCTTTCCGACGTGCCGTGGGAAAACACGGATTCCATGAGCTGAGCGGCTCGCTCCCCATGTATGAAATCGGAATTTCACGGCAGAATTGTTGTAATACAGGCTTTAATATGATATAATCAAAATCAAAGAAAAGGAGGCGGTATGATGACGGAAGAAACCATGCAGCTGCTTGTGTGGCTTGGAATCGCCGTTGTTCTCGGTATTATGGAAGCCGCGACGGTCTCGCTGATCAGCCTTTGGTTTGCAATCGGCGCTCTGGCGGCCATGATACCGGCGTATTTCGGCGCGCCGCTCTGGGTGCAGATTCTGGTTTTTCTGGTGGTATCTGCGGTCTGCCTTGCGTTTACCCGGACATTTTTCAAAGACGTGGTAAAGATAAAGAAGCAGCCGACCAATACGGACAGACTGATCGGCACTTCCGGTGTGGTTTCGTCCAAAATCGATAACCTGCAGGGAATCGGGAAAGTTTATATCTCCGGGCTGACCTGGAGCGCAAAGATGACCGATGGCTCCGAAGCCGAGGAGGGCGATGTTGTGATGATCGAGAGAATCGAGGGCGCAACTCTATACGTAACGAAACGTGTGAAAGAGTAGAGGAGGATAAATATGGGAGATTATGCAGGGCTTTTTATCGGGCTTGCCATTTTATTTCTGTTTCTTTTGACGATTACCGTCAACATCAAAATCGTTCCTCAGGCGACGGTCTATGTAATCGAGCGTCTCGGCGCCTATTATACGATCTGGGAGACCGGCCTGCATTTTAAGATTCCGTTCTTTGACCGCATTTCGAAGCGCGTCTCGATCAAGGAACAGGTGGTCGATTTCAAGCCGCAGCCCGTTATCACAAAAGATAACGTCACCATGCAGATCGACACGGTCGTTTTCTATCAGGTCACCGACGCAAAGCTCTTCACCTACGGCGTCGAACGCCCGCTTTCCGCGATTGAGAATCTCTGCGCCACCACGCTGCGCAATATTATCGGCGAGATGGAGCTTGATAATACGCTTACCAGCCGCGACGTCATCAATCTGAAAATTACGGCGACCCTCGATACCGCCACAGATAAATGGGGAATCAAGGTCAACCGTGTCGAGCTCAAAAATATTCTGCCGCCGCGCGAGATTCAGGACGCGATGGAGAAGCAGATGAAAGCGGAGCGTGAACGCCGCGAGACCATGCTTCGTGCAGAGGGCGAGAAAAGGAGCCAGATCCTGGTTGCGGAGGGCGAAAAGGAATCTGCCATTCTCCGTGCGGAAGCCTCCAAGGAAGCAAAAATTTGTGAGGCTCAAGGCGAATCGGAAGCCATCATGCTCGTGCAGAAGGCATTGGCGGATTCCATCCGGATGCTCAACGAGGCGGCCCCTACCGAAGCCGTGCTCAGGCTAAAGAGCTACGAGGCCTTCCAGAAGGCCGCGGACGGCCAGGCCACAAAGATCATCATCCCGAGCGAAATCCAGGCGCTTTCCAGCCTTGTAGTCTCCGCAAAAGAGCTTGCAAAAGACTAAAGAATCTGCTATACTCAATAAAAATCAAACAGGGGAGCCTTTCGGCTGAGACGGCGTTTGCCGGACCCTTTGACCTGATCAGGATAATGCCTGCGTAGGGAGTTGCATATGGGATCGTTATACGATCCCGGATCGGATTACGATCCTGACTTCGCCGCAGCATTTTTGCTGCGGCGTTTTTGTTATCGCTTCGGTATGACAAAAGAAACGGCAGATGACGGCAAAGGGGAATGCGGCGGCAAATTTTTTTGCGGAAAAGATAGCGCTGTGCCGACCGGCAGGGCGCCGGGAACGGAAGGCCGCTCAGAAACGCCTTTCGGCGCGTACAGAAACGGCTCCCATGGATGATACAGGCCATGCTCTTAAAAAGAGCTTCGGCGGAAATTCTTGATAGGGAAAGGAAATCACCATGAAACAAATCGGAAAAACGGAGACCCGATATCTGACGGAGAGCGCGCTGATGATCGCGCTCGGCACCGTTTTGAGCATGCTGAAATTCGAAGGACTCTGGGCGTTCGGCGGCGGCGTGACGTTTTGCAGCATGCTGCCGATGGTGCTGATCTCTTACCGCTGGGGCGTCAGGAAAGGATTGCTGGCGGCGAGCGTCTACGGCGTTTTGCAAATGCTGCTCGGCATCGACAATATCCAGTATGCGACCTCGATCTGGATGGCGGCCGGCATCATTTTGCTGGATTATCTCGTCGCGTACGGCGTACTCGGCCTTTCCGGCATGTTCCGGGGCCGAATCAAAAATCCGAGAATGGCGCTGATTGCCGGCATCGGGCTCACGTTTTTCCTGCGGTTCCTTTGCCATTTCATCACCGGATGGATGATCTGGGATGCGCTCTGGCCGAATGAATTCGGCATGTTTCCGGCGATCTACTCGCTTTATTATAACGGCTCCTACATGCTGCCGGAATTCTTAATTACCTCCGCGGTCGCCGCCGCATTCTATAACCCCCTGAAAAAATACCTCGAATGAGAAGCTCTTCTGCCCGGATGATGATCCGGGCTTTTTTTGGAATTTTTTACCCTCCGTGGGCGGGGTCGCCTCGGTAAAGCGAACCTCCCGAGGTCAAAAAAGCGGGGGAGAAGCGTGACCGTTTACCGATGCAGGGAAAAAACTCTCCGGGCGGAGTGCTTTCGGCAAAAATGAAATGCCGGGATTTTCGGAAGACAAGCCGCGCCAAACGGATCCGGCGGAAGCACGCCATGTTTCTCCGGAATTTCATGTTTTTTTTGATAAAAGGATTCCGGTTCCGGCATCCCAAGGTTTTCTTTTTTTGAGAAGAGGATTCCGGCTCCTGAATATTTTTATAAAAAGGATTCAAGTTCCGGCCTTGAAAAGCTTCGCTTTTTATGTTAAATTTATCATGTATATTTATAGGTTGGGGGTATTGCGTTTGGCAGAGCTTTCGCCGCTGATGAAGCAGTATTTTGAAATCAAGAACATGCATAAAGATCATATTCTCTTTTATCGGGTCGGCGATTTTTACGAGATGTTCTACGATGACGCGATTCTTGCCTCCAAGGAGCTGGAATTGACCCTGACCGGCAAGGAATGCGGCCAGGAGGAACGCGCCCCGATGTGCGGGATCCCATATCACAGCTACGAAGCCTACGTCGCCCGCCTCATCAAAAAGGGCTACAAGGTCGCCATCTGCGAGCAGATGGAGGACCCCGCGCTGGCGAAGGGCCTCGTGAAGCGCGACATCATCCGCGTGATTACGCCCGGCACCGTCGTCGAAAACAGCATGCTGGACGAATCTGCCAACAACTATATTTGCAGCGTCTTTGTGCAGGGAAAGGCCTTCGGCATCTGCTTTTGCGACATCACGACCGGAGAGCTGCTCTGCACCGGGGCGGAGGAGGAACCGGATCCCGACGCGAGGCTCATTGAAGAAATAGGCCGGTATTCGCCGAGCGAAATTCTGTTTAACGACGAATTCCTCGACCACGGGGCGGTCGGTAATTTTCTCAAAGAGAAGCTCAACTGCCTCGGCGGGCAGATGGATCCGGAGGAATACGAGCCCGCTTCCATTAAAAAGATCATCGACAGCCATTTCGGCTGCACTTCCCCGGCGGAACTCGGATTCCGAAGCCGGCTCTGCGAAAACGCGGTCGGCGCGCTGCTGAAATATCTCTACGAGACGCAAAAAAACGGCGTCCAGCGCATCTCCTCCGTAAGTTTTTACACAAATAACGCTTATATGGCGCTCGATCTGACCGCGCGGCGGAATCTGGAACTCACGGAGACGATCCGCGGCAGGGAGAAGCGCGGAACGCTCCTCTGGGTGCTCGATAAAACCGACACCACGATGGGCCGGAGGCTTTTGCGTTCCTGTCTCGACCGGCCGCTGCTCGACCCGGTAAGGATCGACAAGCGCCTTTCCGCGGTGGAAGCGCTGATGAAAGCCCCGATGCTGCTCGAGGATCTGGGCGCGGAGCTCTCCGGAATTTATGATATGGAGCGCATGATTACCCGTATCGTCTTCGGCAACGCGAATCCGCGGGAATACAAGACGCTGGAGGCAAGCATCCGCCGCCTGCCAAAACTCAGGGGCCTAATTTCCGGGATCCATGCGCCGCTCATGGGCGAGCTCTGGAGCGAAATGGACGAATTACAGGATCTTGCGGATCTTACGGCCGCGGCGATTGCGGACGAGCCCCCGGTTACGCTTAAGGACGGCGGCGTCATCCGGGCGGGCTATCACGCCGAACTGGATGAGCTGCGCGACCTTGTGGAACATACGAAATCCCACATCACCGCCATCGAGACCGCCGAGCGGGAGCGCACCGGCATCCCGAAGCTCAAGATCGGCTATAATCATGTGTTCGGCTACTACATAGAAGTTTCCAACAGCTATAAAAACATGGTGCCGCAGGAATATATCCGCAGGCAGACGCTGACGAACGGCGAGCGCTTCGTCACACAGGAGCTCAAGGACCTGGAGGATAAAGTTCTCGGCGCGCACGATAAGATTCTTGTTCTGGAAACCCGGCTTTTTGATGAGGTGCGCACGAAGATCGCCGCCGAGGTCAAACGGGTGCAGCGCACCGCGGACGCGGTCGCCTCGCTCGACGTACTCTGCTCGTTTGCGAAGGTTTCGCAGGCGAACGGCTACTGCCGGCCGGAGGTCGATCTCAGCGACGTCATCGAAATTAAAGAGGGCCGCCATCCGGTGGTGGAACAGGTCCTTCACGGCACCCCCTTCGTCCCGAACGGCGTTTTGCTTGATAACCGCGAGAATCAGATCGCCGTGATCACCGGGCCGAATATGGCAGGCAAATCCACCTACATGCGCCAGACGGCGCTGATCGTCATCATGGCGCAGATCGGCTGCTTCGTCCCGGCGAAATACGCGCATATCGGCATCGTGAGCGGGGTCTACACGAGAGTAGGCGCCTCGGACGACCTTGCGGCCGGCCAGTCGACCTTTATGGTCGAGATGAGCGAGGTGGCCGAGATCCTGAAAAACGCGGACGCGAGAAGCCTTTTGATCCTCGACGAGATCGGCCGCGGCACGAGTACCTTCGACGGCATGAGCATCGCGCACGCCGTGCTCGAGCACATCGCCGACCGCAAAAAGCTCGGTGCCAAGACGCTCTTTGCCACCCATTACCACGAACTGACGGATCTTGAAAACGCTTACCCGAACATCCGCAACTACAACGTGGCGGTCAAGAAGCGCGGCGACGACATCACCTTTTTGCGGCGCATCATCCCGGGCGGCGCAGACGACAGCTACGGCATCGAAGTCGCGAAACTGGCCGGGATCCCCAACAGCGTCGTGAAGCGCGCCAAGGAAATTCTTTCGGCGCTCGAGGAGGGCAGAGAGGTCGAGAAAATCGCCCGCATGCAGCAAAACGACGATTTTTCAGGCCAGACGAACCTCTTCGCCTCCGTGGAATCCGAGGCCGAACGCATCCTCAAAAAAACCGATGTCGAAACCCTGACGCCGATCGAGGCGCTGAACCTTTTGTATGAACTGAAAAAGACGGTGACTTCATAAATCGGAGGACCATGAAAGAGAGAAAGCTGTGAAAATCGCCCGCATGCAGCAAAACGACGATTTTTCCGGCCAGACAAGCCTCTTCGCCTTCGTAGAATCCGAGGCCGAACGCATCCTCAAAAAAACCGATGTCGAAACCCTGACGCTGATCGAGGCGCTGAACCTTCTGTATGAACTAAAAAAAACGGTAACATCATAAGCGGAGGACCATGGAAAAGAAAATTGTTGTACTTGAGAAACATATTGCGGAGCTGATCGCCGCAGGCGAGGTGGTGGACCGCCCGGCCTCCGTCGTCAAGGAACTGGTGGAGAACGCCATCGACGCCGGCGCCGACAGCGTCACGGTCGAGATTCAAAACGGCGGCGTCTCGCTGATCCGAGTGACGGACAACGGCTGCGGCATGGACGCGGAGGATCTCCCTAAGGCGTTTCTGCGCCACGCCACCAGCAAGATCTCCACGGAGGACGACCTCGAACACATCCTGACCTTCGGCTTCCGCGGCGAGGCGCTGGCCTCCATCTCGGCCGTCTCCCACTCGGAGATCCTGACGCGCACCAAAGACAGCGCCGTCGGCTCGGTCTGCCGCGCTTCCGGATCGGAAATCGACGAGGTCTCGGAGGCCGGATGCCCGGAGGGCACGACCGTCCTTGTGCGCGACCTGTTTTACAATACTCCTGCGCGGCAGAAATTCCTGAAGAAGGATGTCGCGGAGGGCACCGCCGTCTCGCAGATCATGGATCGGCTCGCGCTCTCCTATCCGGAGACGAAATTCCGATTCATCCGGGAGGGCGAGACGAAGCTCCTGACGCCCGGGAACGGAGATTTGCAGGCGGTTCTGTCCGCGGTCTTCGGCCGGGAATTCGCGGAGGCATGCGTGCCGGTGGAGTACTCCCCGGAGCAGGCAAATTACCTGCATGTCTCCGGCTATGTGACAAAGCCCTCCGGCTGCCGAACCAGCCGCGCCTATCAGATTTTTTTCGTGAACCGCCGCTTCGTCAAAACGCGCACCGCGATGGCCGCCGTGGAGGAGGCATTTAAGGGCTCCTCGATGGTTGGAAAATATCCGGGGTGCGTCCTCAACCTGACGATCCCGCCGGAGGCCGTGGATGTCAACGTCCATCCGGCCAAGACGGAGGTCCGTTTTCAGAATGAAAAATCGGTGTTTGACCTTGTCTATTACGGCGTCAAATCCGCGCTCGGCGCGGGGGACCATTCCGCGCTGGCCGAGGATGCAAAGCGCAGGAAAGACCAGTATCTTTCCCGCGTCCGGAACGAGGAGGACCGCTCGGCCATCGGGAAGTACCTCGAGGAGCTGATGAAGCCCGTCTCCGCGCCTTTCTCCGACCAAGATATAAAATATCACGCGGTGGATTTCTCCGCCGCGGAATTCAATAATAAAGACCGCATCACTCCGTATCATCTCGACACGGACGTCACGCATACGGCGCAGTATAAAGTCCGCCGGGAGGCGGAAAAGGCGGCCGGCGAGGGCCGGGAGATCCCCAAGGAATGCGCGGAGGGGCTTGACGCCATGAAGAAAAACGGCGTCCCCATCCCGGAAGTGCCGCACCGCATCGGGCCGGACGACTTCCCGATGAGCAAGCTGAAAATTCTCGGCGAGGTGTTCGGCACCTACATCGTTTTGGAATCGGAATTCGAGCTGATCTTTGTGGATAAGCACGCCGCCCACGAGCGCATCCTGTACGAACGGCTCAAAAAGCGGCAGGACGGCGCCTTCGACTGCCAGTGCCTGCTGGAGCCGGTGAATCTTTCTCTCTCCGACGAGGAGAAAGATGCCGCGCTGGAGCACGCGGATATCATGCGGCGCTTCGGCTTTACGCTTGAGGATTTCGGCAGGGGAGCGGTCATCGTCCGGACGCTGCCCTTCTGGGTGAAGCCAAAGGAGGCGGAGACGGTGATCGCGGAGATCGCGGATTCGCTCGCCGCCTGCAAACACGACCTGACGCCCGAAAAGCTCGACCACCTCTATGCAAATATCTCCTGCCGCGCGGCAATCAAGGCGAACGATAAAATTTTTGAAAGCGATTTTGAAGAAATCGTCAACACGCTGCTCAACGAGCAGGATCTCAAATACTGCCCGCACGGCAGGCCGATCACCGTCAGCATCTCCAAGGGAAAGCTGGAGCGGATGTTCGGCCGCCAGCAGTGACGGGGGGGAACGCCAATGGAGAAAATTCCGGTTATCGCGGTCGCCGGCCCGACGGCCTCCGGCAAGACGGCACTCGCCGTGGAGATCGCGAAGCGTTTCGGCGGCGAGATCGTCTCCTGCGACTCGATGCAGATTTATAAGGAGCTCTCCGTCGGCACCGCGCGCCCGACCGAGGAGGAGATGCAGGGCATTCCGCATCATCTGACCGGCTTCGCCGGGCTGCGGGAGGAATATTCCGTCGCGGATTACGTGGCCGACGCAAGGAAGACTATCGCGGAGATCCGTGCGCGTGAAAACGTGCCGATTATCTGCGGCGGGACGGGGCTCTATATGGATTCGCTGCTCGGGAACATTGAGTTTTCCGAGATTAAAAGCGACCCGGCGCTCCGGGACGATCTCAGAAAGTATCTGGATGAGCACGGGCCCGAGGCGCTGCATGAGAGGCTCCGGGAACTGGATCCGGAGATCGCCGCAAAGCTGCACCCTAACAACACCGGCCGCGTGATCCGGGCAATCGAAGTCTGCGAGCTGACCGGGATCCCGATGTCCGAGCACCAGCGCCGCTCGAAAGAGCACCCAACGCCCTATGAAACGGCGTGGATCGGGCTCTGCTTCTCAGAGAGGGAAACGCTCTACGCGCACATCAACCGCCGCGCGGAGGAGATGCTTCAAAACGGCCTCATCGACGAGGCAAGGCTGCTGCTGGAACGGGGCGGCACAGGCACCGTGATGCAGGCCATCGGATATAAAGAGCTGTTTCCATATCTCAGAGGGGAAGAGACGCTCGCGGAGGCGGCGGAGATCCTGAAGCAGGAGACGCGCCGCTATGCCAAACGCCAGCTCACCTGGTTCCACCGGAACGACAACATCCGATGGTATGCCGTCGACGGCTATCCGGATGCGGCTTCCCTCCGGGAAGCGGTCTTTGATGATCTTCGCAGGAAAGGATTCGGGGAAAAAGCATGAGAACAACGGTCGGTAAAATTCTGGTCATTGCCATGTCGCTCTTTTTGATCGCCTATGCCGGTTATCAGGCATGGCAGTTTTTCTATCATCCATATGAGACGGAGATTGCCGTCTCCTACGGGGTCAACAACACGCTTCGGGTGCAGGGCATCGCCGTGCGCACGGAGACGCCGATCGAGAGCGAGTATGCCGGAAGCGTCAGTTATATCTTTGAGGATGGCGCCAGAGTGCTGAAAAACACCAGCATCGCCTATACGCATTCCTCCGCAGACACGGTCAATCGAATTGAGCGCGCCGCCGCGCTGGAAAAGGAAATCGCCCGGCTTGAGGAAGCCGATTCCGCCGGATCACAGGTGTACGGGGTCTCCGACCTGCTCAACCAGCAGCTCGGTACGGCGCTCGTTTCCTACTCCACAGCCTCCTCGCGGCAGCTGCTCGACGGTTTTTCGGACAGCCGCGACGATCTGCTGACACTGATGAATAAAAAACAGATTCTGACCGGAGAGGCGACGGATTTCAGCGAACGGATCGCTCTGCTGAAAACGGAATACGACGAACTAAACACCAAAATTCAGGCGGATTTCGGCGAGACCGTGCAGGCCACGTCAACGGGCTATTTTATCTCCACCGTAGATGGATACGAGGAGAAAGTGAACCGGGAAAACCTTTTGCAGATGCGCGTCTCCGGGATCGAAGAGCTGATCGACGGCAGCGTCACCTACCAAGGCAGATCGGTCGGAAAGATCGCCGACAGTTATAAATGGGCGTACGCCGTCATTATGGATTCCGCCGACGCGGACCAGTTCTACGTCGGAAAAGAGGTGGAGGCGGCGTTCGACGGGATTTCCGGTTCTCCGGTGACGCTTAAAGTGGCCAAAATCGTGGAGGACGACAGCTCGGAGCAGCGCGCCGTGATCTTTTCGTGCACGTCGTTCACGCCCGAGCTTGCTTCCCTGCGAAAAGTTGGAGCGGAACTCACGCTCGCGCGTTACAGCGGCCTGCGGGTTTCCGAGAGCGCGGTTCGTTTCGATTCTGAGCAGAAAATGGGCGTCTATGTGATCGACCGCGGAACGGTGGTGTTTAAAGCCATCGACGTGATCTACGAGGGACCGGGGTATAAGATCTGTCGGTGGGAACGCGGCGTAAAGACGTCTCTCCAGATCTTTGATGAAGTCGTGATCGAAGGAAGTGATCTTTATGTCGGAAAAGTCATCGACTGAGCGTACGGCCGTCGGGGAGGCGTTTCTCCGGATCAGATCCGAAACGGAGCAGGCGGCCGTTCTCGGGGGCAGGGAGCCCGGTTCCGTGACGGTGATGGCCGTGACCAAGACGGTCGCGCCGGAGCGGGTCAACGAGGCGATTACGGCCGGGTGCATGCTGCTGGGGGAGAACCGGGTGCAGGAACTTCTGGAAAAATATGAAAACTACGACCTGCAAAACACAGAAATCCATTTTATAGGCCATTTGCAGACAAATAAGGTGAAATATATCTGCGATAAGGTGACGATGATCGAATCCGTGGATTCGCTGAAGCTCGTGGCGGAGATCGAAAGGCAGTGCGCAAGGATTCCGAAAATCATGGATATTCTGCTGGAAGTCAATATTGCGGACGAAGCGAGCAAGAGCGGCTTTTCGGCGGAGGAGGCAGCCGCGGCGGCGGAAAGCATCACAGAGTTTCCGCATCTGAGGCTCCGGGGGCTGATGACAATCGGCCGCCCGGATGCGCCGGATGAGGAAAGAAGAGCCTGTTTTGCCAAAATGCGCAAACTATTAGTTGACATCGCGGCCCAAAACTCCCATAATATATTTATTACTGTTCTTTCAATGGGCATGTCCGGAGACTACGCAATCGCCGCCGAAGAGGGCGCAACGATTGTCCGGGTCGGCAGGGCCTTGTTTGGCGAAAGAGAATATAAAAAATCAGAAATTCAAGATCTCTAAAATAGGAGGATATCGCAATGGCATTCATGGACAAAGTCAAGAATGTTCTCGGCATACCGGAAAACGGGGATGAAGATACGGAGGATACGACGGAAGATCTGGTCGACGGCAATCTTACGGACGATGATAAAACGGGGACCGACAATTCCATCAAAACCAGCCTTTTCGGCAAATCCTCCGGCGATCAGATCAAACAGAATAAAGTTGTCAATATTCACACCACCACACAGCTGCAGGTTGTGCTGGTCAAGCCAGAGCATTTTGACGACGCGCGCCCGATTGCCGATCACCTGAATTCCAAGCACACCGTGGTGTTAAATCTGGAATCCACCAATAAGGACGTCTCCCGCCGGCTGATCGATTTCCTCAGCGGGGTTGCCTACGCAAACAACGGTCAGATCAAACGCGTTGCCAACAGCACGTATATCATTACGCCGTACAATGTGAATATCATGGGGGATCTTTTAGATGAGCTGGAGAGCAGCGGCGTGTTTTTTTAACGCGGAAGCCGACCTGAAAAATAAGGAGGAATAGCAGTGCTGACAGCGGAAGACATTACCAACCGGAAATTTGAAAAAGCCGCGTTCGGTTACAGGACCGAAGAAGTCGAGATTTTTTTGAAAGACGTGGCCCTTGCCGTCTCCAAGCTGGAAGAAGAAAAGGAGGAGGCCGAGGATAAGCTGGAAGTGCTGGCCGAAAAGCTGGAAGAGTACCGCTCCAACGAAGACAGCCTCCGCACCGTTTTGATCGGCGCACAGAAGCTCGGGGACAGCATCATCCGGGATTCCAAGGGGAAAGCCGAAGTGATTCTCTCCGAAGCGGAAGCCAATGCGAAACAGATCTATTACGAATCCGAACGGAAGATCAAGAAAGAGAAAGAGACGTTGGAGCAGCTCCAGAAGGAGACCTCCGATTTTAGAAAACATCTGCTTTCCGTTTACCGGCAGCACCTGGAGCTGATTTCCGCAATGCCGGAAATTCAGGAAGAGAAGGCTGCGCCGCCCGTCCCTCAGGAGGAACCCGCCCGGAAAGAACCGCCGCAGGAGCCCCCCGAAGAACTCCCGGAAGAGGAGTATGACGAAATATCCATTGCCGAGACCAAAAAGATTGAAATCCCGGTGCAAGAATAAACCATAAGCAAGAGGAGAAATAACGCCGTATGGCTCAGGATTACAACGAAACACTGAATCTGCCGAAAACCGAATTCCCGATGCGGGCCTCTCTTCCGCAGCGCGAGCCGGATTTCATCAAAAAGTGGCAGGAAGAAAACCTGTACGAGAAGATGATGGCCAAGAATGAGGGGCTGCCGCTCTACGTTCTTCATGACGGCCCGCCCTATGCCAACGGCGATATTCACCTCGGCACGGCGCTCAATAAGGTACTGAAAGACATCATTGTTAAATATAAAAATATGAGCGGGCACAAAGCTCCGTTCATTCCGGGCTGGGATACCCACGGACTCCCGATCGAGCTCAAGGCCATGAAAAAGGTCGGCGTCGAGAATATTCATTCCGCGATCGAACTCCGCAAAGTCTGCAAGGATTTTGCGCTTCATTATGTGGAGACCCAGCGCAGGGAATTCGAGCGCCTGGGCAGCATCGGCGACTACGACCATCCGTATCTCACCCTTCAAAAAGAGCACGAGGCCGCGCAGATCCGCCTTTTTGGCGAGATGGCGAAGAAGAATTTCATCTACAAGGGCCTCAAGCCCGTCTATTGGTGCCCGGAATGCAAGACTGCGCTCGCCGAAGCCGAGATCGAGTATCAGGAGGATACCTGCCGCTCCATCTATGTAAAATTTAAGCTTGAGGACGGCAAAGGCAAGCTCGATCCGCTCGGCGTCAATCCGGATAAGACCTATTTCGTGATCTGGACCACAACCACCTGGACGCTTCCCGCAAACCTTGCCATCTGCCTCGGCCCGGAATATGAGTACTGCGCCGTGCATGCGAACGGCGAGGACTATATCATGGCGCGGGAGCTTGTGGAGCCGGCCATGGCCGCCGCGGACATCAAGGAGTACACGGTCTCCGAAAACACCGTCAAGGGCACCGACCTTGAATACGCCACCTACCGCCACCCGTTCATCGACCGGGTGAGCCCGATCATCGTCGGCGACCACGTCACGCTCGACAGCGGCACCGGCTGCGTTCATACCGCTCCGGGGCACGGCGTGGATGACTTTGAAGTCTGCGTCAACCATTACCCCGAGATTCCGGTCTTTTGCCCGGTGGACGGAGACGGCCGCCTGACCGAGGATGCCGGTATGTTCGCGGGGCTCATGACCGACGAAGCCAACGTTAAAATTTATGACCATCTTAAGGAAACCGGCGCGCTGTTTGCCGGCGAAAAAATCCTCCATCAGTACCCGCACTGCTGGAGATGCAAATCCCCGATCCTTTTCCGCGCGACCGAGCAGTGGTTTTGCAGCATCGACGGCTTCAAAGAGGACGCCATGCGGGCGATCGACGAGGTTGAGTGGATCCCGGAGTGGGGCGGCGAGCGCATCAAAAAAATGGTTGCAGATCGCTCCGACTGGTGCATCTCCCGCCAGAGAAGATGGGGAGTGCCGATCCCGATTGTCTACTGCAAGCAGTGCGGCAAGCCGATTATCAACGAAAAGACCATCGCCGCCATCTCGGATATGTTTGAAAAAGAGGGCAGCGATTCCTGGTATCTGCATGAACCGGAGGAATTCCTTCCGAAAGACCTCAAATGCGACGCCTGCGGCTGCGGGGAATTCGTGAAGGAAATGGACATCATGGATGTCTGGTTCGATTCCGGCGTCTCCCATGTGGCCGTCTGTAACGAGGCGCACGGCCTGCACTGGCCCGCGGATCTCTACCTGGAGGGCGCCGATCAGTACCGCGGCTGGTTCCAATCCGCGCTGCTGACCTCCGTCGCCTGGAAAGGCGTCGCCCCTTACAAATCCGTCTGCACCCACGGCTGGGTTGTGGACGGAGAGGGCAAGGCCATGCACAAATCTCTCGGCAACGGCATGGCGCCGGACGAGGTCACGGAGAAATTTGGGGCCGATATCCTGCGCATCTGGGTCGCCTCCTCCGATTACCACGCCGATATCCGGATCTCCCCGGATATTCTTAAGCAGCTTGCGGAAGTATATAGGAAGATCCGCAACACCGCGCGGTTCATCCTCTCCAATCTCTACGATTTTAATCCGGATACGGATTCCGTCCCGCTCGAAAAGATCGACGGCATCGACAAGTGGGCGCTCGCCCGGCTCGATCAGGTCGCAGCGGATTGCCGGGATGCCTATGAGAAGCTCGATTACCACATCGTCTACTCCATGATTCGCGACTTCTGCACGATCGACCTTTCCAACTTCTATCTGGATATACTGAAGAATCGCCTCTACGTCGAAAAAGCGGTCAGCGAAGCCCGCCGCGCCGCGCAGACGGTCATCTACAAGATTCTGCGCACGATGACCCTTTACCTCGCGCCGGTGCTTTCCTTCACCGCTGAGGAGATCTGGAGCTATCTGCCGCGCTCTGCGGAAGATGACGGCGAATCCGTCTTCCTCAACCAGCTCCCGGATGAGAGCGGCATCTCCGCCGACGAGGCCTTTATGGAGAAATGGCAGAGGATTGACGAGCTTCGCGACATCGTCAATAAATCTCTTGAGGACGCCCGGGCCGACAAGCGGATCGGAAAATCGCTTGAGGCGAAGATTATCCTTCGCTGCGGCAAAGACGTCTATGATTTCGCCAAATCCGTCGAAGGCGAGCTGGTGGAAGCCTTTATCGTCTCCGCCGTGGAGATCGAGAAGAGCGAAGCCGACGGCTGCGAGGTCGGCGTGGAGATCGCCGAAGGCGGCAAATGCGCGCGCTGCTGGATCCAGAGCCCTACGGTCGGCCAGGACCCCAGTCACCCGACGCTCTGTAAACACTGCGCGGAGATTGTGGGCTGACGTTATTTTATAAACTGCCACGGACGGGATTCTTTCGAGTTCTGCCCGCGCTTTTTTGGAGGAAGTATGTTTCAGTTTCTTGCAACCATTGCCTCGGTCATCCTGATCGCCGCAGACCAGATCATCAAGAACTGGGTTCAGATGAACCTCGCTGGCGGGGAAGATATCGAGCTTATTAAAAATGTTCTATATCTCAAGTACACCGAGAATACCGGCGTCGCATTCAGCATGTTTCGGGATATGCGCTGGCTGCTGGTTGCCGTCACCGGCGTCATGCTGCTCGCGGTTCTCGGGGCATTCCTTTCCGGAAAAGTATCGAATAAGTGGTATATCTCCTCTCTTTCGCTGATCCTGGCCGGAGGGGTGGGGAACCTGATCGATCGGGTCAGCCTCGGCTATGTCATCGACTATGTCGACTTCCGCGCGATCCATTTTGCGATCTTTAACTTGGCCGATTCCTGCATCACGGTCGGCGCGGTGCTGCTCTGCCTGTCGATTTTTTACCATGATTATATAAAAGGATGGAAGAAGACCTCCCCCGAGGAACCCGTGGCGGAAATCCCGGAGGAGGACGGTTTGGCCGAAGCGCAGGAAGCCGGGGATGGGATGGATTTTGATCCGGAGAAGAAGGAAAATCCGGAGTTCTCCGCGAAAGAGGAGAACGCGCAGGATGCCGGGCCCGGAGAGACCTCCACCCAGGGGGCCGAAGAAGCTCTCCCTAAAGATTCCGGCGAAACACCCGCCGGTGGGGAAACCCATGAATAGAATTGTGCTCACGGTTCCGGAGGAATCCGACGGCGAGCGCGCCGACCGCTTCCTCTCGGACAGCATCGATTCCATGAGCCGCTCCGCGATCCAGAAACTGATCGAAAATCAGATGGCCTTCGTGGGCGGCGAGGCGATCTGCAAAAGCCGCGTGCTCAAAACGGAGGAATCCGTCGTGCTCGAAATTCCGGATGCCGTCCCGCTTAATGTGGCGCCGGAGGACATCCCGCTGGATATTTATTATGAGGACAGCGACCTTCTGGTGGTCAACAAACCGAAGGGAATGGTCGTCCACCCCGCGCCGGGGAACCACACCGGCACGCTCGTCAACGCGCTGCTGTACCACTGCGGCGACAGCCTCTCCGGCATCAACGGCGTGCTCCGACCGGGCATCGTCCACCGGATCGATAAGGATACGAGCGGCCTCCTGATGGTGGCGAAAAACGACTTTGCGCACAACAGCCTCGCAGAGCAGCTCCGCGTCCACAGCATCACGCGCATCTATCAGGCGGTCGTCTATGGAACGAATCTGCCGGATGAGGGCGTGATCTCCGCGCCGATTGCCCGGAATCCGAAGGACCGCAAGAAGATGGCCGTCGTCGCGGACGGAAGAGACGCGGTCACGCACTATGCCGTGATCCACCGATATAAATCCTTTACGCGTGTGGCCTGCCGGCTCGAGACCGGCCGCACCCATCAGATCCGTGTCCACATGGCCTATATCGGCCACCCGGTCGCGGGGGACCTCGTCTACGGCCCCGGAAATGGGATCACCTCGTTGGAAGGACAGTGCCTCCATGCCGGAACGCTGGGATTCCTTCACCCGAGGACCGGGGCATACTTGGAATTCGAGGCGCCGCTTCCGGAGTATTTCATAAACTTCCTTGGAAAATTGGAGGAACTCTAATTGGCTCAGTATTCGGACTTTCTGATCGTCACGGACGTGGATGGCACGCTGATGCGGGCAAGCCTCGGCATTTCGGAGAAAAATCTTGCCGCCATCCGCGCGTTTACGGAAAAAGGCGGAGGCTTCACCGTGGCAACGGGCCGGGAGATCAACATCACAAAGGAGCTTCTGGCGGGCGTTCCGATCACGGCACCGTCCATTCACATCAACGGGGGGTACATCTATGACTGGGAACGGGAAGAAATCCTCGAGCCGCATTACATGCCGCGGGGTTTTCCGGAGAACGTGCGCACCATTCTGGATCGCTTTCCCTTCATCGACTGCCATTTTGCGACGCACCGCGCGGTCAACCTGCTGACCTCCGGCGACGTGATGCGCCGGTATCTTCCGGACCGCGAATTCTATTTTTGCGGGTTTGGGGATATCCCAGAGCAGGTCTACAAATATATCCTGACCTGCCCGCCGGAAGAGATGCCCGAGATCCGCGCATTTGCCGGGGAGACCGTGGGGAAAAATGCGGATATCCTGCAGTCCAGCCCGTTTTTTCTGGAGCTGCTCCCGGCCGGGGTTTCAAAAGCAAAGGCCATGCGGAGGGTCTGCGAACTGACCGGGCACTCCATCCAAAACTGCGCCGCCGCAGGGGACTATGAAAACGACCTGGAGATGATCCGGGCGGCCGGGATCGGCGCCGCACCGGAGAACGCGCTCGCTTCCGTCAGGGAAGCCGCAGACTTTGTGCTTGCGCCGTGCGAGGAAGACGCCATCGCGCAGCTGATCGACATTCTGGAAGAAAGGTACATAAAATAATAAAATGCACACGGAGGTGCCGGTATGGGAGAAACGAGCGCCACATCGGAGAAAAAGGCGAAGGCCAAAGGAATCGTCATTCCGATCAATCCGGAGGGTTTGGAACACGATGAGCAGCCGGAAGAGGAGGAGAATCTTTCCGCCTCCTACCGAAGAACCCTCCGCGCCATGTTTCTCGTGTTTCTCGCAACGGCAGTCGTCACCGTTACCGTAAACGTCAGCAAGTACCCGGAATGGGAAACGCCCTCCGTCTCCGCGGTTGAGGATGCGTCGGAACCTTACGCCCAAGAGCCGGCATTCGCGCCGGTCGTGGAGCCGGTCTCCGCCGCGGAACCCGCCGCTGAAGAGACGGCCGGGCAAAAAGAAACGGAATCTGCGCCGACTTCCGCCGGAAAAACCTCCGACCCGGAAGCAGTCTTCCCGCTGGGAATCAATACGGCAACCGGAGAGGAACTTCAGCAGATCCCGGGGATCGGCCCGGTTATGGCGGAAAAGATCATCCTTTACCGGGAACAGATCGGAACCTTCACGGATTTTGATGACCTTTTGCCCATCGACGGCATCGGCCAAAAGACGGTGGAAAAGCTCGCGGAATACTGTTACATAGACTGAAAAAATTGCTTTGGAAATGTTGACATTTTTGTCCCCTTATAGTATAATAGCACTCGTCGCCGAAAGACGGTCGCCGTTTTTGACGGCGGTTTGAAAATGCCTTTGTAGCTCAGTTGGTAGAGCAGGGGACTGAAAATCCCCGTGTCGT
>CAZLMO010000008.1:0-5770 GCA_964560915.1 uncultured Oscillospiraceae bacterium
CGGTCAGACCATTCTGATGGTGACCCACTCGGTGAAGGCCGCGAGCCACGCCCGGCGCGTACTGTTCCTGCGGGACGGCGAGGTCTACCATCAGCTCTACCGCGGCAACCAGAGTGTGGAGGAGATGTTCGCCAAAATATCCGACGCGCTGACCGTGATGACGACAGGCGGTGAGGATCTTGCGTAAATTCGGTTTCTATGCGAAGCTCGCCGCCCAAAACATGAAAAAGAGCGGCAAGTATTACCTGCCGTATCTTCTCACCTGCATCGGCGCCGCCTCCATGTTTTATATCCTTTTTTTTCTCTCGGAGAACGACGGCATCGACACCCTGCGGGGCGGGGCCTATGTGATGGCAACGCTCTGGCTCGGCGCCGGCGTGATCGGCATTTTTTCGGCCATCCTGATCTTCTATACCAACAGCTTCCTCATGAAGCGGCGCAAAAAGGAGCTTGGCCTCTATAACATCCTCGGCATGGAGAAGCGCCAGATCGCCCATTTCCTGTTTTGGGAGACGGTGTACACCGCCGTCATCGGCATCGTGTGCGGTTTGGGGGTAGGGATTCTGCTCTCCAAACTCATGCTGCTGCTTCTCTGCATGATCCTCAAGGCGGGGGTGCCTTTCGGCTTCTTCGTATCCGGGCAGGGGATCCTGTGGACGGTCGTCGTCTTCTGCTTCATCTTTGCCCTGTGCCTGCTGTATAACTGGTACGGCATTAAGAGGGCGAAACCCATCGAGCTTCTGCACAGCGGAAAAGATGCCGATCGACAGCCGAAAACCCGCTGGTTTGCGGCGCTGATTGGCACGATCACGCTCGCCGCGGGATACGGCATCGCGCTGACGGTTAAATCGCCGATCTCCGCCCTCGGCCTGTTTTTTGTGGCGGTCCTCCTTGTCATCGTCGGCACCTACTGCCTCTTCTCCGCGGGCAGCATCGCCGTGCTGAAGATATTGCGAAACAACAAAGCTTATTATTATAAGACCGGACATTTTATCGCCGTTTCCGGCATGCTGCACCGCATGAAGCGCAACGCCGCCGGGCTCGCCTCCATCTGCATCCTTTCGACGATGGTTCTCGTCACCGTCTCCTCGACGGTGTGCCTCTATGCGGGCACGGAGGAGGCCTTGGATAAATGGTGCCCCCGCGACGTGCAGATTCTTTTGAAGGAAGCGGACGAGGACGCCATGAATACCATTGTGGAGGCCGTGCGGAGCGAGGCCGAAAAGCAGGGCATGGAGATTTCGGATCTCGCCTATGTGCGCTATTATGTAGCCGATGCCGATACCGACCCCGCACACGTCTGCGGCGATGCGCTCAAAGAGGCCGATCACGGCGAGCTGGTCTGGGCGACCGGCGAGGAGAAGACCCTCCCCAACGTCTATGTCGGCTTCAACGTAAAAAACGGTGAAGTCCCCTCGGAGTTCTATGACAGTATTTGGGAAGTGACGAGCAGCGACAGCGTCCAATTTCGCGTCGCCAGCGATGTGGAAAGAACCGAATGCTCCGACGAGCTTTACGGCATGTACGGCGGATTTTTCTTCATCGGCCTGCTCCTGGGCTTCCTGTTCCTGATGGCGACGGCGCTGATTATCTACTACAAGCAGGTCTCGGAGGGCTACGAGGATGCCGAGGGCTTCAAGATCATGCAGCAGGTGGGCATGTCCGAAAGCGAGGTCAAAAGCAGCGTGCACAGCCAGATCCTGACCGTGTTCTTCCTGCCCATTCTCGCCGCGGCGGTGCATATTTCCTTCGCTTTCCCGATGATTACGAAGCTGTTTAAGCTGTTTTACATGACGAATATCGCCCTGTTTGCGTGGTGCGTGCTTGGCGCTCTTCTTATGTTCGCCGCAATCTACGCGGCCATCTATGCGCTGACGGCAAAGGCTTATTATCGGATCGTAAAGGTATAACCTCTTTGGCCGGCGCATTCCCGCCGTCCCACCCGTTCATTCCCCCGCTAAAAAAAGACACTGGAAGCGGCCTCTTCAGCCGCTTCCGGTGTCTTTTTTATGTTGATCTTACTTAGGAACCCCCTTTCCTGCGGAAAAGTAAAAGGTCAGTCCACATCCGTACCACCTGCAAAATCCGGCGGCTTGAGCCGCCTGCCGGGTCAGGCCGCCGGCATAGCGGAAGAGGTTCCGTCAAGCGTTTCTCCGCCCGGGGCAGTCTGATTACCCGGAGTCATTCCGCCTCCGCCGGGGCCGCCGCTGGCTCCGCCGCCCATTCCGGAGGAGGCGTTGCTGTAAATGGTATCCGTCATTTCGATGGTCACGCTCTCACTTCCGACCGTCAGCGTATAGGTGCCGCCGCTCACGATGCCGGGGGCGCTGACGACGACGGACTGGAACTGTTTTTCGGGCGTAAAGCTCGCGAGCACATTTCCGTCGCCGTCCGCCAGCGTGACGGCGGTTCCGGCGCTCTGCTCGGATGTGAAGTTATAAAGGAGGGAGCCCTGCGTGGAGCCCGAGCCGAAATTCTGCGCCATGCCGGTGCTGCCCGCCGCGATGAGCACGCCGCCGGTAATGGTGCCGGTGCCGGCATAATCCAGCGCGCCGTTGCCGGAGTTTGTGGGGCCGCTGACATAGACCGTGCCGCCGGAGACGGTCAGATCGCCGTTGGAATCGATGCCGTCGCCGCCTGCATCGATCGTCAGGCTGCCACCGGAGATCGTGATGGAGGCCGAGGAATCCGAGTCAAATGTGTTTTGCCCCGCCCTGCCGCTTATGCTGGAGCCGTCGGCCCCGCCCGCGGCGTTGAGCCCGTCGTCGGAAGCGACCAGCGAGATCGTCCCGCCGAAGATGTCGATCGCCGTACCTTCGAGCCCCTCGTAGCTTTTTGCGATGTCGATGGTTCCGTCGGAGACGGCGAGCGCGGAGTCCGCGTGCATGCCGTCGTCGCCGGAGCTGATTGCGAAGGTGCCTCCGCCGATGCTCAGGTTTCCGTTGGTGTGGACGGCGTCATCGGAGGAATCTATGGCAAAGTCCCCGCCGCTGATTGTAATGCTCGTGTCGGCTTTGAGACCCTTTGCGGAGGTCTCCGTCTCCGTGGAATCGGAGGTGTCCGCCGTGCCGGAGGCATTCCCGCCTCCCCACTGGCCCCAGTCACCGTTTTCCTGCCCGCCGGATTTGGTGCTCGCATTGGCGCTGCCTCCGCCCGTAGTGACCGTGAAGTCGCCGTCCAGAATGGTCAGCGCGCCCGAGGCATCCATGCCGTCGCCGCCGGAGGTAATGGTGAAGGTGCCGCCCTCAATATAAATGGAACCGAGCGAGGCATCCTCGTCGTTCTCCGCGTGGATGCCATCCTTGCCGGAGGTGATGACGAAGACGCCGTCCGCGATCTCGACGCCCTCCTTGCCGGAGAGCCCCTGCGAAGCGGAGGTGATCTCATAGGTGCCGCTGACAATCTTCAGCGTATCCTTGGAGACCACGCCGTGTCCGTTTTCACAGCCGACCGTCAGCGAGCCTTCGCCGTTCATCGTGAGATCCGCCTTCGAGAAGACGGCCGCGTCCACGTTGTTGTCATCCGTCTGCACAAATTCTCCGGAGGAAGTGAGACTGTTTTCGCTCCCCTCGGTCATCGTCAGAAAGACCTTTCCGGCCTTCCGGACATAGATCGCCGCGCTGCCGGAGCAGGCGACGGATACGTTGTCGAGCACGAGCTGAATCTTATCGGAATCCCCGGCATCCACGAGGATCTGCCCGTTGCTTAAGGCACCGGTCAGCAGGTAGGTGCCCTCTTCCGTGATGATGACGGTATTGCCGTCGATGGTCACTCCGCTGCCGTCCGCGGCGGAAGCGCCATCCGCGAGGGTGACCGTGATATAGTCGGAATATCCCACCTCAAAATCACTGTCGGTAAAGACCCCCGTGCTTTCGGCGGAGATCGATTCCGACGGCATCGTGCTTTCCGTGCTCTGACAGGCCGTACAGCCGAGGCCGAGCAGGGCCGCCAGAAAAAAAGCCGTCCATTTCTTTTTCATAAAAAATTCTCCTTTATTCCCGCGGCCGTTTCGCCGCGCTGTTTTTGTTTTAAAGCTCCTGAGAATCCGTTCCCTGCACCGAGCAGCTGATCTCCAGGTTTCCGTTCCGGCAGCGCAGCTCGTCGATCAGGTTTTTTTCCATGCCGGGCTCCTTCAAAACGATCTCATAGATCAGCTTGTTGAGGCTGCCGAGATTGGTCGTCTTTATCTTGACGAGCCTGGCCTCGGAGGTGAATTTTGCGAACAGGTCGTCGAAGATGCCGCCGTAATCCAGATCCTCCGGAACGGTGACGCGCAGCTTTTTGTGGAGAGCGGCGTTTTGCTTCTCCCCAAAGCCCAGTTTCGCGTAGAGAAAGCTCACCGCGCACATGATGACGGCAAACAGGGCCGCAAAGCCCACATAGCCCATGCCGCAGGCGATTCCGACAGCCATGGCAAGGAAGATCGCGCCGATTTCCTTGGCCGTGCCGGGCGCGGAGCGGAACCGCACCAGCGAAAAGGTCCCCGCTACCGCCACGCCCGTGCCGATGCTGCCGTTGACCATCATGATAACGACGGAGACAGTGGCCGGAAGCATGGCCAGCGTAACGGCGAAGCTCCTGGTATAGACGGATTTGTAGGTATAGACGAGTGCCAGCGCCGCGCCCAGAATCAGAGCGGCCGCCATGCTGAGGCAGAAACCCTCCAGCGTGAGGCTGGACGAAGTGGTGGAAACCCCGGAAAAAATCGTATTAAGCAAACAAAACACCTCTGTTTTCCTTGTGGGCATCCTGCAGCATGGCCAGGTATGCCCTTCCGTATTTTGAGAAGGAAATCCTGTGGATTTCCCCTTCCTCCAAAAGATGAACCAGCCACAGCGGGATCGCGTCTGCCGCCTTGATCTCCATCAGGGATTGGCCCGGCGCAAGGATCTGGGCCCCGCCGGGTTTTTCGGAAAGGCTGAGGCCCTCGGTGCGCCAGCGAATCTTTTTATCGAATGTCACGCGGAGATCCGGGTCCTCCCGGGAAAAAAACGCCGCTCGGTCGTAGCTGAGATACATGGCAGGCTCGAGATCCTGATAGAATCGCAGGAAGTATTCGATCTCCCTGCCGATCTGGCTCTCCTCCGGGAGCGGCGCCGTCCCATTCAGAAAATCTACCGCCGTCTGCTCCGTGACGGAGATCCGGCGCTTGTAGACGATGCCGCTGTACTTCTTCTTGAGCTCCAAAAATACAGATTCTTCCGGAAGGGCCGGCCCGTAGCTGCGCAGGCGAAGCTTTTCTTTATAAATCGGCTTCTCGAGCGAGGTGCGGATCAGCCGGAAATCCGGGGTATCGTAATAAATGTTGCAGATGGTGCTCTCCCCGTGCGGATCCGGCACAATCCGCTCCCGGAGCGCCTGTTCCAAAAAGCGGCGCTGCCACTCGTTGATCAGAAATTTCAGTTCATGCCGTTCAAAAATATTGTTGTTCATAAGGTCGTTCCTCCTAACCTGATGTCCCCATTGTAAAGGGGGAACCTAAAGCTTACTTAAAGCGGGAAATTTTTTTGAAAAATTTTTTAAGGCCGAAATCCCACTCTCCAAAGCGGCGGAAAATTCGCCCGCCGCCGCAAAAGCGCAAAAAATCCTTCCCCCGGTCGCTCCGGAGGAAGGATTTTTATAAAATGTATGGGGTATCCGGTCACAGCTGGACTGTAACCATTATGGAGGAGCCATCCTCGCTTCCGGCGCTGATTTTTCCGCCATGGGCCGTCACGATGGACTGCGCCAGGGAAAGCCCGATTCCGTAGCCGCCGGTCTCGCTGCTGCG
>CAZLMO010000008.1:5870-13732 GCA_964560915.1 uncultured Oscillospiraceae bacterium
CGATGGACTGCGCCAGGGAAAGCCCGATTCCGTAGCCGCCGGTCTCGCTGCTGCGTGAGGCGTCGCCGCGGTAAAACCGGTCGAAGAGGATGCTCTGATCTCCGGCCTGAAGCCCTTCGGCGGCGTTCTCGCCGACGAGGACCAGGTGTTTTCCCTTTTTCTTTAAAGTAAAGCGGATTTCGCTGCCCGGAAGCGCATATTTAACCGCGTTGTCGGCCAGAATCGAGCACAACTGCCGGAGAAGCTGCTCGTTGCCCGTGTACCGGATATCCGGCTGGATATCCAAGATCACGTGCCTGCCGCCGTTTTCCGCCAGCAGCGCAAACGGTTCCAGCGTCTCCCGCACCGCATCGGAAAGGGAAAACTCCGCCATTGCGAGATTGGAGATTCCCTCATCCATCCTTGCCAGGGAAACGAGACTCCGCGTCAGGGAGGTAAGCCTCCGAACCTGCCCGCGGATTCCCTCCGTCCATTTGTTTTTGCCCTGCTCCATTTCAATGACTTCCGTGCAGGAGTCGATGATGGTAAGCGGCGTCTTGATCTCATGGCCGGCGTTGGTGATAAACTGCTTCTGTTTCTCGTAGCTTTCCGCAATCGGGCGGATGGCCCGCCCGGAGAGCGCGAGCACCAGCAGAAACACCGCCAGAATTCCGCCGAAGGAAACGAGAAGGCTGGTCGAGAAAAACTCCCGCACGGAGGAGAGATCCCTGGTGCAGTCCAAAAAGACATAAAGGGTGCCGCTCTCTGTCTCCGAGGCAAGATACTTGTAGTTGCCCTCGTAGCCGGAGGTCTTTTCCTTCTCCAGCAGCTCCTGGGCCATGGCGACGGCTTCCTCGGTGGAAACCGCGGCGATCTTGCCTGTGTTCACAGAGGAAAGCTCCCCGCCCGGATCCAGCTCCACGGAGAAGTAGCGGATCTCATAGGGCGTCTCGGGAGAAAAATCCCGGTGCCGACTGCTTCCGGGATCGGTGCTCTTATCCGGGCCGCTGCCCGGATCCTCCGCAGCCGCATCGTCTGCCGGGTTGTTTGCCGCGTCGTCCGCCGTGTTATCTGCCGTGTCATCCGCCGCGTTGTTTGCCGCATCGTCTGCTGGGTTATCTGCCGCATGATCTGCCGGGTTATCTACCGGATTGTCTGCCGCGTCGTCCGCCGCATGATCGGCCGGGTTCTCCACCGGATTGTCTCCGGGAGCGCCCGAATCCTCCCGCAGCTGATCCTCGCCGGGATAGCTGCCGTTATTCTCCGAAAGGATCTGCAGCATCTCGTCGGCGCTCTGATCCATTTTTATAAAATTTGCGGTGTTGACGACCCCCATCAGCACAACCAGAACCAGCATCACAGATCCCATCGCAATAAGGACGAATTTTTTTCTTAACCGTGCAATCATCGAACTTCCTCCAAAGAATACCCCACGCCGCGCGCCGCCCGGATCTGCACGCCCGCGCCGAGATTTGCGATCTTTTTGCGCAGGCCGGAGATATAGACCCACACGACGTTGATTTCCGCCTCGCTGTCGTATCCCCAGATTTTTTCAAGAAAACGCTCGGTGGGGACCACCTGGCCGGGGTTTCCCATCAGCATCTCCATCATCTGGAACTCTTTATTTGAGAGATGCACCGATTCCCCTGCGCCGAAAAGGGTGAATCCGGCGCGGTCCAGAGAGAGAGCCCCAAACTGCAGCACCGTATCCTGAAGCTCCGGCTGCCGCCTTGCCATCGCGCGGATCCTTGCCAGGAGCTCCTTCGAATCGAAGGGCTTGGTGAGATAATCATCCGCGCCGCTGTCGAGCCCGGTCACCCGGTCGTCGATTTCGGCCTTGGCCGTCAGCATCAAAACCGGCAGGGTCATGCCCTCTTCCCGGATTCTCCGCAGCACCGTCAGACCATCCATCTTGGGCATCATAATGTCCAGAACGGCGCCGTCGTAGCTGCCGTTTTCCAAATAATCCAGGGCGTCCCGGCCGTTGTAAACCGCATCCACGGAATAGCCGCTGTGGGTCAGGATCGTGACCAGCGCATCCGAAAGAATCTTTTCATCCTCCGCAAGCAGAAGCCGCATGGAACTCCCCTCCTTTTTTCCTAGATTATATCACATCCGTACAGGCTTCGCCGGAACTCTCCCGCCTGTTTTCAAAATGAAACCCGATTTGCCCATGATACGCGATCAGCCTGCCCGGCGTTTGCCGCGCGGCAAAAGATATTGCAGCGCCCCCGCCAGCAGGAGAACCGTTCCGACAGCCCAGTAAATCCAGACGTAGGGCGACGTCGTCCCGTAAATTTCCAAAATTCCGGAGAGGCAGCTCCCGACCGAAAGCGCCGCGACCCCCGCGTGCCAGGTACAGCGGGCCGCCGCGGAGGGAACCGGCACGAACGCGATGCTCATGGAAAAAGCCGGCACCGCTCCCAGCAGCAGCGGGAACAGGAACAAAAAAATCGTAAATCCAGACCGGACTCCGTGGCTGAAATACTCATAAATGCAGGAAAAAAGCAGACAGAAAAGAGAGATCAGCAGATATCTCCGCGACAGAACGCGCATCCTTCCATGGTCAAACGCCGATGTAGACAATGTCGCTCACCTTCCTTTCCGAGATGGCCTCCCCGCCCGAAGTCGGGTTGTTGACGACCTGCCCGTTAAAATACATGGTGGAGGAGCCGCCTCCGTCGAGGTTGTAGGCGGTGGTGACGCCCAGGCTCTGCATAAACTCCGCGAGCTCATACAGGGAGAGGCCCGTCGATTCCTCCGTTCGCCCGTCCGCCACAACCATCAAATAATGGAGCGGCGCGATTTCGCCGATCGCCGTGCGGGGATTGCTGGTCTTCGCCTTATCCACCTCGGTGTCGGTTCCGACGGAAATTTTGCCGTCCTCCATAAGCGCCGGGCCGAAGGAGAGCACCTGCCAGACACCCTGATTCAGCAGCTCCTGCGCGGTGATTTCCCCTTCTTTTATAATAGAAAACGAGCCGTCGGAGCCGATCACGAGATCCTCCTGATCGGCCAAAGCGGCGGACTCCCGGTAGAGGGTGCCGTTGCGGATCACATAGCCTTTGTTCTGCGCGCCGTAATAATCCCCGTTGACGGCGAGAACGGCGCCGTGATCCTCCGCGATGACGGAGGTCTTTTCCGTAATATTCTTTCCGTAGGTGTCCTTTGCGAGCGCGGTCTTCAGGGCATCCACACTGGAGACCGTGATATCGGCCACATAGATTGTCGTATTCTGGTACCGAGTGGTTGTCAGCGTGATCGAGACGCCGTCGCTTTGATAGGAGGTCTCCGTCGCCGATGTAGTAGAAGCCGTTACGGCCGGAGCCGCCGCGACCGGAGCCGTCGCGGCTTGCTCTTCGTCATCCGAAGCGTCCGCGTCATTTGAAGCGACGGAGGTATCCGCTGCGTCTTCGGCGCTCTGTTCCTCCGGGCTGTCCGCGGCGCCCGCGGCGGAGACGGTGATCTCCGCCTCTTTGCCGGAGGTTTCCGTCCGGATCGAGCCGTCCTCCACCGCCGCGTAGCTCCGTGGGATGACGAACGTATCCAGCAGCACATAGGCCGTAAATAGAATGAGCGCAGCGGCATAAATCGTTCCCCAGAGGCGGTATCGTTTACGCGGCCTCATGAAGCCTCCTCCCCCGTCTTTTTCTTCCGGAAGACGACCGTCTTCTGAAACAGCCATCTCAGGGTGAAAAACGTGACCTCGGTGACAAGCTTCGCCGCGAATTTATTGACGCCGATATCATTTACTATCCAGTTGAGCAGAAACGTGTTCCCGCAGAGAATGCAGGCCGCCAGCAAAAAATATTGGGTGCCGGTCCGCCAAACGCTGTCGCTGTTGTGGAAGACGAACCGTTTGTTAATTGTATAATTGACCGAGGCGCTGACGACTCTGGCGGCGACGTTGGAGATGGGCACGCCGATGCTCCCCAGAGGCGACGTGGCGACAACCAGAAGGCTGTAAAGGCCGTAATCCGTCAGAAAACCGAGAAACGAGGAGCCCGCGAATTTGAGAATGTCGCGGTAAATCCTGTAGGAATCCCGAAAAGTCTGAAAATGGGAGCCCGAATTATTATTATCGTAGACGGTCGCGACGGGGATTTCCCGGATCGGGACGCCCCGTTTTGGGCATTCCAGCAGCATATTCATCTCATATTCGTAGCGTTCCCCCTCGATCATCAGCAGAAACGGGATCATTTCGGCATGAAAGGCCCGCAGGCCGGTCTGCGTGTCGCCGACGGAGATTCCGGAGGAGAGCCGGTAAATGAACCGCGTCACCGTATTCCCGAATTTGCTCCGCAGGGGGACGTCCTCCCCAAACGACCGGCTGCCCAGAATCAGGCATCCGGGGAATTCCTCCGCCGCCTGCGCGCAGCGAACCGCATCCGGTATGCGGTGCTGGCCGTCCGCATCGAGCGTAACTACGACGGCGTCCGCCGGATATTTGGTATGAATATAAGCAAGCCCCGTTTTCAGCGCGCGGCCTTTTCCACAGTTTTCCGGGTGCCTCCGCACGACGGTGCCCTCCGGCACGCGCTCATACAGCGCCTTGGCGGCCTCTCCGCTCCCGTCATCCACAACGACCCGCTCAAAACCGGCATCCTGAAGCTCCTGCAGCAGCTGCAGCAGGTGTTCGTCCGGCTCGTAGGAAGGGATCAGGGCGATCCTGACCATTCGCGGTCACTCCCTTTTATTTTTTTAAGGTTTTCGGGGTTATTATAGAAGAGAAAAATTAAAATTACTTAAAAATTCATTGAATTTTTTACGGAATGCCGGTATCGGATGTTTGGGCGGCAACCGGCGGAAGCGCCTGTGTATCGGCCGGAGTCGGAGCCGTGCTCATCCGCGGGCGGCAGGATTTTATCCGCATGGGGCAAAGCCTTTTTTGAGCACGGCCGTTCTTTTCTTTGAGTATGGGCGGCTCTTTCCTTGACAATCGGGGATATTTTGAGTATCATGGGTTACGATTTTAGACCGGAGGCGGAAAGTATGGCAAAAAAACTGATGCTCATTCTGAACCCGAGCGCGGGCATGCGGGCCGCAAACCGTTATCTTGCGGATATCATCGGGCTCTTTTGTTCAAGGGATTTCATAACCACCGTGTTTGTCACCGGTAAACGCGGCGACGCGACGCGCTGGGTGGAGGAGTATGGTGCTCAATATGATATTATCTCCTGCATCGGCGGCGACGGCACCTTCAATGAGATGCTGCACGGCATCCTGGAAAGCGGGATTCCCGCGCAGATCGGCTATATTCCGGCCGGCAGCACCAACGATTTTGCCAACAGCCTCGGCCTTCCTCTCGATCTGATGGAAGCGGCCAGGGAGATCACCGAGGGAACCCCGCAGCCTTTCGACGCCGGAAAATTCGGCAGCCGGTATTTTTCCTATGTCGCCTCTTTTGGGGCGTTCACCCACGCGAGCTACTCCACTCCGCAGGCGGTCAAAAATTTCCTCGGTCATCTCGCCTATATTCTCGAGGGCACCCGTGATCTGCCGTATATGAAACCGGAATATATCAAGCTGGACGCGGATGGAAAAATCTTTGAGGGCGAGTACCTTTTTGGCGCGGTCAGCAATTCCACTTCGCTTGGCGGCGTCCTAACCATCGATCCAACCCTTGTGAATATGAACGACGGCAAATTTGAGATCATGCTGATCCGTCCTCCGGAGACCGCCGCCGACCTCGCGGAGATCGTGCATGCGCTGACCTACCGGCAGTACGACTGCAATATGATCGACTTTGTCTCCGCCGGCAAGATCACTATCCTCTCCAATCCGGATACGGGCTGGTCGCTGGACGGCGAATTTGAGCCCGGGCAGGACGGGATAATGATCGAAAATCTGCACAGCGCCGTCAACCTGCTTTGCAGGTAATGCGGCTGCCTCGAGGCATCGGACGTTTGTTTCCTCAAAAAAACGACACGCAAAAAATCATGTTTTGTAAAATCCCGGAGAAGATTTGTTCACGCACTGCGTGGTAGAATAAAAGCGCAGGAAGGAAATCGTCAGGCCCTCCGGCATCGTTTTCATCCAGCCGACCTCATGATCGGCAAGGCAGTTTTTTTTCACTTCTCTCCTTATTGAAAAAACGCCCGCAGATTTCCGCGGGCGTTTTTTTCATGCAGACCGGATACCGGTCATTTATATTTTTTGATGTGATACCGGTCGAACCATTCCAGCAGGAGCGGCGCTTTATGCTTTTCCTTTTTGCCGCTGAGGATGTCGCGGATGCGCTTTTGTCTCCGCAGCCAGCCGAAAAAGCTGCCCGCCGCGGCAAGCGCGGTATAAATCAGCGCCATCTTCCATGCGGCGGCATACGGAGAAAAGAAAACTTTCGCGGCGCCGTAGCTCAGCAGAAACGCCGCCGGATATACCGGCGGGCAGATGCCGTCCCGGTCGCCCATCACATAGCCGGTGATCGCCGCGAGCATCGGCAGGCCGGAGATCAGCAGAAGATAAACCAGATAGACCTCACGGTCCACCTCGCCCATCCACCGGCTCAACAGAGGCGCTCCCCAGAGCCCGGCAGCCAGAATCACGATATATTGCAGAGACTCCTTCGCCTTCAGGGACGCCCAAAACTTCTTTTGGCCGCCCTGCTCTTTTTTGCGCTCATTCATCGGTCAGATAGACCTTTTTCATTTTTTTTGCGTAAATCGGACGCTCGTCGCGTACCGTACAGTTGGCGATCGTATCCACGACATCCATGCCCTCGGTCACGCGGCCGAAGGCGGCATACTGGCCATCGAGGAAGGTGCTGTCTTCATGCACGATGAAAAACTGGGAGCTCGCGGAATCCGAATCCTGGGAACGGGCCATTGAGACGACGCCGCGTACATGGGAAATCGGGTTTTCCCAGCCGTTCGCCGCAAATTCGCCCTTCACCGTGATGCCGGAGCCGCCCATGCCGGCCTTCATCGGGTCCGCGCCGTAGGGGTCCCCGCCCTGAATCATAAAATCTTTAATCACGCGGTGAAAAACGAGACCGTCATAGAATCCGGTGCCGGCCAGGAGCTCAAAATTCTCACAGGTGAGGGGCGCGGCCTTTTTATCAAGCTCGATCTTGATGATGCCGCCGTCCGCCATTTCAATTACAACCATGTCTCCGCCTCCGCTTTTTTTAATGAATTCATTCTACTATTTTATATGGGAGTTGTAAAGCCGAAATCCGGAGATACGGCCCGTAAAAAACGCCGCCCGTCTCCGAAGCCGCCCTTCCGGCCGGCGCTAAAGAACAAAAACAGGGATAATTCGTCTGCGGCGCCTGGAAAAGCGAAAAGCCGGATCTTCTGCGCCTGTCGGCATAAGTTTCACTTTATTTTAACCAAAAAAGCCCTTCCGGTTCGCCGGAAAGGCTTTTTTTATCGATTCAGGAAAGAGCCGTGCTTATTCCGTGGCGAGGCCGAGATCCTTCATGACCTTGTCGTAGGCCTCTTTTGTCTTGGCATCAAAGCAAACCATATAGACGTCTTCGATGCAGGTGTCGTTCTCGAGGAAGGAAAGAATGGTCTTGACGGCGATCGGCGCGGCTTTATCCAGCGGGAAACGGTACGCTCCGGTGGAAAGGGACGGGAACGCGACGCTTCGACAGTTGTACTCAACGGCGAGGTTCAGCGCATTGAGGTACGCCTTACAGAGCATCTCCTCCTCGTTGTTAAGACCGCGGTTCCAGATCGGGCCGACCGCGTGGATGATGTATTTGGCGTCCAGCTTGAAGCCCGGCGTGATCACGGCCTCGCCGGTCTTGCAGGTGCCGATCCTCCGGCAGCAGCTGACCAGCTCGGCGCCGGCTGCGCGGTGGATGTAGCCGTCGACACCCTCGTCGCCCATCAGGCTGGTGTTGGCGGCATTGACAATCGCGTCGACTTTCATATCGA
>CAZLMO010000008.1:13832-30737 GCA_964560915.1 uncultured Oscillospiraceae bacterium
TCGCCCATCAGGCTGGTGTTGGCGGCATTGACAATCGCGTCGACTTTCATATCGACGATATTGCCTTTGATAACGGAAAAATTAGACATGGCTCTCTTTCCTTTCCTTAATACTCAATCGCCTGATCGGCGTCTTCCATATTCGCGCCGATATTGAGGGTATTGATGGTCCTGCGCTCCATGCGCTCTCTCTCGGATTGCTCAACGATGAAATTCTTAATCTCTTTTGCACGTCGTACGTGGCGCAGAATCAGTTCCGGATGGGTGGCATCGCCGGTCTTGCAGACCACCGTGCCCAACCCGAACAGGCGCTCCGTCAGGGAGGTGCGAAGAACGGTATCCTGAACTTTATAGAGGTAACAATCGTTCTCCTCCTGGCGCAGAAAACCGGTGTTGACGGTCAGCTGCTCGCCGGTAACGGTATACTTGGTAAAGGTCCACGGAAGGCCGAACAGCAGCCAGCGCTTTCTCTCAACATATTCCATCGCAGAATCCACCCCTTTTTAACCAATTATAGCATAGGAAACAAAAATATCAAGGGGATTTCCGCTTATTGAAAGCAAAACAAACGAAAGAAAACGCTTATCTCGGCTCGTTATTTTCCGATTCCTGACGGATGCGTTCCAGCTTGGCGCGGGTGCGTTCCGCGCTCCGCCGGCGAAGCTCGTTGACCGAGCTGAGAACTACCCAAAGGATTGCCAGCGCGCCGGGCAGGAGGAGCAGCCAGAAAAACCCGGCCAGCCCGCGGTTCTCATACTGGAAGTGCGGGAAAAAATAAAAGAGCCAGAATACGTCGCAGGCGAACGTCACCGCCAGCATCGAGAGAATCCCCCAAAGCACGCCCTTTTTGTTCCGGTTGGTCCGGTTCACAAAATAGGCGGTCAGATAGATCCCCCAGCAGACGCCGATTCCGATCAGCACCGCGGCGGCCCCGTTCACACTGGAAAGACCGTATACCCAGGTAAACATATTACGTCATTTCCTTTCATCAGGCTATATGCCGGCCCTCCGGCGGCGGTTCCCGGCACCTGTTATCCTGCCGCCTTTTTTAAAAGGCTTCCGATCCGGAAAAAAGCGGGAACGCATCCCCGTATATTCTCCGGAAAAGCCCCTTTATCGTCCCCTTTAAAAACAGACCGCCATGCCCGTCCTTGTTCTTCTTTTTTGGATTCGACCGAAAAAGCTTCCCCCTGTATCAGCCGCCGCTCACCTTGGCCCAGGTATCCTTGAGGCCGACGATCTCGTTCCAGACGCCCTCATATTTGCTGTCCCGGATAAAATAGCCGGTACGGACAAACTGGAAGCGTCTGTCGCCGGAAGCATCCGCAAGGGATTCCTCAAGTTTGCAGCCTTTATGCACGACGACGGAGGCCGGGTCGAGAAAATCGCCGTAATCCCTGCCCTCCGGGAGCGTAACCATGTTGGCTTCGGAAAAAAGGCGGCCGTATTCGCGGATCTCGGCGTCGGCGCAGTGCGCGGCGGAGACCCAGTGAATGGTGCCCTTGATCTTGCGGCCGTCGGCGGGCATGCCGTTGCCGGTCGCAAGATCGGCGGTGCAGCGGATCTCCGTGACATTGCCGTCCGCATCCGTGTCGTAGCCGGTACATTTTACAATATAAGCGCCCATCAGGCGGACTTCGCCGTCCGGCTTGAGGCGGAAAAATTTCGGCGGCGGGTCAGGCGAAAAATCGCTCCGCTCAATCCAAAGCTCCCTTGTAAAGGCGACCTTCCGGTTTCCGGCGTTCTCGTCGCTCACGTTGTTCGGCAGCTCGAAAGACTCGTTTTTCTCCTCCGGAAAATTCTCGATGATGAGCTTCACCGGATCGACGACCGCCAAACGCCTCTCGGCGGTGCGGTTGAGTTCGTCGCGGATGCAGTGCTCAAGCAGCTCGATGTCGACGAGGCTCTCCGCCTTGGAGACGCCGGCCGCTTTGACAAACTCGATGACGGAGGAAGGCGTGTAGCCGCGGCGGCGCATGCCCCTGAGCGTCGGCAGGCGCGGGTCGTCCCAGCCGTCCACGACGCCGTTCTCTACGAGCATGCGGAGATAGCGCTTGCTCATCACGGTATGCGTGATGTTGAGGCGGGCAAATTCATACTGGTGCGGAACCGGCTCCGGGAATCCGACGTTTTCCACCACCCAATCATAGAGCGGACGGTGGTTGGCGAACTCGATGGAGCAGCAGGAATAGGTGATGCCCTCGAGCGCATCCTGAATCGGATGAGCGAAATCATAAAGCGGATAGATGCACCATTTGTCGCCCTGGCGGTGGTGCGTCTCATGCTTGATGCGGTAGATGGCCGGGTCGCGCAGATTCATATTCGGGCTTGCGAGGTCGATCTTCGCGCGGAGCGCCTTGGCTCCGTCCTCAAACTCGCCGACACGCATCCGGCGAAATAAATCGAGGTTCTCCTCCGGGCTCCGGTCGCGGTAGGGGCTGGGGCGGCTGGGCTTTCCGGCATCGTTGCCGCGGTACTCCTGCATCTCGTCGCGGGAGAGGTCGTCGACGTAGGCCTTGCCCTCCATAATCAGTTTCTCGGCAAATTCATAGCATTTGTCAAAATAATCCGAGCCATAGTAGATGCCGCCGGTCGGCTCGTAACCCAGCCAGCGGATATCCTCCAGGATGGACTGCACATATTCGTCGTCCTCGCGGGCGGGGTTCGTATCGTCATAGCGGAGGTTAAAAAGGCCGCCGTATTTCTGTGCGGTGGAGGCGTTGATCCAGATCGCCTTCGCGCTCCCGATATGCAGGTAGCCGTTCGGCTCCGGCGGGAAACGGGTATGAACCGGCTTGTCGGAGCCGGCGGCGCGGTCGGCGTCTATAATGTCATGAATAAAATTGGACACTTCTTCCGGCATAATGTTCTCCTCTATTTCAGTACAGATTCTTCAAAATAATATCCGCTCAAAAAGCCGGCGATATCCCGATGCCGTATGGAAAACGGCCCGCGTGGGCATTCTTTTCGGGGCGAGCTTTTGGTCTCCCGGCGGTTTCCTCTTGCAGTCCTTTGGAGGGCCGCATGAATTCACGATTTGCATATCAATTTTTTTGCGGCCCGGCAATATCCCGTCGCACGGAAAACGGCCCGCGACGGACGTTTCGGAAAGGGTTTTCCCCCTCCGGCTCCCATTTTTGAGCACCGGAGAGAGCCGCAGATCCAAATTTTTGCGCCACAAAGCGCACCGCAAAAAAGCAGACTCAAAGCCGCGACAGCGCCAAGGCAAGCCTTTCCCGAACTTTTTCCGCGCCCATGATGCGCATCACCTCATACATATCCGGGCTGTTGACCCGGCCGGTGACCGCCATGCGCAGCACCGCGGAGATATCGCCGACGTGGCCTTTATAAAGCTCCGGATGCTGTCGGTATTCCTTCGGCAGCGGGGCATAGCCGTGGGCGGTGCTCAAATCGCGGATCTTCTGGAACCAGGCATCCTGATCGTCGTGCTCATCATAAAGCTCCTGATACCCGCTGAGCACGGCGCGGATATCCTCCGCAGGCACGTTCTCCGGGTATTCCTTGCCGGGAACGAACCATTCGTCAAAGAAAAAGGCCATGTAGTCCCGGAATTCGCTCCATACGGCGATATCCTTCCTCGGCTTCGGGATGCCGCGGCCGATGGAGAGGATCGCTTTCGTATAATCCGGATCGGCCGTAATGGCTTGATAAAAATCCGGCGCATATTGTTTGGCCCACCCGGTCAGGTAGCCCCAAACCTCCTCCGTCGTCATCATGGCGACGACGTTGCGGGAGACGTCTCGGAGCTTGTCGAGATCAAAGAGCGAGCCGCTGACGCTCATTTTGCCGGTGGTGAATTTGAAATCGCCGATCGGCGCGGCGGGGTTTGCCAGGCGCCACTCCTCAAAGTTGGAATTCAGCAGCGTCATCAGGTACTCCATGACGGAGGGAACCGGGTATCCTTCGGCAAAATAGTAATCCAGCGCGAGCTCCGGATCCTTGCGCTTGGAGAGCTTGCGTTTGCTGCCGCCGTCCATCTTCATCAGTTGGGCGGTGTGGACGTATTTGGGCGGCTTCCAGCCGAGCGCCTGAAAAAGCTGAATATGGAACGGCCACGTCGCGATCCACTCCTCGCCGCGGACGACGTGCGTTGTGCGCATCAGGTGGTCGTCGATCACATGGGCAAAGTGGTAGGTCGGGATGCCGTCGGATTTGAGCAGGACGATATCCTGCTCGTTCTCCGGCATGTCGATCTGCCCCTTGACGAGATCGGTCAGGTGGAGATATTTTTCCGGGTCTCCCTCGCTGCGAAAGCGCAGAACCCACGGTTTTCCGGCGCTCAGCTCTTTCTTTATGTCCTCAAAGCTGCGGCCACGCCAGGCAGCCCATTTGCCGTAATAGCCGGGATTTGCCTTCTCCGCCTCCTGCCGTCCGCGCATCTCCGTGAGCTCCTCCTCGGTGCAGAAGCACGGGTAGGCCCTGCCCTCCGCGACAAGTTTTTTGGCAAAGACGTGATAGATCCCCGCCCTCTGACGCTGACGGTAAGGGCCGTAGTTTCCGAATTCTCCCTCATTTTCCAGCGCGCCTTCGTCGAAGCGAAGGCCGAATTTATGGAAGACGTCGAGAATTTTTTCCACGCCGCCCTCGACCTGCCGTTTGAGGTCCGTATCCTCGATCCGGAGAAAAAATACGCCGCCGGACTGATGGGCGAGGCGCTCATCCGTCAGGGCGCCGAAAAGGTTCCCCAGATGCATGAAACCGGTCGGACTCGGGGCGATTCTTGTGACTTTAGCCCCCTCCGGCAAGTCCCTCTTTGGGTATCTCTCCTCCATCTCCTCCGGCGTCGCGGTGACGTTTGGGAAAAGCAGTTCGGCAAGCGCCGCATCATCCATAACTTTGGTGTCCTCCAATCGGTAAAATTTACATACGTATTAAAGATACCATAAGCGGGCGCTTTTCGCAAGAATGTGTTTCCGGGAATTGCGATTTTCCCGGAGATTCTTTCTTTTTTTGGCTCCCTTTTTCTTATGATTTAATAAATTCTATATTTTTTTCTTTTTAAGAAGTGGAAAACCGGAAGCCGGCCTGTTATAATGAAACCGAACCTTTGGAAAAAACGCGGTGCACCCGCCGCAGAAAGGACGAAAGTCATGCAGAAAAGGAAAAGAAGACTCGGCGACCGCTACGACGGACGGAAGATCCGCACTTTGCCGCCGATGGACTATATCGCTCCCTTTATCATGAAAACGCGGAACGATGCCAGCAACCTTTTCGGTGGTTCGGCTGAATTGGGCAGAATCGACAACTATATCCGAGAAAAAAGAAAAGAGGAGGGCATGGATGGCTTCGGCTTCATGCACGTCATTGTGGCGGCGTATATCCGCCTCGTCTCTCAGAAGCCCGGCCTCAACCGTTTCATCGCCGGCCAGCGCATCTATCAGCACGAGGATATCACCCTTTCGATGATGGTCAAAAAATCCATGGAGCTCAACGCGCAGGAGACCGCCATCAAAGTTGTGTTCCAGCCGGAAGACAGTATTTATGAGGTCTATCATAAAATGGAGGACGCCATCGCCGTCGCCCGGCAGGAGGGCGACACCACGAATCTTGATTTCGCCGCGCGGGCGCTGGTCTGGATGCCGAGCGTGCTGTTTCGGGCATTTATCTCTTTTATAAGTTTACTTGACTATTTCGGCATCCTGCCGAAAGCGCTGCATCGGGCTTCCTGCTTCCATTGCAGCCTCTTTATCACAAACCTCGGCTCTCTGGGCATTCCGCCGGTTTATCATCACCTCTATAATTTCGGCACCTGCCCGGCATTTATCGCATTCGGCGCAAAACGGACTGTTTATGAGACGCAGAAGGACGGCTCCGTGGAAAGGCACCGCTACATAGACTATAAATTCACTTCAGATGAGCGGATCTGCGACGGCCATTATTTTGCCACCGCGTTCAAGGAATTCGACCAGCTTCTCCGCCATCCCGAGGTATTGGATAAACCGCCGGAAACCGTCGTCGAAGATATCGACTGAGAAGATGGGGCCGCGCGTGCCCGAAAAGTTCCTGCTTTTGCCGCCCGAGCCTTATTTTGCCCGTTTTCGGAGGGCCATTCTCTCCTTTTGCGATTTGAGCTTTTCTTCCGTCGAATTTCACTCCCGTGCGAAACACGGCGGCGGCCCGCTTGGCCGCCGGAAAAACCGACCGCCCCGTCAGGGACGATTTCAAGGAGGTCCTTCATGGGCTTTACTACTGCAATCACCATTCTGATTATTTTCATTTTGCTGCTCGCCCTTGCCGTCGTCTGGATGACCACGCCGAACCGCCGCCGCCCGTTCGACCTGCCCTTGGTCTGGGCGCACCGGGGGCTCCACGATGCGGCGAAACCGGAAAATTCCCTTGCCGCCTTCCGCGCCGCCGCGGAGAACGGGCTGGGATCCGAGCTGGACGTCCGCCTGACCAAAGACGGTGTGCCGGTGGTCTTTCATGACGCGAATACGGCGCGCATGTGCGGGATCGACCGGACCGTTGCGGAGACCGACTGGGCCGCGCTCCGGGGGCTCCGGCTCTGCGGCACGGAGGAGCGCATCCCGCTGCTTTCCGAGGCGCTGGAGGCCATGGAGGGCGCGCCGCTGCTCTGCGAGCTGAAATGTGCGGCGGATCCGGCGGACTGCACGGTCTGCGAAAAGACCGCGCCGCTGCTGGATGCCTACGAGGGGCCGTTTGTCGTGGAATCCTTCAGCCCGTACATCCTCAAATGGTTCCGGGAAAACCGCCCGGATATCATCCGCGGGCAGCTCTCCTGCGACCTGCGCCACCTCACGAGCGGCAAGCGCGCGCTCGCCTTCCTGCTCGGAAACTTTTTTACGAATTTTCTGGCAAGGCCGGATTTTCTCTCGTGGAACTTTCGGGATTCCACCTTCGGGTTCCGGCTCTGCCGCTACTACGGCACGCGGATTGCCGCCTGGACGCTGCGCTCGACGGATGAGGTCGGGCAGGCCGTCGAAGCCGGCGCCAGCTCGTTTATCGCGGAAAATTTTGACCTCTCGGAGGTACTGACCTGATATGAAAGAAATTTTTGTCGAAGGCCGCACGCTGCCGGAAGCTTATCACAAAGCCATTCTCGCTTTATATGAGCAGGGCGGCCTGCTTCCCTGCTCCGACTGGGGCCAGATGCAAAAAGAAGTCAGCATGACTTTCGTGGTCGACGAGGCCCTCGCCGAACCGATGGTTAGCCGGCTCTACATCGGCGGCTTCTACGAGCTGCAGCAGTATGTGATGGAGATCCTCGACGGCATCCTCGATTTCAAGATCGGCAACGGCAACTGCTGGGAATATACGTACCATGACCGCTATGCGAAACAGCTCCCCTTCATCCTCGCGGAGCTCCGCCGGAACCCGGATACCCGCCGCGCCATCATGAATATCCGGGATTTTGAAGTCGACAGCAAAAACGCCGACCCGGCCTGCCTGCAGAGCATCCAGTACTTTATCCGGGAGGGAAAGCTCCACTGCAAGGTGATGATGCGCTCCAACGACGCGCCGCAGGCCTCCTTTATGAACGCCTTTGCGTTTATCATGCTGCAAAAGAAAGTGGCGGATGAGCTCGGCGTTCCGGTCGGCTCCTATACCCACCGCGCCAACAGCTACCACGCCTACGAAAAGACCTTCCGCATGCTGGAGCAGTACGCGGAGGCCATCAAAACGAAGCCTATGGAAGATCTGTCCTATGAATACGAAGGTTTTTACAAAGACATGATGGAGGAGAGCATCCCCGATATTCTTGCCGCCGTCGCGAAGCTGAAGGAGCGGTCCCCCGTATGAGCAACAAAGAAGACAAAACCAACGTCATGCGGACGCTGGATCAGAAAAAGATCCCCTACACCCCGCACAGCTATGAGCACGAAGAGGACGAGCCGGTGGATGCCCTCTCCGTCGCGCAAAAGACCGGCATTCCGATCGATCGGATTTATAAAACATTGGTGACAAGAGGCGCTTCGGGCGGCTATTTTGTATTCGTCGTGCCCGGCGGTGCCTCGCTCGACCTCAAAAAAGCCGCCAGGGCGGCCGGGGAGAAATCCGTCGCCATGGTGAAGGTCTCGGAGCTGCTGCCGCTGACCGGATACATCCGCGGGGGCTGCTCGCCGATCGGTATGAAAAAGCCATTCCCCACCTGGTTCGATGAATCCGCGCTCGAGCAGGAGGCCATCTCCGTCAGCGGCGGACGCATCGGCAGGCAGGTGGAGGCCGCGCCCGCCGACCTGATCCGCATGGCCGGCGCAAAAACCGCAGACCTCTGTACCGAGGGCTCCGGGGAAGACGAAACATAAAAACGGCAGGCCTTTTCATCAAGGTCTGCCGTTTTTTGTTTATCATCCTTCGGAGGGACTCCGACCCACGGTTTTCCCTCGGGCCCCCGGAGTTTATGAAACCGCTCGCATAAAAAGTGCCTTCCCAAACCGTTTCCGCACCCGTCACCCGGCGGAAAACACCGGTGCGGATGAGGGGTACCGCATGGTCGGGAAGAACCGCTTTTCCGCCCGGTCACTCCACGGAGAATGGCGCGGCGGGCAGTTCAGTCCCGGATTTGCCGTAGATTTCCCTTGGGCTGACACCGAAGTGGTCAAAGAAGACCCGGTTAAACGTACGGATGCTGTTGAAGCCGCTGTCGAAGGCGACATCCGTGATGCTTCGGTTGCCTTTGCGTAAAAGGTATTCGGCATTCCGCAGACGCAGCAGATTGAGATAATGTTTAAAGCCGATGCCCACGACATTTTTAAATTTTCGGGAATAGTCGGTATCCGTCATTCCGGCCTGCCGCGCCGCTTCCTCCAGGGTGACCGGGTTTGTGAAATTATCCTCGAGATAGCTCAGGCTGTGGCGGATCTTGTCACGCTCACCGCCCGGTATGGGCGGAAGGAACATCCGCCTGCTGAAATAGCGGTGCAGAATGCCCTGAATGTGAAGTATCCCGGAATAGAGATAATAAACGCTGTTTGCATCCAGAGCATTGTATTCGGCACAGATCTCATCCAGCAATTCAAAGAGCTGATGCTCATGGCTTTTCCCCTCGTCGCTGAAGATGCAGGACTCGGCGGCGGGACCGACGCTCGGATAGCCGGCGCGCTGAAAGGCAACCTGATCCATCATCAGGATCATCACCTCCGACTCCGGGGAAGGGTTTAAATCGCTGTGGATATCCCCGTTGGCGCAGACCAGGGCCTCGCCTCTCTGCAGATGGAAAAACACTCCGTTTACGGAGGCCTCCATGGTGCCGTTCAACACGAAGGCGATTTCAAAATCCGGGTGCCAGTGCGAAACAAACTCGCAGCATCGGGTCTTTAGGATCGCAATTGGCAGTTTATATTTATTTTGATATTCCTTATATTCATGGAGCATCATGCAATCACTCCCCCTACAAAAAATGGCCGTTTTAGGAACCGGTTTGGCTTGAAATTTTCCCGCCAAAGCTGTATACATTATATGTTAATTGCGGAGTTACATCAAGTATCTTATGCAAAATGACGATTTATGGTTGGATAATTTAGGAAAACGGACAATAAAATATGGCCAGTCATGGGGGAATTTGTTATGGGAAGAACGTATATTGCCGAGCCTTTCAAAATTTAATCGATCGAGCCTGTGCGCTTTCACGATGCGGATATCGCGCCTGCCGGGGCAAGCATTAACGAATTCGAAGACAACGTCGCCGAAATGGCCGACTATATCAAGGCGAAGGCCGACGCATACGGAAAACATCTGCTTTGGGGAACCTCCAATCTGTTCGGCCATCCGCGCTACATACACGGCGCCGGCAGCTCACCGTACCCGGGGGTCTTTGCCTTCGCCGCCTGCCAGATCAAAAACACCCTTGACGCGACCATCAAACTCGGCGGCGAGGGGTATGTCTTCTGGGGTGGCCGCGAGGGCTACGACACCCTGCTCAATACGCGTATGGGCTTCGAGCAGGAAAATATTGCCCGGCTGATGCGCCTCTCCGTCGACTACGCAAGGGCGCACGGCTTCACCGGCTATTTCTACATCGAGCCGAAGCCGAAGGAACCCACCAAACACCAGTATGACTTCGATGCGGCCACCGCGGCCGGTTTTTTGCAGAAATTCGGACTCGATAAAGATTTTCGCCTCAACATCGAGGCCAATCACGCCACCCTCGCCGGCCATACCTTTCAACACGATCTGCGCGTCGCAAGGGAAAACGGGCTTTTCGGTTCCATCGACGCGAACCAGGGCGACCCCAATCTAGGCTGGGATACCGACCAGTTCCCGACCGATGTCCGGGAGACGACGCTCTGTATGTACGAAGTGCTGAAGGCCGGCGGCTTCACCAGGGGCGGCCTCAATTTCGACGCCAAAGTGCGCCGTTCTTCCTACGAATTTGAAGACATCGCCCACGCCTATCTCTCCGGCATGGATGCCTTCGCACTCGGGCTCAAAAAGGCCTTCCGGCTCATCGAGGACGGCAGGCTGGATGCGTTTGTCGAGCAGCGCTACCTCGGGTGGGAGAGCGGCCTCGGCGCCGGGATTCTCTCCGGAAAAGAAACGCTCGAATCCCTTGAGCGCAAGGCCCGCACGATGGGCGAAACCACGGTTCCGAGCGGCAAGCAGGAATATCTCGAGAATTTGCTCAACTCCATTATTTACGGCGAGTAATATTCCCCTTTTAAAAGCGACCATGCTTTTCCCCTTGCGGAGCACGGCCATTTTTTTTGCGGGGCGCCGTTTTCCTTGACAGAAACGGCACAACCGGCTATAATGATAAAAATCTTCTACATTTGTTGAAGCAGTTTCAGTGCAAAGAAGGTGTTTTCATGGGAAACGAAATCCGAACGCTGCCCGAGACGGAATTGGCGGTGATGATCGCGCTTTGGAATTCGGAGATGCCGCTCACCAGCACTCAGATTGAGAAAGCGCTCGGCGGCACCCGCGGCCGAGCCACAGCGACCGTGCTCACCTTTCTTTCCCGGCTTGTAAAAAAAGGCTTCGTGCTCTGCGAGAAAAAGGGGCACGGTACTCTCTACTCCGCAAAGGTCACGAAAACAGAGTATCTCGACTGTGAAAGCAGCCGCTTTCTGGATCATTTTTACGACAGCTCCGTCATGAATTTTTTTCTTTCCGCCTCCGTGCCGGATCAGCTTTTCGATGAGGATATTGAGCAGCTTGAGAAGGTCGTTTACCGCACCCGCAGCCAAAAGATTCCGGCCAGCTAACCTGTCTTTTATAAAAAAATGCGTACCCGGAAGTTTCGGGGTACGCATTTTTTATAAAATAAAATGAAACGGCAAAACCCTTTCGGTAAATCCTTGTCCAGGTTTCAAAAATGTTATTTATGCAAAGTTTTTAAGCAAAAACTATATACAGTATAATAATTAAGATTATATTATTTTTAGAATCTGCTTGTTTAAGCCGATTTTATTGGAGAATGCGGAAGATACGGAGCGTTGGCTCCTGCAAACGGATCTCGACCGGCAGACCTTCCCGTTGATGCTGAAAAAAATCTCCGAATCCTTCCTGCCCGGAGAGCGCGGCAAAGAGCTATATCGAATTTATGGAAAATCCCTCTCCGGGCAGCGCTGAAAGCGGCGGCTGCCGGGGCGGGTCCGTCAAAAATAATAATCCGTTTAGTATAATGATTGGAACCACGCGTTGAATGGGTGATATGCACCGGCCCAAAAGGGCATGTTGCCGGCCGGCTTTTCAAGAAGCACCGAATCTCCCTTTTCTTGCATTCCTTACCCCATAACTGCGAAAGCAGCTGTCTCAGCCATATGGATTCCAGATGAAATCCGGCCGTGTCAGGACGTTCGAAACCTAGGGTGTTGGCCGTTCGTTTCACTCAGCGCGGCAGGCCGACACATTTCCATTTACACCGGCCGGTGTTTTTTTTACGTTGGAGCTTTAGCGCAAAAAAAAAGGCCCCTGCCCATCCCGGGCGGGGGTCTTTTCATTGGAATCAGGCTTTTTCCGCGATCTCGATGACGACGCCGGAACCAACCGTATGGCCGCCTTCACGAATAGCGAAACGAAGACCCTTTTCGATAGCGATCGGGGTGATCAGCTCGACGTTCATTTCGACATTATCGCCAGGCATGCACATCTCGACACCTTCCGGCAGCGTGATGACGCCGGTAACATCGGTGGTGCGGAAGTAGAACTGCGGACGATAGTTGTTGAAGAACGGAGTATGACGGCCGCCTTCATCCTTCTTCAGGACGTAAACCTGGCCGACGAATTTGGTGTGTGGATGAATGGAGCCCGGTTTGCAGACGACCTGTCCGCGCTGGACTTCGTTTCTCTGGATGCCGCGGAGCAGCAGACCAACGTTATCGCCGGCTTCGCCGTAATCCAGGATCTTGTGGAACATCTCAACGCCGGTGATGACGGTTTTCTTCTTCTCATCGGTAAGACCAACAATTTCGACCTCTTCGCCGATCTTGGTCTGGCCACGGTCGATTCTGCCGGTGACAACGGTGCCGCGTCCGGTGATGGTGAAGATATCTTCGATCGGCATCAGGAACGGCATATCGGCTTTACGCTCCGGGGTCGGAATATAATCGTCAACTGCATCCAAAATCTCCTGGATGCACTTGTAGCACTCGGCGTTCGGGTTGTTGGAGGTGTCTTCGAGGACTGCAAGCGCGGAGCCGGCAACAATCGGGGTCTCATCGCCCGGATAGCCGTACTCGGTCAGCAGCTCGCGAACTTCCATCTCGACGAGCTCGAGCATCTCGGTGTCGCCGTTGAGCTGGTCGACTTTGTTCAGGAACACGACGATGTAAGGAACGCCAACCTGACGGGAGAGCAGGATGTGCTCACGGGTCTGGGGCATCGGGCCATCGGCAGCGGAAACGACCAGAATGGTACCATCCATCTGGGCGGCGCCGGTGATCATGTTCTTGATATAGTCAGCGTGTCCGGGGCAGTCGACATGCGCGTAGTGACGTTTTTCGGTCTCATACTCGACATGGGCGGTATTGATGGTGATACCACGGGCCTTCTCTTCAGGGGCCTTGTCGATGGCATCATACGCTTCATATTGGGCCAGACCTTTCAGGCTCAGATATTTGGTGATTGCGGCAGTCAGCGTGGTTTTACCATGGTCGATGTGGCCGATCGTGCCGATATTCACATGGGGTTTGTTTCTCTCAAAATGCTGTTTGGCCATTTGATTTATCCTCCTTACAGTTTAGCGTTTTGTATCGTGATTCTTATTTTTCTCAATACAAAGGTATTTTAACAAAATTCCCCGGGAAATGCAAGATGTAAATGAATCTTGTGACCCGTTCAGCGGTCCTTAATGATCTTCTCGGCGATGGACTTCGGCACTTCGACGTAGTGGCTCGGCTCCATGACATACTGGCCGCGGCCCTGCGTCTTAGAGCGGAGGTCGCTCGCATATCCGAACATCTCAGACAGCGGAACATAGGCACGAATTTCCTGAGCACCGAACGTTGCTTCCATGCCCTGAATCTGAGCACGTCTGGAGTTGAGATCTCCGATAACGTCGCCCATATATTCTTCCGGCATACTGACGGCAACCTTCATGATCGGCTCGAGGATGATCGGGTCGGCTTTCCGCATGGCCTCTTTGAACGCCATGGAACCTGCGATCTCGAAAGCCATTTCGGAGGAATCGACCTCGTGGAAAGAACCGTCGTACAGCGTGCAGATGACGTCGACCACCGGATATCCGGCAAGCACACCGGCCAACAACGCGCCCTGAACGCCCTTATCGACTGCGGGAATGAATTCCTTCGGAATCGCGCCGCCAACCACTTCATTATGAAACTCGTATCCCTTGCCGCTCTCGTTGGGCTCGATGCGGATCTTGACATGGCCATACTGGCCCTTGCCGCCCGACTGGCGTGCATATTTGGTCTCCTGTTCGACCTTCTTGCTGATGGTCTCCTTGTAGGCGACCTGCGGTTTGCCGACATCAGCTTCGACTCGGAATTCGCGGAGCAGACGATCGACAATGATCTCCAGATGAAGCTCACCCATACCGGCAATGATCGTCTGGCCGGTCTCCACATCCGTATAGGTGCGGAAAGTCGGATCTTCTTCGGAAAGCTTTGCCAAAGCAAGCCCCATTTTTTCCTGGCCGGCCTTGGTTTTCGGCTCGATGGCGAGGCGGATAACCGGCTCCGGGAAAACCATCTGCTCCAGCAGAATCGGGTGCTTCGAATCGCAGAGGGTATCGCCGGTGGTGGTGTATTTCACACCGACCGCGGCGGCAATATCTCCGGCGTAACAGGTCTCCAGATCCTTGCGGTGATTCGCGTGCATCTGAAGGATCCTGCCGAGACGCTCGTGCTTTTCGCGGTCCGGGTTGTAGACGCCCGAACCGGCGTCCACGGTGCCGGAATAGACGCGGAAGAAGCACAGTTTGCCCACAAAGGGATCGGACGCGATCTTGAAAGCCAGGGCCGAAAAAGGCTCTTCATCGGAGGTCTTTCGCTCGATCTTCTCGCCGGTCTTCGGGTCGATACCTTCGACCGGAGGAATGTCCATCGGCGAAGGCATATAATCCACGATCGCATCCAACAGGTTCTGGACCCCTTTATTCTTGTAGGAAGTTCCGCAGGTAACCGGGACGAGTTTGTTGTCGATGGTGCCTTTCCGGATGGCGGCCTTGAGCTCCTCGACCGTGGGTGCCCCGCCTTCCAGATATTTTTCCATCAGCTCGTCGTCCATCTCGGCGGCGGATTCGATCATTTTTTCGCGGTATTCCTTAGCCAGATCCATCATGTCTTCCGGAATATCGCGAACGTCGATCTGCGTGCCCATTTCATCAAGATAGTAATAAGCTTTCATCTCAAGCAGATCGATGAGACCGACGAAATCGGCCTCGGCGCCGATTGGAAGCTGAATCACAATCGGGTTGCACTTGAGCCGTTTCACCATCATATCAACGACGTGAAGAAAATTTGCGCCCATGATGTCCATCTTGTTGACGTACACCATTCTCGGCACGTGATACTTATTTGCCTGACGCCATACGGTCTCAGACTGGGGCTCGACGCCGCCTTTTGCGCAAAGAACGGTAACGGAACCGTCCAGCACACGAAGAGAACGCTCCACCTCAACGGTAAAATCGACGTGCCCAGGAGTGTCGATGATATTGATACGGTAGCCCTTCCAATGGGCGGTGGTGGCGGCGGATGTGATCGTGATGCCGCGTTCCTGTTCCTGTTCCATCCAGTCCATCGTGGCATTGCCGTCGTGCGTCTCGCCGACCTTATAATTTACTCCGGTATAATAGAGAATCCGTTCGGTCGTGGTCGTCTTACCGGCGTCAATGTGAGCCATGATCCCGATATTTCGGGTCATCTCAAGGGAAACATCTCTTGGCATAAAAACTCCTCAATTGTAAAATAAAATTGCAATTTGGAAGGGATTACCATCTGAAATGGGCGAAAGCTCTGTTGGCATCGGCCATTTTGTGGGTATCCTCTTTCTTCTTGACGGCGCCGCCGGAATTATTGAGCGCATCCATGATTTCGCCGGCAAGGCGTTCTTTCATGGTACGCTCGTTGCGGCTGCGCGAATACGCGGTGAGCCAGCGTAAGCCGAGCGTCTCGCGGCGTTCGGGGCGGACTTCCATCGGGACCTGATAGTTTGCACCGCCGACACGGCGGGACTTGCACTCCAGCGCAGGCATGATGTTGCCCAGAGCTTCCTCAAAAGCCTCCAACCCGTTTTTGCCGGTTTTGGCTTCCACGATATCGAAAGCTCCATAAACGATCTTCTGTGAAACGCCCTTTTTGCCGTCGAGCATGATGTTGTTGATCAGACGGGTGACCATCTTGGAATGATACAGCGGATCAGGCAAGACGTCACGTTTTGCGATTTGTCCTCTTCTTGGCACTTTACTTCCCTCCTTCATAAAATGAATTCATAGGTACTCGAAAGCGACAAACTCCCGTTGTGCCGAACTGCGGACGATACATTTCTTTATATCGATCGCCGCCTCCCGGCAGCAGTATTTCATTCATAAACAGGAAGTTCTCTTACTTTTTCGCAGCACCGGCCTTTGGACGCTTGGCACCGTATTTGGAGCGGCCCTGCATCCTCTTTGCGACGCCCTGTGCATCCAGGGTTCCGCGGATGATGTGGTAACGGACGCCAGGGAGGTCTTTGACACGGCCGCCTCTGATAAGGACGACGCTGTGCTCCTGAAGGTTGTGTCCAACGCCCGGGATATAGCAGGTGGCCTCGATTCCGTTGCTGAGACGAACTCTCGCGATTTTACGAAGGGCGGAGTTCGGCTTCTTCGGCGTCGCGGTACGGATAGCCGTGCAGACGCCTCTCTTTTGCGGGCTGTGCTGTTCGATTGCCACCTTCTTCTTGGAATTCCATCCGCGAAGAAGTGCCGGGGCTGTGGACTTGGTTTCAATAATCTCTCTTCCATGACGAACGAGTTGATTAAAAGTGGGCATGAGTTTCCTCCTTTCTTATAATTTTTATATCTTATGGGCGGAAAAACCGCTCCAAAGACCGAAAATAGTCCCTTGTTTCAAGAATCACCAAGTGTTAATCATATCATTTGAGGCATTTTTTGTCAATCCCCGTATTATCAGTATTATACAAAAAACGCCCGGCTCGTTTGTGCGATATAGTCTCAGTCATTGACCGCTTCTACGGCTTCCATGACGCTGGCATACTCATTGGAGTGAATATCCGGCATGGATGATCTGGGTTCCGGCGTAACCTGCTCGATTTCAACGTTGTTGTAGCACGCCATACCGGTTCCGGCCGGGATCAGCTTGCCGATAATGACGTTCTCCTTGAGGCCGAGCAGATGGTCGGTCTTGCCCTTGATGGCGGCTTCGGTCAGCACGCGCGTGGTCTCCTGGAAGGAGGCTGCGGAGATGAAGGAGTCGGTCGCGAGCGAAGCCTTGGTGATACCTAAGAGCTTGCGCTTCGCGAT
>CAZLMO010000009.1:0-7449 GCA_964560915.1 uncultured Oscillospiraceae bacterium
CGACGTCGCCGGCATGGGTTCCGACCTGTTTGAATCCTACGTCGGTTCCATCGTTTCCGCCATTACGCTTGCGGTCACGATTCCGAGCATAACCTCTAAATTTTTCGGCGATATTGAGCTTCCACCCGTCGAAGGCTCCCTCTTCCCGCTGCTTCTTGCTGCAATCGGCATCTGTGCTTCCGTGATCGCCGCTTTTATGGTCGGCGGCAAAGAGGGCCAGAATCCGGCCAAGCAGCTGAACCTCGGTACTTACGTCTCCAGCGGAATTGTTATTGTCGCCTCTTTCTTCCTTTCTAATTATATGTTCCATGGACTCGGCGCTTTCGTCGCGGTCGTCGTCGGCCTTGTCGTCGGCGTCGCGATCGGCACCCTGACCGAGTATTACACCTCCGCCGACTACAAGCCGGTCAAGGAGATTGCCCGCCAGAGCCAGACCGGTGCCGCCACCGTCATTATCAGTGGTTACGCCTCCGGGCTCAATTCCACTGTCTTCCCGATCCTGCTGATCGCAGTCGGCATCATTCTTTCTTATATGAGCTTCGGTCTTTACGGCATCGCCATCGCCGCGGTCGGTATGCTTTCCACCACCGGTACCGTTATCGCCGTCGATGCCTACGGCCCGATCTCCGATAACGCCGGCGGCATCGCCGAAATGTCCGATCTGCCGGAGAGCGTACGTGATATCACCGATACCCTCGACTCCGTCGGCAACACCACTGCCGCCGTCGGCAAAGGCTTCGCCATCGGCTCCGCCGCTCTGACCGCCCTTGCCCTGTTTGTTTCGTATTCCACCGTCGCCGGCCTTACCAGGATCGACCTGCTCAACCCGATGGTCGTCGCCGGCCTCTTCATCGGCGGTATGCTGCCGATGCTCTTTGGCGCGATCACCATGAATTCCGTCGGCAAAGCCGCGAATGAAATGATCGAAGAGGTTCGCCGTCAGTTCCATGCCGACGCCGGCATCCTTGCCGGAACCTCCAAACCGGATTATGCGAAATGCGTGGATATCTCCACCCGCTCCGCGATCAAAGAGATGCTCCTTCCGGGCATCCTCGCCATTGTCAGCCCGATCGCCTGCGGCCTGATCCTTGGGCCGGAAGCCCTCGGCGGCCTGCTGGCCGGCGCGCTGGTCACCGGCGTGCTGATGGCCATCACGATGTCCAACGCCGGCGGCGCCTGGGACAATGCGAAGAAGTATATTGAAAACGGCAACTTTGGCGGAAAAGGCTCCGAGTGCCACAAAGCCGCTATCGTCGGCGATACGGTCGGCGATCCGTTCAAAGATACTTCGGGCCCGTCCATGAACATCCTCATCAAGCTGATGACGATCGTCGCCCTCGTTTTCGTTCCGCTTTTCCTGTAATCGGTACGGTTTCAAACATCAAAAACAGACGCCGGAATTTCCGGCGCCTGTTTTTTTTGCCCGCACGTGTTTCCGTGCGCTCTCGCCACCTGAAATAAAAAGAGGCCGCATGTCCTGCATCTCCGAACCTGTTTCTGTGACGAACATCCCCGTGCCTGCATCAATATGTTGTTTCCCCGTGCTCAAAGCGCTTTCGGTTCCCGGGAAGCGGTGAAATCCGGTCGGTTATCCCGGCGAAGCCTCTGCCTTCCTGCGGATTCCCTGAACCGAACCGGAAAGGATAAAGAAATCCGGAGGGCCCGATCGGGTCCTCCGAATTTCTTTGTGTTATCTTCGGGATAATTTCCTTATTCTTCGTTCTCACCAAGGATTTTTGCCGCCGAAGAGGTGCCGATCCGGCTGGCCCCGGCCTCAACCATTGCGCAGGCGGTCTCAAAATCCCGGATTCCGCCGGCCGCCTTGACGCCCATTTCGGGGCCGACGACCTCCCGCAGCAAGCGGACGTCCTCCACCGTCGCCCCGCCCTTTGCGCAACCGGTTGAGGTCTTGACGAAATCGACGCCTACCTCCTTTGCGATCCGGCAGGCCTCCCGCTTCTCCTCATCGGTCAGCAGGCAGCACTCGAGGATCACCTTGAGCCGCGCGTTGCCGCTCTCCTCACAGGCATCGAGCACCTCTTCGATGTCCTCTTTCACCTTGCGCCAGTTCCCGGCCTTGGCGGAGGCGATATCCATCACCATATCGATCTCCTCCGCGCCGTCCTCGATCGCGCAGGAGGCCTCGAAGGCCTTCGCGGCGGAAGCCATGGCGCCGAGCGGGAAGGCCACCACAGAGCAAGTCCGGATCCCCGTGCCCTTGAGTTCCTTATGGACAAACCAGACGTTCAGGGAGTTGACGCAGACCGACGCGACACCGTATTTTTTTGCCTCGTCACAGAGCGTATGGAGCTCGGTATGTGTGGCATCCGGTTTGAGCATCGTTTGGTCGATCATCTTGGCAAGTTCCGCACGTTCCATCAGTGGCATCCTCCGCAGGAACCGCACTCCCCGCTGCATCCACCCATGGTGTCCTTCGTGACCGCCATGGGGTCGTTGCCGGCGGCGGACATCTGAAGGATATGAACGACAAAGCCGAAAACCTCGTTAAACTCATCCTGCGCCTCATTATAGGCCACAAGCTTTGCGTGGTCGACCAGCTCGTCATACATGTCACGGACCTTTTTATCAAGCGCGTCCACCTTTGCCTGGTCGCGGTTCTCTTTTGCCGCCTCCTGGCCGAGCGTCACACGCTGCAGATTAAATTCCGAAATTCGGTCCTGAAGCTCCTTGTCGTCCTCGACGGCCTGCTGGGCGGTTCTCAGGTGCAGGTACGTCTCCTCCTCCTGCAGCTTTTTCCCCAGTTCCCGTGTCATTTCAATAATATCCATCGTAATTCCTCCCATATAAAAATCATTGTTCCCTATTTGATAGGTTCCCCATCGAGCGCCCATCCAAGCGTATCCTTCAAATAAACCTTTGCAAAACCTTCCGGTGCATCCTCCCGCGGGATCCGCACCACAAGATTTTCCGAACTGCGGCCGCTGATGTATCCTTCCCCGGCGTCCGCCTCGTCGTCAAAAAGCACTTCCGTCGTCTTCCCGACATAGGAGGCGTTGATCTCTCGGCTGATGGAAGTCTGGAGGGCAAGCAGCTCCTGAAATCTCCTTGAAGATACCTCCGGCGGAACCTGATCCTCCATCTGCGCGGCACGGGTGCCCTCGCGTTTCGAGTAAATGAAGCTGTAGGTCATGAGCCACCTCGCCTCTCTGCAAAGCGCCATTGTGGCCTCGAAATCCTCCTCCGTCTCGCCCGGGAAGCCGACGATGAGGTCGCTTGTGACCGTGATATCCGGCACAATCTCCCGCGCCATCCGGAGCAGATCCAGATAATGCTCCGCCGTATAGCGGCGGTTCATCTCGCGCAGAATACGGTCGGAGCCGCTCTGCACCGGCAGGTGGATTGAACGGCAGACCTTTTTGCAGTCCGCAATCGCCTCAAGCAGCTCCCTCGTGCAGTCCTTCGGGTGCGAAGTCATGAACCGAATGCGGAAATCGCCCTCGATGTCGTTGACCGCCCGCAGGAGCTGCGCAAAACTCATCGGATATGCAAGCCCTTTTCCGTAGGAATTGACGTTCTGGCCGAGCAGGGTGATCTCCCGGTATCCGGCCGCGGCGATTGCCCGCGCCTCGGCAAGGATATTCTCTGGCTCCCGGCTCTTCTCCCGGCCCCGCACCAGCGGCACGACACAGTAGGAACAGAAATTATCGCATCCGTGCATGATCGGGAGGTTGGCCTTCAGGGGATTATCCCGGTGGATGGGCAGATATTCCGCCATGCAGCCTTCCCCGTCCCCGATGTCGCAGAGGCGCTTTTTCTGCGTCAGATACCGGTAGACGAGCTCCGGCATCCTTTCTGCGGCGTGTGTGCCGAATACGAGATCCACAAACGGGTAACTGCGGCGGAATTTCTCCGCGATATGTTCCTGCTGAACCATGCAGCCGCAGACGGCGATAATCATATCCGGGTTTTCGTGGTGCGCTTTTTTGAGAATGCCGACATTGCCGAATACGCGGCGCTCCGCGTTTTCCCGAATGGCGCAGGTGTTAAAGATCACGAATTCCGCATCTTCCGCCTTGTCTGCAAGGGAATATCCCATCTCCAGCAGCATGCCCTCGAGCTTCTCGCCGTCGGCAAAATTCTGCTGACAGCCGTATGTGCGGACGAACGCACGGTGGACGCCGCCCTTCTCTTTGAGCAGCGCACGCATTTTTGCGGCGTATTCTTCCATTCCGGTCACGGGCGGCCCCCCCTTTCGGACAATACTGACATTTTATCACGGCAATTCCGTTTTGACAATAGGATGGAATGCACGAAATCCTGCCCGTACATGCATGAGCCGCTTTTCGTGTGCGCGGGCAATGCTCTTCGGATAATTTCACTGCCGACGTGATTATCCGTTCCCCCGCGCGGCAATACTATCCCTGCAAGTAATAGGGAACATTGCCATAAAAATGGGAAAGGAAGGATAGAATCGTGACTGTTAAACGGGGAGACATTTATTACGCCGACCTGAGCCCGGTGGTCGGATCTGAACAGGGTGGCATCCGTCCGGTTCTCATTGTGCAGAACGACGTCGGCAACAAATATAGCCCCACCGTCATCGCCGCGGCGATCACCAGCCAGAAAGAAAAGACGAAGCTTCCGACACACATCGAAGTGGAGCCTAAAGACTGTGGCCTGGCAAAGGATTCGATCGTTTTGCTGGAGCAAATCCGCACGATCGACAAACAGCGGCTGAAAGAAAAAATGGGTCGCCTGGATGATGGTTCAATGGGGAGAATCGACGAAGCCCTGTCGATCAGTTTCGGCCTTACGGAGGGTGCCGTCACTACATAAACCGTAGTGACGCGCCTTTATAAAAATGCATGGATCTGAAAAACGCCCGCCTGTCTCCGACCGGAGACGGGCGGGTGTTTTTTTTATCGCTTTCTGTATAAGTTTCTAAGGGAATCGAACCAAAGCCACCCGTTGAGTTGAAGTGGTTTACGCAAGCTCTGAAAGGCCCCGCACAGGCCGGTCTCGGCCAATTCTCCATCTCTTGCCCGGCGTTTTAAAAGTGAAATCCCGGATTTCGGCAGGAAATTCCAAAAACAAAGCCTTTCCCGGAGCACCGGCGCGGAAAGCCAAAAAAGGAACCAGCCTGTCAGGCCTGCCCGCGGCGGCTCCGGTTCCCCGTCTCTCGCCCGATGTCTTAAAAGCGAAATCCCGGATTTCGGCAGGAAATTCCAAAAACAAAGCCTTTCCCGGAGCACCGGCGCGGAAAAACAGGTGTGTAAAATGAAACGTCTTTACAGGTTATGAAGGGAAGCTGATTTTGTCGAGGATTCCGGAAAGGCAGGCGATGGTGACGCCGTAGTTGCAGATCGGGACGCCCTGCCGGGCGGCTTCGCCGATGCGGCTCATCATCTGTTTGCGGTTAAATACGCACGCCGCGCAGTGAATAATCAGGTCATATTTTTTCAAATCCGCCGGAAAATCCGCGCCGCGCACAAAATCAATGGGGAGCGCCTCCCCCACTTTTTTCCGAAGCAGCGCCGGGATTTTTACCCGGCCGATATCCCCCTCGATGGGCGTGTGGGTGCATGCCTCCGCAATCAATACCCGCGAGTGCTCGGTCAGCCTGCCGATCGCCTCCGCGCCCTCCAGAAAGGCGCGAATGTCGCCCTTGTTCGCCGCAAACAGCACCGAAAATGAGGTAAGCATACTCTCCGCAGGCTTTTTTTCATAGACTTTCGCAAAGACCTGCGAATCCGTGATAATGAGCTTCGGCGGCTTGGAAAGCGCGGCCAGCGCTTCGTCGATTTTGTCGCTGGTCACGCTTACTATCACGCATTTTTTATCGAGCAGCTCGCGGGTGGTCTGCACCTGCGGCAGGATCAGGCGCCCCTTCGGCGCTTCAATGTCCTGCGGCATCACCAGCAAAACCGTATCGTTCTCCCCCACAAGGCCGCCGGTGATGCCGATCTCCCAGAAATTTTCGGGCACAAGGCCGATGATCCTTTCTTGCAGCCGGTCGATGTTCTGCCGCTTTGCCGCGCTGACGCATACCGCTTCAAGGCCCGTGGCCTCCCGGATTGCCTGGCGAACGGCCTCCGTATCTTCGAGCGCATCCGTTTTGTTGAGCACGGCGAGGATCGGCGTGCCTCTTCGCTTGAAATCTTCGATCCACGGCAGCTCAACGTCGGGAGGCGCGGCAAAAACCACGACCGCAAGATCGGTCTTGAGAACCGCTTCTTTTGTTTTTGCGACGCGCATGCCGCCGAGCTCGCCCTCGTCGTCCAGCCCCGCCGTATCGATAAAGACAACCGGCCCCAGCCCATGCAGTTCCATCGCTTTATAGACGGGATCGGTCGTCGTCCCGGCAATATCCGAAACGAGCGAGACGGCCTGCCCGGTGATCGAGTTGATGAGCGCCGATTTGCCCACATTTCTTTTGCCGTAAATCCCTATATGAACACGGTTTGCCATCGGTGTATTCTCGATACTCATTTCGGCCTCTCCTATCTGTCGAGTTCCATGCCGCTCAATTCGGCAATCCGGTAGAGGTGACGGGTGCCCGTCACGTTCCGGTCGTCGATCACGCGGAATTCCTTCGCCTTCTGATCGGGCAGAAGGTCGTAAAACAGCAGGTTCGCGCCCGCGTGGATCGCGTATAGATTCCCCTCCTCATCCGAAAGCCCGTTTTTTATGTTTTCACCCGGCTGCTGCGCCGTGATGTTGATATCCGGCATCATCAGGCGGAGAATCGCGATTTCCTTGAGATTGGTCAGAAGGTCGCCGCGTCCTCCCTCCTTCGCGAGCGGCGTATTCGCCGCGGGCATGTAGGGGATGATCGGCGCCCAGCTGATGCGGAGCTTTTTCGTCAGGAGAATATCCTCCGCGAGCTGATCCGCCGTCTGCCCCGGGAAGCCGACGATGTTCCCGGAGGCGAGCCTGAAGCCGCATCTCTGAATCGCTTCGATAGCGGCCATTCTTTTTTTAAAATTGGTGGACGGGTTGAGCCGGTTGAAGGTTTCCTCATCCGACATTTCAAATTTCATCGCATATTCGTCCGCTCCGGCCTGTTTCAGCGAAAGGAAGTCCTCCTCCGGATATTCTCCGCAGGCGAGAGAAATATACATCCCCAGCTTTTTGATTTCGGAAACGATATGCAGAAGGTTTTTAAACCCATATTTCGGATCCTCGCCCGAGATCAGAAAAATCCGGTGGTACCCCTGCTCCCTCGCATATTTTGCCGAGGCGATCACCTCCTCCGGCGGCATGCGGTAGCGTTCCAGCTGGTTGTTGGCCGCGCGCATCCCGCAATAAAGGCACTGGTTTTTACAAATATTGTCGTAGCCGAGCAGGGTCGTGACGGTCAGTTTATTGCCCCTTGCCTCCCGGCGGGCCTTCTCCGCCTCCGGCATGACCACGGTTTTAAATTCCGGTTCCGGCATCTTGAGGATATCCAGAATCTCCTCTTTCGTCTCTATTTTCATCGCGGATCTT